>CABYIO010000005.1 GCA_902519075.1 uncultured Bacteroidota bacterium | reverse complement strand
ATTGAGAAACGGAGACATCTCTAAAATTTAATGAATCAAGACGTTTTATTTCCTGATCATCATTTAAAACTTTTATATTTTCCTTTACAAACCAAGCACTTCCAGATGCGTTATCATTTTTGTAAATTTCTTTTACACCCTCCTGCTCAAAAATTATATACTTAGTATTTAGCATACTAATCGTATTTAAGTGACTATTATTTAAATAAAACTCCATCAAGTCGTTGTATCTACCGAGTTTGGCAGCATGATATCCATTAACAGAATTAAAGAAATAGTTTGGCTTGGTTGAGTTTTCGGTCAAGTCAAGAATTCTGAAATCTGATTTATCCTGAGCAATTGATTGATAAACATCATCTTTGTTAAATGGATTTTCTACAAAAACTGGATCAACAAAATTTTCTTCATTTACATAATTTTTTGAAAAAGAAATAAGATCATAACAAATAACAATACAAAAAGCTACTATCATTAGCTGCTTGCTAAATTTAGATTTCAAATACAAGAAAATAATTAAATAAGCAATTGAAATAAAAAATAAAGTCCTTTTTAGTTGATCAATGAAAATATTTTGTCTGTCTGAAATTAAAGCTTCGACAATACTATCATCCATATACTGATCAGAAATTCCTGAGTATGAAAAATAACCTTTGAATAAAAATAAAGTTGATAAAATTGATATGAAAAGAACTGCAGTATAATTTAGTGCACTTAATTTTGATTTATATTGAACTTCTTGACTAATAAGTTTAGATAAACCTAAAACCGCAAATATCGGAATACACAATTCAAGGATAACTTGAATTGAAGAAACAGCCCTAAACTTGTCATATATAGGAAAATAATCGATAAATAAATCTGTAAGTAAACTAAAGTTTTTTCCAAATGATAGTAGTAGAGAAACGATTATCGATGCTAATAACCAGCCCCTATGATTTCCTCTGTAGAGGAATACTGAAAAAACAAATAAAAAGAATACAACTACCCCGATATATGCTGGAGCTTCAACAAAAGGTTGATCACCCCAATATGTAGGACTATTTTTAATTATTTGATTTGATTCTATTGGGCTGTATCCATTATTCCTTAAAAGCTTATAGAATGAAGAATTTTGATCTAAATTCTCCGAAGATCCTCCACCTATAATTTTTGGGATAAATAAATTTAAACTTTCAAAAATACCATAACTCCATTGAGTTATATACTCACGGTCTAGACCTTTGGAATTATTTTCTTTAAAAGAACCATCAGGGTTAATTGTTAAAGATGATGAACTTCCTCTTGTTGACTCACCTGAATACTCGATTGTAGCGAGAATATTTGAAGAATTCAATAATAAAGAAAAAATTAAGGCTGCAAACAAGGTGTAACTCGTTCTTTTTAGATGATTAAAATCTTTTTCTTTAATGCAGTTAATTATGAACCATATCGACATAATAATCACTATAAACATCAAATAATAGGTCATTTGGAAATGATTTGATGTTAATTGTAAACCTAAGAATATTGTTGTTAGAAAAAATCCCAGTAAATACTTCTTTCTCACGACATAAATTATCGACCCTAAAACAAATGGCATATAGGATATTGCATGGGCTTTTGCATTATGACCGGCGCCTATTATTATTATTAAATAAGTTGATAAGCCAAATGACAAAGCACCTAGAACAGCAAGTCTGTATTCAACTTTAAGGCTTAACATTAAAAAATAAAAGCCTAAGAAATATAAAAAAAGATAATCCGATGGACGTGGAAGAAATCTAATTAACAAATCTAGTTGTTTGATATAATTGTGTGGATATTTTGCTCCTAATTGATATGTAGGCATACCCGAAAATGCATTATTAACCCAGTATGTCTCTTTATCATTTTTATCCCTAAAATCCTTAAGCTCCTTTGACATTCCAGAATATTGAACAATATCGTTTTGTAAAATCTTTTGACCTTTTAATACGGGTGAAAAAATAAAGAGTGATGTAATTATAAAAAATATAATTACAGAAAACTGCTTAACAATATCTATTTTAGTCAATCTCCTCATAGTCAACATAATCCCCAAGCTTATCTGATTTTGATTTATTTTTTTTTGGCATTTTATCTATCGAAACATCGCCTTCTTTTTTATTCAAATCTTCGGCTTTGCCGTAGTTAGTGTTTTTTTTGGAAACCTTGCCAATTAAATACATATAAAATATTCTTGAAATTAGCTTAAACCCTAAATAAAATATAATAAGAAAAAAAATAAATTTCATCTCTGTAATTTAATTGCAAATTTACAACTATAAGAATTCAAAAAAAGTTAATATCTTATTAATTTATTAGATTTATCTTTGTATTATATATTTTGTTGTGAATAGACTTTTTGTTTCTTTTCTGATTATTTTTATTTTAAAATTTGATTTCAGTTACTCACAGTATACTGAAATAATTAATTCAAATAGACCAGGCAGCTCATCTGGCGCTTTCTCTGTAGGTAAAAATATACTACAACTTGAAAACGGTTTTTATTACACTAATGAGCAGCATCAATTATTGAACTACAAGGTTAAAGGCTTTGGGGCAGACTTTAAAATTAGATATGGGTTTCTATATGATAAACTAGAGATGATTATAGATGGAATATATCAGGCAGATAATTTTACAGATAATCGATATTCACCCTCTAATAGTTTTGACAGAAAAAACTTTAAGAAATTTAAAATTGGAGCTAAATATCTAATTTATGACCCAAAAAAAGGTCAAGTTGAAAAACCCAACGTATACAGTTATTTTGCAGATAAAAAATTTAAATGGAAAAATCTTATTCCGGCAATTTCAGCATACGTTGGAATAAATTTGGATTCAAGAAATAATCCATACACAAATACGAATGTGAGTGGTATCAATCCATCAGCAGCAATTTTCACTCAAAGCAATATCACATACAGATCCGTTATTACTACAAATTTAATCTTTGAGAGAATTGGTTCATCACAAAATGATTTCGAATATATCGTTTCACTAACCCACGCGTTTAGTGAAAGTATGATTGGATTTATTGAAACCCATGGAATAAAGAGTGATTTTTATGCTGAAAACAAAATGAATTTCGGGGTCGCATATCTATTTAGTGATAATCTTCAAATTGATACAGGTGTTAGTGTAAACTTTAAAGACACTCCACAAATATTTAATTTGGGCCTTGGCTTGAGCTATAGACTTAATTTAAATCCAATAAAATGATTGATATTATAAAGGTTTCTAACAATTCAGAGTTAAGAGAATTTGTTATGTTTCCATTTAAATTATATAAAGGTTCAAAATACTGGGTCCCCCCTATTATTGAACAGGAAATTAATAGTTTCAACAAGGATTTAAATCCTAATCTTAAAAATGCTGATGTTGATTTGTATATGGCATCAAAAAATAATGAAATAGTTGGAAGAATAGCAGTTATTATAAACTGGTATGAGGTAAACGAACAAAAAACGAGTAAGATAAGATTTGGTTGGTTTGATTTTATAGATGATTTTGATGTAAGTAAAGTGCTTCTAGATAAAGTTGTAGAGTCTGGTAACAAAAATAAACTTAAATACATGGAGGGGCCAATGGGCTTTAGCAACTTGGATAAAGTTGGAGTACTTACAAGTGGATTTGAGATAATCGGAACTATGATAACAGCATATAATCACAGTTATTATGTAAATCACTATGAAAAATATGGATTAACCTCTGAAAAAAACTTTCATGAAAAAACATTTATGTTTAAAGAAATTGACACAGCTTACTATGAAAAGATGAGTAGAATTGTAAAAACCAGAAATAAATTAAGTGAAGTCAATTTTACTTCTACTAACGAAGTAATGAAAAGAACAAATGATATGTTTGACCTATTTAATAGATCTTATGCTAAACTATCTTCATTTGTTAAAATAAATCAGGAGCAAAAAGAATTTATGAAAGAAAAATATATAAAGTTTATAAACCCTGAGTATATAAAGTTTGTTGAAAATGAAAATAAAGAAATTGTTGCTTTTGCCATTATAATGCCTTCTTTTGCCAAAGCTTTGCAAAGAATGAATGGTAAATTGTTTCCCTTTGGATTTTTAAATCTATTATGGGCTAAGAAATTTAATAAAGATGTCACTTTATATCTAATTGGTATTGATCCAAATTATCAGAAACTTGGAGTTACTGCAATAATATTTAATTCATTTATTCAAACACTTAAAGGAAAGGGTATACAAATTTGCAGGAGAACACCTGAGTTAACTGATAATATATCAATTGATAAAATATGGAAAAATTTCAATCCAAAACTAATTAAAACTAGATCGACTTATAAGCTTAACCTCAATTAGCCTAGGCTTACAGATAGTTTTTTATAAACCCCTGTGACTAATCTTTCCCTAATTGAAGAGAAAGCTTCTAAAGTTTCCTGAATATCATCAAAGTTGTGCGAAGCAGTTGGAATAAGCCTAAGTAGAATCAAACCCTTTGGAATTACCGGATAAACTACTATAGAGCAAAATATCTTGTGATTCTCTCTTAAATCTTTAACCAATGCCATAGCTTCTGGAACCGATCCTTTTAAGTAAACAGGAGTAACACAACTTTGTGTTGTACCAATATCAAAACCTCTTTCCATTAATCCAGATTGGAGTTTATTTACGTTATCCCAAAGCTTTTGTTTAAATTCAGGCCTAGTTCTTAACATTTCTAGTCTCTTTAAAATGCCTTCGACTAATTGCATTTGTAAAGATTTTGCAAAAACTTGGGATCTCATATTATATTTCAAAAAATCTATAATCTCTTTATCAGACGCTATAAATGCTCCTGTACTGGCTAAGGATTTAGCAAAAGTGGCAAAATACACATCAATTTCATCTTGAACTCCTTGCTCTTCACCTGCTCCAGCCCCGGTCTTACCTAGGGTTCCAAACCCATGAGCATCATCAACAAGTAATCTGAATTTAAATTTTTTCTTAAGCTCAACAATCTCCTTTAATTTACCTTGTTCACCTCTCATTCCAAAAACACCTTCTGAGATGACTAAAACCCCTCCGTTAGTTTCTTCAGCTATTTTGGTTGCTCTATTTAGATTTTTTTCAAGGCTTTCCATATCATTATGTTGATAAGTAAACCTTTTTCCAAGATGAAGTCGAACCCCATCAATAATACAAGCATGAGAATCAATATCATAAACAATAACATCATTTTTACTAACCAAAGAATCAATAGTTGATAATATACCCTGATATCCGAAATTTAATACATATGCGGCTTCTTTATTAACAAACTCAGCCAACTGATTTTGAAGTTTTTCATGCAAATCTGTATGACCTGACATTAATCTTGCACCCATTGGATAAGCTGAACCATACTTAGCAGCGGCTTCTGCGTCAACTCTTCGTACTTCTGGATCATTTGCTAATCCCAAATAGTCATTAACACTCCAAGTAATTACTTCTTTTCCATTAAAATTCATTCTGTTTGAAATCGGACCTTCAAGCTTCGGAAAAGCAAAATATCCTTCAGCAATATCAGCCCATTTTCCTAAGGGCCCTTTGTCCTGACGCATTCTATCAAATAAATCTCTCATTATTTTCTAATATATTGTATATCGTTATTATTAATTTCTCTTTTTGAATCTGAAAATCCTTGATTTTCCATCCACTTATCACTATAAATTTTACTTAAATACCTTGAACCATGATCAGGGAAAATTACCACAATAACATCTGTCTTATTAAATTCTTTTTCATCATTAAGTTGCTTAACTGCTTGAAATGCTGCACCACTTGTGTAACCAACAAAAATGCCTTCATATTTAACAAGCTGTCTGGCAGAATGTGCACTATCCTCATCAGTAACCTTAATATATCTATCGATGATTTCGAAATCAGTTACAGATGGTATTAGATTTTTTCCAAGACCTTCAATTCTATATGGATATATTTCATTTTCATCAAACTCTCCTGTTTCGTGATATTTCTTAAGAACTGACCCATACGCATCAACTCCAATAACTTTAATATTTGGGTTTTTTTCCTTTAGATACCTAGCTGTTCCTGAAATTGTACCACCAGTACCACTACAGACAATTAAATGGGTAATATCTCCATCAGTTTGATTCCAAATCTCAGGTCCTGTTGATGAGTAATGTGCATCTGCATTTAAATCATTAAAATATTGATTAATGTAAATTGACCCCTTAATTTCACTGTGAAGCCTTTTTGCAACCTCATAATACGATCTTGGATCATCAGCAGATACGTTTGCAGGACATACATACACTTTAGCACCCATTGCTTTTAACATATCAATCTTATCACTTGATGATTTAGAAGACACAGCCAAAATACATTTGTATCCTTTAATTAATGACACCATTGCTAGACTAAATCCGGTATTTCCTGATGTGGTTTCAATAATGGTATCACCGGGTTTTAGAATCCCTTTTTTTTCAGCACTCTCAACAATATGTAAAGCAATTCTATCTTTTGAAGAGTGACCTGGATTAGCCGATTCAAGCTTAGCAAGGAAAGTACCCGAAAAGTCTCTGGTTAAATTATCAATTTTTACCATAGGGGTATTTCCCACAAGCTCCAATAAATTATTGACTACATTTTTATTTTTTTTCATCAATGAAAAACAATTGTTTTAGAGCAATACAAAAATAAGTGTTTTTGAGCTGATTTTTAAATTATCTGCTATAAGTTATCGACAACATTAAGGAGGTGTTTATGATCTTGTTCACTGTAATTTAGATGTGTTACAATTCTTATTTTTTTGAATCCCATTGAATTCCAATCAAATAAAATTTCTTTATCAGAAAAATAATTTACAAATGTTTGCCTATCTACAGAATCTTCAAGCTCTAGTATTATGATATTTGTTTCTACATCATTTACACTATTTATACAATCCTTAGATAAAAAACTTGATGCAATCTCTTTAGCTCTTTGGTGATCAACAGAAAGTCTTTGTAAATTGTTTTCAATAGCATACAGTCCTGCTGCTGCTAAATAGCCTGCTTGACGCATTCCTCCACCTAAAATTTTTCTAACCCTTAATGCCTTATCTATAAATTGTTTTCTTCCTGCTAATACAGAGCCTACAGGACAACCAAGTCCTTTACTTAAACAGACAGAGACGGTATCAAAATAATCTCCATACAATTCAGGGTTGTTATCTTTAGCAACTATTGAGTTCCACACCCTAGCTCCATCCATGTGTAATCCAAGCTCATTTTCATCACATATTGTTTTTATTTCCTCAAAATGTTTGACATCCCAACAATGTCCACCACCTTTGTTCGTAGTATTTTCCAATGAAACTAATTTTGTCAATGGTGAGTGATAAAAATTCTTTGGATTTATTGCATATTTTAATTGATCTGGATTAAACATACCTTTTTGACCTTGAAGAAGCTTGAACGACACACCACTGTTAAAAGAAGCTCCACCTCCTTCATAATTGTAAACATGGGAATATTCATGAGCAACAACCTGATCACCTGGGTTTGTGTGAATTTTTACAGCAGTTTGATTAGCCATTGTTCCAGATGGAAAAAACATTGCACTTTCCATTCCAAAAAAATTAGCTATTTTATTTTCTAACTCTTTTACAGTTGGATCCTCCCCATATACATCATCTCCAACTTTAGCATGGAGCATAAAGTCAAGCATTTTATCACATGGTTTCGTTATCGTATCACTTCTTAAATCTATCATTTTATTGGAAATGGCTGCAATTATCTGTTCCAATAGGGGAACCGTCAGGTATTTTTAACGAATCAATGATTTCGTATTCTTTAGGATCTTTATGAAAATTACTTATCATCTCAAGATAATGACCGTAATATTTTGAAAGTTTATAGTCCTTTCTTCTTTTTGATGATAGTTCTGAAGAAATTTTTCTTACTAATTCATTACTTATGCTTTTTACCTGAGAATAACTGCTTGAACTATTAATAACATTAAAAACATTCTTTAAAAAAGTAGTATTGACTATATGTTGAATCTCCTCAAGATAGGAATCTTCTAATTCTGTAATATTAGAAGACTTGAAAAAGATCGTTTTCTTTAATATCAAATCATATAGTTCATCAAGGCTCAGATTTGAATTATCTAATGAATGCTGTAATATTAATCGGTTTAGTCTTTTAGGCCTTAAAATTAAACTTAAGGTCATATCAGCAGATGTTTCAGCAACCGAAAAAGGATCAAAAGCAACACCTAGGTTAGACTTAAACGATTCTCTTGTTCTTGGGTATCCAAATGCCCTTGGGGGAAACAATTGTAATTTACCCTTTGGAATTGCTAAAAAATCAGGGTGTAATGTTTTCATTAATGAATTTAAAGCCTGTATTTGATTGAGTTTTTTGATATAATAGTAGTCTTGCTGATTATCTCCAGCCAAAGAATAATTGTAATCCATACCTCCAATTAACTTTACAGTAGCTTCAGTCTGATATCTGTGGAAAAAGTACAATGGAACAAAAACGTCCTCCAATACTGAATTTGGTGTACCTTCTGGAACATTATACTCTGAAAAGTTTTCAATTGCCTTTTTTCTAATATCTATTACTTTATCTAGTCCAGAATATGCGGTTTCTCCATTATCCCATAAGTGAGCATATGCATGGGAACCATCAATTGATCTAGCATCATAATCACTAATAAATCTTAAACCATCACTAGTTGAATTTTCCAATATTTTATTTAACTCAAAATCTTCATTTTGATCTGATCTAAAATCACTGTAGCTATATGCAACAGTAACTTTATCCCAATCTCCAATTCCAGTATCATAAGCGTCGTCAAAAACAATTTCATCATCGATTAAATTTACCAACGGATGAGGATAATCCATAACTGAAGCCCTATCATTTGTACTTGCTGCAAAATTGTGGGCAAATCCGATTGTATGCCCTATCTCATGAGCACTTAACTGTCTTATTCTGGCTATGGCTAATTCCATCATTTTATTGTTATTATTTTTAGAGGCGAATGGTTCATTGGTTAATGCTTGAGCTATCATATAATCCTGCCTAATTCGAAGACTACCTAAGCTTACGTGACCTTTAATAATCTCACCAGTTCTTGGATCAACTACACTAGCACCATAACTCCATCCTCTAGTAGAGCGATGAACCCATTGAATAACATTATACCTGCAATCTAATGGATGTGCGCCTTCTGGAAGCATTTTAACCTGAAAAGCATCTTTAAAACCAATAGATTCATATGCCTGATTCCACCATTTTCCACCATCTAATAAAGCACTCTTGACAGGCTCTGGTGTTCCTGGATCTAAGTAATAAATAATTGGTTCAACTGCTTCAGAAATTTCTAGTTCTGGATTTTTCTTTTCTAATCTATGCCTAATGACGAATTTTTTTGTGATTGGCTTGTCAATTGGGGTTGAATAGTCCATAAATGAAATAGATATAGCTCCACTTCTAGGATCAAATTTTCTTGGCTGATAATTGTTGTCAGGAAGCTTTATAAAAGAGTGATGTTGTACAACCGATACATTGTCAGGATCAGGAGCAACACTTCTTATCATGCTACCCTTTGCCTCACCTGAGAAAGTCAATAAAGCTTCAAATTCGATATTTTCAGGAAACGCCTTAGTGTTGAAAATTTCAATCGCACTTTTAGATTTATCAACTTTATATGAGCCTTGTTTTAAATCTCTTAATCTTTTTGCTACTCCATGTCTATCATACAACAAAAAAGGGGTAAAATCAATTAAATAATGTTCATCATTTGTTTCAACAATCTCAAATCCGAAAATTACAGATTTTGCAAAAGCTTGTTCAACACTTTTTTTCTCACTAATATTTTCAGTTTGGGCTCTGTAGTATAGGTTCGGCTCAACCAACAAGATTTTATTACCTTTTTTTACAAATTTGACCAACTTTTCTAATCCTAATTGACCTCTATCTAAACCAATATCATTTGAACCAATTCCTGAAGCAAGTGATCCAATGTAAAGAAACTCATAATCTAGCTTATCAACCTCAAGGAAAATTTTATCCTTAGATTCATCATAAGAAAAATCAAAAAATCCTGCGAATTTATCCAATTCATTTGCATTTGAAAATGAAAAACTAATCAAAACAATAAAAAAAGCGAGTGTGAGTTTTACTTTATACATCTTTTTAAATTTTTACTAAATCTACATAATATAAATTTTTAATAAAAATATTCTCAACTTGTTTAATTAGTATTAATTTTACCGCGTGATAACCCTAGAACAAATACAATCACTTAGAAATCGCCTGGATGCGTTAAGGGGGTATCTTTGACTTTGATAATAAAAAATCCTCTCTGAAAATTGAAGAAAACAAAACACTCAAACCTGATTTTTGGGATGATTCTTCAAAAGCTCAAATAGTTCTTAAAAAAATTAAATTCCTAAAAAACTGGATTGATAACATTACTAAATCAAGTGAAAATATTTCTGACTTAGAGATTTTATTTGACTTTAATAAAAATGATGAATGTAGCGATGAAGAATTATTAAATCAATTTAATTCGGCAGAAGAATTCTTAAAAGAACTTGAGTTTAAAACCATGTTATCTGATGAATCAGATAACATGGATGCTGTACTACAGGTTACCGCAGGTGCTGGTGGCACAGAAAGTTGTGATTGGGCTCAGATGTTAATGAGAATGTATGTAATGTTTGGAGAAAAAAATGATTTTAAAGTATCAAAACTAAATGAACAAGATGGTGAATCTGCGGGAATCAAAACAGTAACCCTAAAATTTGAAGGAGAATATGCATTTGGATGGTTAAGAGGTGAAAATGGTGTTCATAGACTAGTTAGGATATCCCCATTTGATTCTAATGCAAAAAGACACACCAGTTTTGCATCGGTCTATGTCTACCCATTAGTTGATGATTCTATTAATATAGAAATCAATCAATCTGATATTGAAATAAATACTTCACGATCTAGTGGAGCTGGAGGACAAAGTGTTAACAAAATAGAAACCAAAGTTCAGCTAACCCACAAACCTACTGGAATTCAGATAACATGTTCTGAAACTAGATCTCAATTAGATAACAAGATTAGGGCGATGCAAATGCTAAAATCACAGCTTTATGAAATAGAATTAAAGAAGAAAAATGAAAAAAGATCTGAAATAGAATCTGAAAAGAAGAAAATTGAGTGGGGAAGTCAGATAAGGAATTATGTTCTTCATCCATATAAACTTATAAAAGACTTAAGAACTGGAACTGAAACAGGAAATGTTGAGTCTGTCTTAGACGGAAATCTTAATGAATTTTTAAAATCATTTTTAATGTTTAATTCTAATCATAATAATAACAAATAAAAAAATGAAAATTTATCATAATCCAAGATGTAGAAAATCAAGAGAAGGAGTTCAGTATTTAACCGAAAAAGGAGTTTTATTTGAAATTGTCGAATATTTAAAAGAAGAAATTTCTGAAACTAAAATGAAATTATTACTAAACAAATTAAATATTACGGCTATACAATTAATCAGGAAAAACGAAAAAATATGGAAGGAAAAATTTAAAAATAAAGAACTTACTGAAAGTCAAATTATAAATCTTCTTTGCACAGAACCAAAATTGATGGAAAGACCAATTATTGAATCAAAAAATAAGGCTGTAATTGGTAGACCCAAAGAAAATATTGATAAAATACTCTAAGCAAATTGTTAATTGATCATAATTAACTGTTACTGGCATGTGTTTTGATTAATCAGTTTAGGAAACAAAAACAAACTATGAGAAAGCACTTAATTGCTGCAATAATTGCACTAACCTTTAATTTAAGTTTTTCCCAATACAATAATTATAGTCAACCCAAAGAATTTATCATTTCTGGAATTGTGTCAAGTCTTGACAACGATGAACTTTTGGAATATGCTACAATTACGTTACTAAATACCGAAAATAATAATGTTGTTACAGGAGGGATTAGTGATAATTTTGGTAAATTTTCTATTCCTGCTCAAGCTGGAAAATACAATATTTTAATCGAATACATTTCATTTAAAAATTTAACCTTGAATGAGGTTGAGTTAGATAACAATTTAAACCTAGGTAAAATAAAACTAGAACTAGATTATGAGTCACTTGGTGAAGTTGAAATTATTGCTGAGGAAACAACTGTTGAGATTCGATTAGATAAAAAAATATATACGGTCGGTAAGGATTTAACTGTTAGAGGTGGTACAGGAACTGATGTATTAGACAATATTCCGTCTGTTTCAACCGATATTGACGGAAATATACTTCTAAGAGGTAATGATGCAGCTAGAATCCTTATAAATGGAAAACCATCTAGGTTAGTTGGTATTAACTCATCATTCATAAAAGAATTACCTGCTGATGCCATAGAAAAAGTAGAAGTTATTACATCCCCTTCAGCAAGATATGAGGCTGAAGGAAGCGGTGGTATTATTAACATAATACTTAGAAAGTCAAAGAAACTTGGATTAAATGGTTCATTAAGTGCTAATATCGGAGAACCCAAATCAAGTTCTATATCATCTAACATAAATTATAGAAATGGTAAAATCAATTTCTTTAATTCTTCAAGTCTATATGATAGAATCAGACCTGGTAGCTCAAGTGGTATAACGGAATATTTCAACGGCTCAGAGCCTAGTACTTTTTTCAGTGAAGACAGAATAAGAGAAAGGGTAAGTAACGGGTATTTTATAAATAATGGTTTTGAATGGTATATAGATGATAATACATCGCTTTTAGGTTCTTTCTTTTACAACAATTACGGTTCAGATAATTTAGAATCAAATACCATCAGAGAATTAGACTCCAATTCTAACATTCTAAATACAATAACCCAAAATGATTTTGAGGATGATATCGATAATAATCGTGAATACAATTTAAATTTTGAAAAAAAATTAGACGATAAAGGTCAATTAATCACTATTGATCTGCAATATGAAAATTCAAAAGAATGGGAGAATTCATTAATTGATGAAAACGGTGTTGCAAGTGAAAGTGTGGATGAAAATATTCAATCTGAATCATTTTTCATTCGCTCTGATTATGTTTTACCTATTGGAGAAAACCGTCAATTTGAAGCTGGAATAAGAATAGAAAGTGAAGATGATATCACTGACTACAAAGTTTTTGATAATGTTGGCAATATTCTTGTCGAGGACCTTGACCAAAGTAACATATTTCAATACAAAGAAAGAATCAGTGCAGCATACACTCAGTATGGGGTTAAAGTTGAAGACAAATATTCTTTTCTTCTGGGTTTAAGGGTTGAGAATACACTGAAAAATGTAAATCAGCTTACAATTCAAGATTACACTGAAATTAATGATACTGGCTTATTTCCTACATTTAATTTTGGTTTAGAGATAACTGAGGAAGAAACTTTAACCTTTGGATATAATAGAAGAATCCGAAGACCTTGGTCAAGATTTGTTAATCCTTTTCCAACTAAAATAAGTCCAATACTAATTTGGCAAGGTAATCCATATTTAGATCCCACTTACTCAAATAATATTGATTTTGGATACATAAAGAGATATAAATCTTCATTTACCATTAATACATCAGCTTATTTTCAAAAATCAACCAATTCAATAAACACAATTATTGAAGAAACGGGTGAATATGCAGAAATTAATGGAGTTAATGTGCCTATCGTTGTAAGAACTCCAATTAATTTGTCTACGAATGAAAGATTCGGATTTGAATTAAACCTTTCATACAGAAAGGGAAGAAATTGGAACATTAATACGAATTTTAATTTGTTTCAGAATAAAGTAGAAGGCACTTACAATGATATTGTATATGATAATGAAAATGTTAGTTGGAGTTTTAGACTTAACAACAAACTTACTTTACCAGGTAAAATTGATTGGCAGACAAGAATGAATATTAGAGGGCCTAATGAAACTGCTGTCAGTAAAAGTGATGGTGATTTTTCAATAGACTTGGCATTCAGCAAAGAATTATTTAAAGAAAAAGCAACATTAACCTTAAATATTAAAGATTTATTGGACCAAAGAGGATGGAGAAACGAAACGTTCAATGAAAACTTTTACAATGACTATGAATTCAGATGGAGTCAAAGATCTGCAACACTAAATTTTACTTATAGATTTAACCAAAAGAAAAATCAAAACAGAAGACAAATGAGAAATGCAGGATTCGATGAGGGTGGTTTTGGCTCTTAAACTATTATTTATTTTTTCTTTCTTGAATAAACTCTTCGATTCTTTCCTTTAATGCACCAAAAACCCAATATGGAATCACAAAAAGCAGTAATACAAAAAATAACCAAAAACCTATTGTCAAAATAGTTAGAAAAGCTAAAAAACCTAAATATTGGTCAAACTCAAACATAGTTAAATCACATTATAGCAAATATAAAGCATAGAATCTTTCTACATAATATTAAATTAAAATAATTTTCAACATTATTTCATGATAAAGTTCAATAATGACACATTTTGTGTTTAGTTGTATTTAATGTGTAAATTTGTATAATAATTGCTAAGCATGGAATACAGAATTGAAAAAGACACTCTAGGTGAGGTTAAGGTTCCCGCTGATAGACTTTGGGGTGCTCAAACCGAAAGATCTAGAAATAACTTTAAAATTGGACCAGAGGCGTCAATGCCAATTGAAATAATTCACTCCTATGCCATCCTTAAAAAAGCAGCTGC
Organism: uncultured Bacteroidota bacterium; assembly: GCA_902519075.1. GTDB lineage: Bacteria > Bacteroidota > Bacteroidia > Flavobacteriales > Flavobacteriaceae > MED-G13. Next base: position 33,381 of record CABYIO010000005.1, on the reverse strand, counting down.
CATAACTAACCATTATTGTGGAATACTATCCAAAGATAAAATGGATCTGATTTCAACTGTTTGTGATGAAATAATTGACGGAAAACATAATGATCAATTTCCTTTAGTTGTATGGCAAACAGGATCAGGCACTCAAACAAATATGAATATAAATGAGGTTATTTCAAATAGATGTCAACAACTGCTAAAAAAAGATTTAAATGACGAAAAATATGTTAAAGCAAATGATGATGTAAATAAATCTCAATCATCTAATGATACCTTTCCAACAGCTATGCATTTGGCTTCTTACAAAATAGTTTTAACAAATACTTTACCCGCTCTGAAAAATTTAAAAGTTTCTCTTGATAAAAAATCAGAAGAATTTAAAGATATTGTAAAAATTGGCAGAACTCACATGATGGATGCCACACCTATTACATTGGGTCAAGAATTTTCAGCATTTTCCAAACAAATTGAAAATGGTATTATTAGTTTAGAAAATTCCTTAAAATTTATTTTGGAAATCGCCCTTGGAGGCACAGCGGTTGGAACAGGTTTGAACACACCTGATGGTTACTCTGAAAAAGTAGCTGAGATAATTGCAAAGGAAACAAATTACCCATTTGTGTCAGCTGAAAATAAGTTCGAGGCATTATCTTCGAATGATTCACTAGTTGATTGCCATGGCTCATTAAAAAAAATCGCAGTTGCTCTAAACAAAATTTCGAATGATATAAGAATGCTTTCATCCGGACCAAGAAGCGGAATTGGTGAAATAATATTACCTGCTAATGAACCCGGAAGCTCAATAATGCCCGGAAAAGTTAACCCAACTCAATGTGAGGCAATGTCAATGGTTTGTAGCCAAGTAGTTGGTAATGATACTGCAATTACTTTTTCAGCCAGCCAAGGTCATTTTCAGCTTAATGTTTTTAAACCTGTAATTATTTATAATTTTATAAATTCATCAAAATTGATTTCTGATGCTGTCAATAGTTTTAATTCAAATTGCGTCAAGGGTATTATTCCTAATTTGAAGTCAATCAAAGATAAATTAGATAATTCATTAATGCTCGTAACCGCATTAAATCCAAAAATTGGATATTATAAAGCTGCTGAGATTGCTAACAATGCATATAAAAATGACACAACTCTCAGGGAAGAAGCCATTAAATCAGGATACTTAACTGCTGAAGAATACGATCAACTAGTAGATCCAAAAAGCATGATCTAATATACACGTTATGTCTAAGTTAATTATTAACATAAAACAACTTATACAGGTTAGAGATAATGATATTTCATTTGTGAAAGCAGAGAGAATGAACGAATTACCTTCGATTTCAGACGCTTTCTTATTTGTTAAAAATGGAATTATTGCTGACTTTGGAAAAATGTCCGAAATACCAAATTTTGGTGATATAGAAACAATAAATGCAAAAGATAAAATTGTTTTACCCGCTTGGTGTGATTCTCATTCGCACTCTGTATTCACTGGAAATAGATCGGATGAATATATGCAAAGAATAAAAGGCGCTACTTATGAAGAGATAGCAAAAAATGGTGGAGGAATCTTAAAATCATCTAATCAAATTAATTCTATTTCATCAGATGATTTGTATGAAGAGTCAAAAAATAGGATCAAATCATTAATTCGTAAAGGAACTGGGGCATTAGAAATAAAGTCTGGATATGGATTAAGTTACGATTCTGAATTAAAAATGCTTGAAGTTATCAGCAGACTTAAAAAATCTTTACCAATTGAGATAAAATCAACATTTCTTGGAGCTCATGCTGTTCCAAAAAATTATAAAAAAGAAGAATACCTAAATCTCGTCGTTAATAAAATGCTCCCTGATTTTGTTAACAAAAAATTAGTTGACTATGTTGATATTTTTTGTGAAGAAAACTATTTTTCAGCTGATGATGTAATGTCACTATGTAAAAAAGCAAATGAACTAGATGTCAGAGTAAAAATCCACACAAATCAATTTAACTCTATAGGTGGAATTAAGGCTGGTGTTGAGTGTGGAGTTTTAAGTGTAGATCATCTAGAAGTTATGACTCAAGACGACATAAATGCTCTCAAAAACAGTAATACAATGCCTGTATTATTACCTGGATGCTCATTCTTTTTAGGAATTGATTATGCAAATGCAAGAGATTTATTGTCTAATGGAATTTCTTTTGCAATAGCAAGTGATTATAATCCTGGATCATCACCAACAGGAAATATGAATTTCATTTTGTCATTAGCTTGTAATAAATTAAAATTAAGTACTGAGCAAGCAATTAATGCCGCAACAATTAACGGAGCTTATGCTATGGGCGTTTCTGACAAAACAGGATCGATTACTAAAGGCAAAATTGCTAACTTATTAATTACTGAAAAAATAGATTCAATTGATGATTTACCGTATTATTTCGGAGATAGTTTAATTGAAAAAGTCTTGATTAAAGGAAAGAAAATTAGCTAGATAAAACTTCATCAACAATTGCTAAAATTTTAGTTTCTTCTAAATTAGTTTTCTCTATAATTTTATCCCCTTTTGATATAATTTTCTCAACAAAACCCTTGTCATCAAGGTCGTTACAATTAATCCTAACATTTAAAAAACCACCGTTAATTGCAGCTTTAGCACAGTGCATAGCAACACCGATGTCTGTAATTGAATTAGGATTTCCCTTAATTGCCATTTTTTTAATAATTTCTATTGATTTATAGGAAACCTCCATTATTTTAAAAGGAACTTCGATTGCATTTTTAGTTGCTTTTTGAATGCACTTAATTCTGATTTGTTTTTCCTCATGAGTATCTTTTGGCAATGAATACGCATGCATTATTGAATTGAAAGCTTCTGTATCTTCATCAACTAAATCAATAAGCTGAGATTGTATTTTCATTCCTTTTTCACCAATCTTTGAAAAGAAATTCCATTTATCATCCCAACCTCTTTTATGGGCAGATAAATTTGCAACCATTACAGCTAAAGAAGCAGCAAGGGCTCCAGAATAAGCTGAAATCGAACCACCACCAGGTGCAGGAGATTCACTAGAAGTAATATTGGCAAAATCAACTAATGATTTTTTTGATAAACCCCTGTTTTTTTCATCAATCATATATTCTATAATTCTTGACTTTGGGTCAAAAGGTGCCAGCTCATCTAATCCCAGGGACTTAACAGCAATATGAATTATTTCACTATCCGGGATTGCATTTGATCTTTTTTGCTTAGTCAAAAAATATTTTCCAGCTTCAATTAGTACTTTTTTTGGAACTAAACCTATCAATTCAGAGCCGGTAACTCTCATTCCTCTGATTTGAGCCCTTTCACAGGTTTTATCAAAAACCTCATGTAAGGGTGTGGTATTTATATTTGTAATATTATAGGAAATTTGTGCAATTCCATATTCATCAATAAACCAACCGATTCCTTTCAAATTCTTAAAATAACCTGGAGTTCTTTTTGGATTCCCTTTTTTGTCCTTAATTATTTTACCAGTCAGCTTACCTCCTTCTCTTTTAATCCTTCCAGCTTCTCTTAAATCAAAAGCAACAGCATTTGCTCTTCTGGTAGAAGTTGTATTTAAATTAACATTGTAAGCAACTAAAAAATCCCTAGCACTGATTGCTGTAGCACCTGATTTTTTTACTTCATCGTTAAATTTAGATGGACCATAGTCAGGTTTCCATAAAGTGTCTTTAAATTTATTTTCTAAGCCCTCATATTCGCCTGCTCTACAATTAGCTAAATTTTTTCTTTTATCCTCTTTTGCAGCATATTCATAGCAATAAACAGGAATTGATAGCTCATTACCAACTCTTTCTGAAAGCTTGTGTGCTAAATCAACTGTTTCTTCCATTGAAATTCCTGAAATTGGTATTAATGGACAAACATCAACAGCACCCATTCTTGGGTGCTCACCAAAGTGCTTTCTCATATCAATTAGCTCTTTGGCTTTAGAAATTAATTTAAATGCTGCATCAACAATAATATCTGCATCTCCAACAAATGTTATAACAGTTCTATTAGTAGCTTTTCCCGGATCAACGTTTAATAGTTTAATTCCTGGATATTTTTTTACAGTTTGAACTATTTTATTTATGACCGATTGATCATTTCCTTCGGAGATATTTGGCACACATTCAACTAATTTTTTCATTATAACTTTGTAATATTTTCTAAAGATATTAATATTAAGTAATATTAGAGAAGATGGAAATAAATATTATAAATTTTCAAGATAATTTTGAAAAGGACTTTTATGATTTGAATATTGAATGGTTAGAATACTTTTTTCAAGTTGAAGAATACGATTACGAAGTTTTATCAAATTCCAAAAAATATATCATAAATAAAGGGGGTAAAATCTTTTTTGCAGAATCAGCAGGAAATATAATAGGAACTGTAGCACTAATGCCAACAAAAAACAAATTAGTTTTCGAATTAACTAAAATGGCTGTTAAGCCAGAATACAGAAATAAAGGAATAGGAAAAAAATTACTAAAAAAATGTATTGATTATTCTAAATCTAATAACTATAGTTCAATTATACTTTACTCAAATAAAAAGCTAAATAATGCAATCCACCTGTACAGAAATTTTGGATTTAAGGAAATAAAAATGGAAAAAAAATCACCTTACTTAAGAGCAAATATAAAAATGGTTTGGATTAATGATTAAACCCTTCCTTTTAAAGCATTAAATACCCAAGCAATTGCAAAGAAACCTAGACCCACTGAAACGAATCCCCAGCCAGCTATTTCATTATATTTGAAGACGCCTAGAGCGATTAAAACCAATCCAAAAAAAATCATAATAAAGGTAGCCCAACCTAAAACTGTGTTTTTATTCATCATTTTTTTTCTTTCTTTTTTCTTTTCTTCTTTTCTTCTTTTCTTCTTTTCCAGAAAAATCCATATCAACAAAGGCTGTAATCTCATCAGGAGTTAAAATAACAGCCAATGATTTTACAAAATCAATTTCCAACTGTTTTAATGATTCCTGTCTTGCTTGCTTTGAAGAATCTGTATTCTCAACAATTCTATTATAATTTTCAAATTTTTCAAGTAATAGTCCCTTAAAAATTTCTTTTTCAAAATCATCAAGAGAAAAAATCTCTACAGATTTAGGTAGAATTTTTTCTAGTTCCTCATAAGCATTTAATGTTGTAATATAAACAGATGCTTCATATTTAGGTGGAGGTATATATCCTCTTTGACCTCTTTGAACTCCATAAACTTGCTGTGCAAAAATATTTGAACTGTAAAATAATAAAATAAACAGTATAACTTTTTTCATCTTTGATTAAGTGGTTTGCAATTTATAAATTATTTAATTTATAAACTATTTGGGATTTACAATTTTAATTTTTGTTTGTCTACCATTAACATAACTATGGCCATTTTCGCCAAAAAAACCAGCCTCTTCTAGCATTATTCTAATATCACGATCCCATTCTTTTATGTATGATGTATTATTCAACTCAATAGCATAAACAGTGTTTAAATTCAAAGGATAATCACCAGTTCCTACTACTCCTTCTTGTGCATCCCACATACCTATAGTTGGTCCAGAAGAGTGTCCATAAGATCCAAGTGGGTGGGTGTAAATAGAAGGTCTTAATCCTATTTTTTTTGCTTCTGAAAGGGAATTTAATAAAATTTGATTACCTGAATTCCCCTCTATAAAATTTGAAGTTAGTATGTCTTGAAGAAGATTAGCGTCATCAAAAGCCTCCTTAAGATACATGGGGACATTTTTTTCATTATCATCAAGAACATATGCCATTTGTTGACAATCAGAATTAAGCCTTAAATATGTAATTCCAAAGTCACAATGTAACAAATCACCTTTCTGAATAATATTTTCCGATGGTCTATTAGAAAATGATCTTAGATGATTACCATTAACCTCGCTTTTTCTTTGAATATCTACTGAAGGGTGAAACCATGTATTTAGACCCATATCTGTAACTTTTTGACGCATCCACCACTCCAAATCTGAAGTTGTTGTTTTACCTATTTGGATAACGTCAAGTGAAAATGCCTCATTTATGATTTCTTTAGTAATTGTAACTATTTGTCTGTAAATTTCCATTTCTTCATTAGTCCTTGTCTCTATCCATGCTGTTGCTAATTTTTGAGCAGAAACAATCTTTGCCCTATTTTTTTCAGAAATATTTTCCATAAACTCATCATGATCTGTTTTATCTAATCCGTCAGCAATATTAAAATACTTTGAATAATTTAAGCCTATTTTTTGTGGATTTTTCTCTTCAATAATTTCATTTAATCTTTTCCATTGGTCTGGCTGTTTCTCTTTATCCCAAGCCGAAATTATATTATCACCAAAATTATATCTTGCCACAGCCAGTTTATCCAGTGAGTCGTTTTCTTTATCTCTAAAAAAAACTATAATAGTTCTTCTACGTGCATTTAGCCATTCAGCAGGTAACATCGTTTTCAATACAGGATCTTCATTGTATTCTCTGGATATCAAAATCCACATGTCAATTTGAGTTTTATCCATTAATTCAGGAAGCACATTATCAAATCTATTCTTAAGAATTTCATTTATCTTATGCGCACGTTCTTTTTCATTTAAAATTTGTGAATTCAATGAAAATGTTGTCATAAAAATTAAAATAATTATTTTCTTCATAATCTTTTATTAAAGTATATTTATAAGTCTAGTAAATTTAGGTAATATCAAACAAGTAATATTGTTTCATCTATGGAAAAAAAAATTTTGTTACTAAGATTTTTGTTAATTGTTGTATCTGTAAATTCATTTTCTCAAAGTTATTTAAACATAAATTGGGACAATAAAATTGGAGATTTAAAAACATCCGACAATGATTTACAAGGAATATTTAGCAATCATTATGTTGAATATTTTAATTCTAAATTTAGTGATGAGGTATATATTTATGAGACTCATCACATGAAAACAAAAATTAATAAAATAACAGATGATTCAAATAATGAAATTTTCATATCAAAAATCAATGTTTCTGAAATTGTAGATGTTAAATCAAAGATTATAAATGACGATACAACTGCAACTTATGGTTTTGAAGAGATGAAAAAGATGATTAATAAATCTACATCTAGTGAGAACTATAATTATTATAAAATTCCTGGTATCAAAGAGCAGGACATTGTTGAGGTTATTTACACAGTTAAAAGGGATTTTAATTTTAACGGAAATAAAATTATTGAAGAGTCTTATCCAATTTTATCTTCAAAATTTATTTTAATTGAAAATAATTTTAAATCTAACATAAAAATTTACAATTCTTTCAATTCATTTGTAGAAGATACTTTAATTGACGGCAAGAAGAGTAAATTAATCAATTTCAAAAACCTTGATGCCACCTCTAATGAGCAATACTCAACTCCTATTGCAAACAAGATTAAAGTATCGTATCAGTGCTATGAAAATCGTGAAGACGTTTCACAAACAGAATACTGGAATAATCTAGTTCAAAATTTGCGTGAACTATTTTTCCCAAGCTCAATAAATCCAATAGCTATTGATTTATTTAACGAAATCCAAAAAAATAATATCTCGATTCCCGAAAATGAAATATCAATCTCAAATAAAATAGATGAGTACATAAAAAATAATTTTATAATATCTGATAATGATGATCCTAATTTAAATGAAATTAGTTACATATTTGATAATAAAATTTCTAATGACTTTAGTATAATTCAAGTATACACTAATCTGTTAAAAGCTGCAAAAGTTGATTATGAAGTAGCAATAAGCTGTAATAGATATTTTTTAAAATTTGATCCTGAATTATTTGATCCAAATCAATTGAGAGAATTTATCATTTATCTACCTAACTCTGAAAAGTACATAAGTCCAAACAGAATCGAATATAGAATTTCAGAGGCACCAGATGACCTGTTAGGAAACTATGGAGTATTTATAGATAAGAATCTTGATTATTACTTTAGCGAAATCACACAGTCTGACAAAAATTTTAGTGAAATAAAAAAGAAGATTGAAATATCTATTCCAAAAAATTTAAAGAAATTAAAAATCAAAGAAAGTAGGTCTTTTAGTGGTTATTGGGCTATAATGAACAGAAACTATGTTTCACTATCTGAAAATGAAGAAACAGATTTTTTAATTGATTATTTTACTATTAACGGTTTAAATAATAAAAAGGTTACTAATTATAGTATCAAAAATTTTGACATCTCAAATAATTCCTATAACACTCCACTAAAGATTAACTCAAGTATTACAACCACTGAATTAGTAGAGGAAATAAACGGGTTGGTTTATGTAAAGGTTGGAAAAGTTATAGGGCTACAGAGTAATTTGTTTGATGATAAGAGAAGGATAAATGAAATAGAAATAAATTTCCCAAATTCTTATGAATATGAGATTGAAATTGAAATTCCCAAAGGCTACAGAGTTTCAGATTATAGTGAATTAAATAAATCAAAAGAATTTATTTCAGTTGATGGTAGCATATCAGCTAAATTCAATTCAAAAGCAAGCTTAAACAACAATAAAATTTATATTATAATAAAAGAATTTTATAAAAATCTTAGATATGATAAGGGACGATATCAAGAATTTAGAGAAGTTATAAATGCAGCAGCTAAATTTTATGAATCATCTTTAACTCTTGAAGAAATTTAGATTTTTCCGAAAAGTTTTCCTTGCCAGTCTGTCCACTCATATTTTCTAGCAAAAATTAGTAAAATAGCCGGAAAAAATATTAGAACAGGTATTAAAACCTCACCCAGAGGTATTGATTCAGGATTCGATATATCCTTTAACATAGAATGAGTTTGTAGTGCTGTCCAATCTGCGGTTACAAGTAAAGCTGCAACCATATTATTGGCAGCATGCCAACCCAATGCTAATTCCATACCCTCATCCATCAATGTCATTATACCTGCAAAAAGACCTGAACCTATATAAAATACATATACAACATTTCCAAACTTGGCAATCTCAGGATTAGCATAATGCATTAGACCAAAGGCTAGAGAAGTTAATATTAATGGTAACCATCTATTTCCGCTGATTACTCCTATTCCTTGCATTAAATAACCTCTAAATAAATACTCCTCAGCCGAGGTTTGAATAGGTAGTAAAAGAATAACTATTGCACATAAAATTAAAAAAGGAACTAGATTAAGATTCCATTCATAATTTTCAGGTGTAAAAAAATTGTAATCTAAGAATATCATTGTAGCACTTATGGATCCCCACAAACCAAAAGCAAAAAAAACTCTGCTCCAATCGATTTTTTCTCTTGATGTAGTAAGCTCTCTTATGGTGTTTTTATGGATAATCTTTGTAGAGAAAAAAACCGCTAGCAACATTCCTACAAAAGGTAATAACATAAGAAACAAATTTAAATTTGGCTCCAAGACACTCATCATAGCAGCCATATCCCCAGAAGCTATTTTAGCCATCAATTCCTCATTACCAAATGCTTTTGATGTTAAAATAATTCCGTGAGGAATTGAAAATAAAACTACTGCTGTTGGAACTATCAAAATAACTGTAAGGAAATATCCCCACCATGATTCTCTATTTTCTATTACTTGCTTTATGTACATAATTTATTTTTTATTGATTGCTAATGTGGTTAGTTTTCCAAGTGAAATCAAATTTTCATCCTCATCAGTTACTCTTACCTCCCAAATCTGCATTGTTCTTCCAAGATGAACATTCGTAGCCTTGGCATAAACAAAACCTTCACTAACACTTCTAACATGATTGGTTGATATCTCGATTCCTCTTATGGATAAATCTTTATCTTTTATAAAATATCTTGACGCAAAACTTCCAACCGTCTCAACAAGTGCAGCGGTTGCACCTCCATGTAAAATTCCTGCTGGCTGATGAACATCTGATGTAACTGGCATTTTACAAACAACATAATTATCTCCGATTTCGGTAAAAGTGATTTTTAGAGTTTCCATTAATGTATTGGAACTCATTCTATTTATCTCTTCTAAAATTTCAGATTGATTCAAAATATTTTTTTTGCAAATTTACACAAAAAAAGGGCGCTGTCAACAGCACCCTTTTTTAGATTTTAAGAATATTGTTTATTCTTTTACTTCTTCAAAATCTACATCTTCAACATTATCTGAACTTTCGTTAGAATTATTGTCTGCTGATTGGTCAGCCTGACCACCTTGTTGATTCTGTTGAGCTTTGTACATCTCCTCACTAGCCGCCTTCCAAGCCTCATTGATCTTTTCAAGAGCCGGATCTATTTTTTCTAAATCTTTGCTCTCATATGATTTTTTTAATTCTTCTAAAGCTTCCTCTATGGGTTTTTTCTTATCATCTGATAATTTATCACCAAACTCTTTAAGTTGCTTTTCCGTTTGAAAAATCATTGCATCAGCACTATTTAACTTATCAACAGTTTCTTTAGCCTTTGCATCAGCTTCAGCATTTGCTTCGGCATCTTTCTTCATTTTTTCAATTTCTTGTTCAGTTAGACCTGAAGAAGCTTCAATTCTGATATTTTGCTCTTTTCCTGTAGCTTTATCCTTTGCAGTAACATTTAAAATACCATTTGCATCAATATCAAAAGTTACTTCAATTTGAGGAACACCTCTTGGAGCTGGAGGAATATCAGCTAACTGAAATCTTCCTATCTCCTTATTATCAGGATACATTGGTCTTTCACCTTGAGCAATTCTAATATCAACCGCAGGTTGGTTATCAGCTGCTGTGGAGAAAACCTGAGACTTCTTGGTTGGTATTGTTGTATTGGCTTCAATTAATTTTGTCATTACATTACCCATAGTTTCAATTCCTAATGATAGAGGAGTAACATCTAATAATAAAACATCTTTTACGTCTCCGGTGAACACTCCACCCTGTATTGCTGCACCAACTGCAACAACTTCGTCAGGATTAACACCTTTGCTAGGTTTTTTTCCAAAGAATTTCTCTACGGCGTCTTGAACCGCTGGAATTCTTGTTGATCCACCAACTAAAATAATCTCATCAATATCTGATTTATTCAATCCTGCTGCCTTAAGGGCCGTTTTACACGGATTAATAGTTCTCTTAACTAAATCATCAATTAATTGATCAAATTTTGATTTAGTTAGTGTTCTAACCAAGTGCTTTGGACCACTATCTGTAGCAGTAATATAAGGCAAATTAATTTCGGTTTGAGCTGAAGATGATAATTCAATTTTAGCTTTTTCAGCCGCTTCTTTCAACCTTTGTAAAGACATAGGGTCTTTTCTTAAATCTATAGTTTCATCCTTCTTAAACTCATCAGCTAACCAATCAATAATTTTTTCATCAACATCATCACCACCCAAATGAGTATCACCATCTGTAGATAGAACTTCAAAAACTCCATCTCCGAGCTCAAGAATTGATACATCGTGGGTTCCTCCACCGAAATCAAAAACAACTATCTTTTGATCCTGACCTTTTTTATCTAAACCATAAGCTAAAGCTGCAGATGTTGGTTCGTTAATAATTCTTTTAACCTTTAATCCTGCAATCTCACCAGCTTCTTTCGTAGCTTGTCTCTGTGAATCATTAAAATAGGCAGGAACTGTTATGACAGCTTCTTCAACATTAGTACCTAAATAGTCTTCAGCAGTTTTTTTCATTTTTTGTAATATCATAGCTGATAATTCTTGTGGAGTGTATAATCTACCATCAATATCAACTCTAGGAGTGTCATTATCCCCTTTTACAACTTTATATGGTACTCTACCTGTTTCTTTTTTAGACTCAGAAAACTTATTTCCCATAAATCTTTTAACAGAATAAACAGTTTTGGTAGGATTTGTCACTGCTTGTCTTTTTGCAGGATCTCCAACTTTTATTTCACCACCTTCAACAAATGCTATAACTGAGGGTGTTGTTCTCTTTCCCTCAGCATTAGGTATTACAACTGGCTCATTACCCTCCATTACTGAAACACAAGAATTTGTTGTACCTAAATCTATTCCGATTATTTTACTCATAATTTTAATTTTTAAATTCAATTAACAAATGTCAATCATTATGCCATTTGTTTTTTATGTCAATTTTGTCAGTTTTTAGTGACATAATGTCTTATTTATTTATTTTTTCAGATTAGAATTAATTACTAGTTGAAAAAATATTTTGCACATGATATTATTTATTACATTTACAAACTACTTTTTTATTAGAATTAATGAACAAGAAAATATACAAAAGAGTAACCGTAAAATCCCTTCAGGAAATGAAGGACAATGGTGAAAAAATTTCTATGTTAACATCTTATGACTTCACATCCGCAGGCATAGTTGACAAAGCTGGTATTGATGTTATTTTAGTCGGAGATTCAGCAAGTAATATTATTGCAGGTCATGAGACAACCCTTCCTATTACACTAGATCAGATGATATATCATGCATCATCGGTCATTAGAGGAGTTGAAAGAGCATTGGTTGTTGTAGATCTTCCCTTTGGAACATATCAAAGTGATTCACAGGCTGCGCTAGAATCAGCAATAAGAATCATGAAGGAAAGCGGCTCTCATGCTGTAAAACTAGAAGGTGGTAAGCAAATTAAAGATTCCATAAAAAGAATTATAAAAGCAGGTATTCCGGTAATGGGTCATCTTGGTCTAACTCCTCAGTCTATTTATAAATTTGGAACCTATACTGTAAGAGCTAAGGAGGATAAGGAAGCCAACCAACTGATTGAAGACGCGCATTTACTTGAAAAAATAGGATGTTTTGCAATTGTTTTAGAAAAAGTACCTAGTAATTTAGCTGAAAAAGTAGCAAAGGAAATTAACATTCCAATTATTGGAATAGGAGCAGGAAGTCATGTTGACGGACAAGTACTTGTTCTTCATGATTTAGTTGGGATGACTAAAGAATTTAATCCTAGATTCTTGAGAAGGTATATGAATCTACACGATGACATGATTAATGCTATTTCAAATTTTTCTGATGATATCAAATCTGGCAGCTTTCCAAATGAAAATGAGCAATATTAGATTTGAAAAAAATAATTTCTAATAAAAATAACCTACAAGTTCTATTTGAGGATAACCACGTTATAGCAATTAACAAAAGATGTGGAGACATTATTCAGGGAGATAAAACAGGCGACAATCCTCTTTCAGAAATTGTAAAATCATTTCTTAAAACTAAATATTCTAAACCAGGAAATGTTTACCTTGGAATACCACACAGATTAGATAGGCCAACATCTGGAGTAGTGATATTTGCTAAAACTTCAAAATGTCTATCTAGGCTAAACAAATTATTTAAAGAGGGAAAAGTTCAAAAATATTATTGGGCTATTACAAAAAATAAACCTGAAAAACCAGAGGACACTTTAATACACTGGTTAAGGAAAAATGAAAAAACTAATAAATCAACACACTTCAAAAAAGAAACAACAAAAGCCAAGAAAGCAGTGCTTCATTATAAGGTTTTAAAGAAGCTTGAAAGATATTTTGTAATTGAGATTGAACTAGAAACTGGACGTCATCATCAGATACGTTGTCAGCTAAAAGCTATTGAATGTCCGATAAAAGGAGATTTAAAATACGGATACGATAGAAGTAATGATGACGGAGGGATTGATTTACACTCAAAAAAAATTATTTTTGAACATCCGGTTAACGGAAAAAAAATAATAATTGACGCACCAGTTAGAGATACTAAAATTTGGAATGCCACTAAATAAGAAATTATAAACACTGATATGATAAATGAAAAACAATCAATGCCTGTAAATTCTCAATCTAAGATAAGTGTTAAAGATAGACTCAACCTATTGAAAAGATTGAAACATGAAATAAACCTAAATGAAGAACATATTTATGAAGCTTTATACCTAGACCTTAAAAAACCCAGGTTTGAAACCTACGCCACTGAAATAGGTTTTTTATTAAATGAAATTGAACTATTTATAAAGAAGTTAAAATCATGGTCAAAACCAAAAGGAATAAGACCTGCACTAATTAACTTCCCATCAAAGGATTATATAATATTTGAACCATATGGGAAAGTTTTAGTTATTTCTCCGTGGAATTATCCATTTCAGCTTGCCCTACTACCGGCAATGTCTGCATTCGCAGCTGGTAACAGTGTTGTACTAAAACCTAGCGAACACACCCCAAATACCTCAAGATTAATTAAAAAAATAGTAGAAAAAGTTTTTCCCAAAGAATTTATGAGTGTTGTTGAAGGTGACTCTAAAACAGCATCAAAATTGTTAGAAAAAAAATGGGATTATATATTTTTTACCGGTAGTGTGAAAATAGGTGAAATTGTAGCAATGGCAGCCGCAAAGAAACTCACACCTTATACACTAGAATTAGGGGGTAAAAGCCCGGCAATTATAAATAGAGACACAGATATGAAATTAGCTAGCAAAAGGATTGTATGGGGTAAATTCTTAAATTCTGGTCAAACTTGTGTCGCTCCAGACTATTTAGTTGTTCACAAATCGATTAAAGGAACCTTAATAAAAGAATTAATAAATAGAATAGAAAAAACATTTGGAAAACAACTTGAAAAAACTGACGATTTTACTGCAATTGTAAATGAAAAAAACTTCAATAGACTCGTTAGCCTAATTAATAAAAATAAGTTAATCTACGGAGGCAAATATGATCAGGTTAAAAGATATATATCGCCAACAATAATTGATAGCCCAGAAATGGATGAAGAGATAATGAAAGACGAAATTTTTGGACCAATACTCCCTATTTTAAGCTTTGAAAAAATTGAAGATATTGATGAAATAATTAATAAAAATCCTAATCCACTTGCCTTATATGTGTTTTCTAACAATAAAAAATTTAATGAAATAATAATTAATAGATATCCTTTTGGTGGTGGAGCTGTAAATGACACCATTGTACATTTAGCTAATTCAAGATTACCTTTTGGTGGTATTGGAAGTAGCGGAATTGGATCTTATCACGGAAAAGCTAGCTTTGAATTATTTTCTCACAAAAAATCTGTAGTTAGAAGATCTACGTGGTTTGACAACAATCTTAGATATGCACCATACAAGAATAAATTAGGCTTAGTTAGAAAAATAATGAAATATCTAGGTTAGATTTATTAGTTTGAATCTGATTCTATCGCCTTGCTTTTTTTGAGATAAAATACTTATTGAATTGTAGTTCATCTGTAATATTCTAGGATAACCTCCGCTCACTTGCCCATCCTTCATTAGGGCTATCATTTTTCCTGAAGGAGTTAATTGTATCGTTCCAGGAATTACTGGTGAAGTAATAATTGAAAAACTATTAGAACTCAGTCCATTTTCAAAAAAATAACCCATTCTATTATTACTTGAAACTGTAAAAAACTGCTCTTGCAATAACTTTACATCATCATTATTAATCAGATTGAACTCAGGCCCTTTTGAAACCTCGATAATATTTTCAAAAACAAGCTCGGGATAATTAATAAAATTACATGCTTTTGATTTATTCCTCAATAAATTAAATCTATCCCCTTTTTTTACCACAGAATTAGGGGTTATATTGTCAAAATAACTACAACTTTTCAGTATTAAATCTGATTTGAAACCACCTGAAATGGCTAAATATATTCTAAATCCTTTCAATGCTTTTCCAAAATTTAAAACATCTCCTTTTTGAACCCTAATTATAGTGTTATTAATTATTGAATTATTATTCAGTTTTACTTCGAAAACAGCACCTGAAATACAAATATCCACTTCTTCTGTAAAAAGAAACTCTCCACCCATCATCGCTATTTCAAATACAGGTTCATTAATTGTATTACCAACTATGGAGTTAGCATTATTAGATGAGAGATAGTCCATACTTCCGGATACTGGCACACCAAACTTTGAGAAACCAGATCTTCCTCTGTCCTGTACAGTTATGTGATATCCTGAATCTAAAACCTCAATCATTGAATTCTCTTTTAATAAACTTATATTCAGATTTTTTCACTTCATCTTTTATCAATTTATATTCTTCAATTGAAACAGGTGTAAATTTCACATAATTTGAATCAGGAATAGCTACTGGTTGATTTAAATTTGATGCATCAAACAAATTAATAGGTGTATTACCAATCACATACCAGCCTCCAGGTGAATCAGATGGATAAATTCCTGTTTGACTTCCTCCAATAGCAACAGAGCCTTTAAGAACCCGCCTACTTGGAATAGTTTTTCTTGTTATCTGTAATTTACTATCCAACCCTCCTAAATACATAAAACCAGGCAGAAAGCCATACATATGTAGATAGTAAATTTTTGAACTATGTAATCGAATAATTTCATCCTTGGATAAAGAAATTTTTTTTGAGTATTCTTTAATATCTGATGAAAGTTTATCATCATAACATACAGGAACCTCCCACACTGACGGTTTTACAATATTGATTTCTTTTAGTTTATCATAAATATTGATTAGATAAAGACGAAAACGATTATAGCTGATGTTTTCGGAGTTAAATTGAATTAATAAAGAACAATATCCTTTTCTAAATTCAATTATGTTTTTGCCATTGTAAATAGCTTTACAGAAACTATTTATTTCAGAGGATATTTCAGGTGAAATCGATTGTGGCCAATTTACAAGAATCGAATTTTGGCTGTAATGAAAAAAGTTAATTTTATATTTTCCCACCATATAAATCATTTAATCCATTTAAATAATCAACAATATTTGGACTATCTCCGTGTATACAAAAAGTATCAGCTTTTAGATTAATTTTTTTGCCAGAAACAGAAAGTAAAAAACCATTTTTTGTTAAATTTTCAATTCTGTCAAACATTAGCTTTGATGATTTAATTATTGCATTTTCATTATCCCTAGAAACCAAAGAATTATCACTATTATAGTTTCTATCTAAAAAAACCTCTTTTTTTATTTTTACATTATTTTCTAAAGCTAACTTTTCAATCAAACTTCCTGATGGAACATACAAGTAAACCCCATCATAATTCTGGGCTACAACTTCTATTATAAGCATTGCTAAATCATAATTTTTAGCACTTAAGTTATATAGTGCGCCATGAGGTTTAATATGATCTAAATTTATTTTAAAATCATTTAAAATTTGATTCAAAGAATTAATTTGTGAGATTAAAGATTTTGATAAATCATGATTTGATATATTAATTGGTATTCTTCCAAAACCATCTTCATCTGGGTAAGATGGGTGAGCTCCGATTTTTACATTGTGTTCAACGGCAATTTTAACAGCTTCACTCATAGAGTTAGCATCTCCGGTGTGCCCACCACAAGCAATACTGCAAGATGACAAAAATGGCATGATTAGCTTTTCAATATTAGCTCCTTCACCCAAATCGGCATTTAATTTGACATTTATCATTATATAAAAACTTTAGCAATACTTCTGTAACAAAGCAATAGACAAAATCCAATCACAATTAATCCTAATATGTTTTGAAAAGTATTATTCGTTTTGTTTTTAAGTAATCTTGTATTATTCGCTAAAAACAATAAAAAGACAACAATTAATGGAAGAAGTATTCCATTTGTAACCTGTGCAAACTTGATAATTTCAATTGGACTAATTCCAATTGATGAAAAAATTACTCCAATCAGAAGAACAATCACAGCAATTATCTTAAATATGATAGATTTACGATTCGTTGAAAATCCAAAACATCCGCAGACTACGTAAGCAGCAGCAATAGGGGCTGTAATTGAACTAGTCAAACCAGCTGACAGTAATCCTACAGCAATAACATATTTTGAAAAATTACCATATAGTGGTTGAAGGTTGTTAGCTAAATCAACAGCATTCAAAATATCTGTGTTATTTAAGCCTGCAGCTGTTAGTAGAATACACAATGAAATCAATCCTCCTATCGAAATTGATACAATTGTATCAAAGTTTGCAAATTTCAAATCCCTACTGCTTTTCCACCTGTTATTTACCAAAGCAACATGAAGAAAAATATTATATGGCACAACCGTCGTTCCGATTAACCCAGCAATGGTTAAAATACTATCGGCAGGAAAACTGAAAAAATTTGAAGATGAGAATAATAATTTGAAATCAACGCCAACAATAAAAACAGTAAAAACAAAAGAAAAACTCATAATTAAAACAAGAATTATAAGTATTTTTTCTAGAACTTTATTATTACCAAAAATAATTAAAGGAAGCGCTAAAACTCCTGAAAGAATACTAAATATATTAATCTGATTAAATTGAAAACTATCTCCAAAAAGAAGTTCAAAACCCATAACAGCACCACTAATATTACCTGCCTCATAGGCACTGTTTCCTATAAAAATTGCTGAAATAATCAGCAAAATAGATGTGTATTTTAATAAACCATTCTGAAACTGATCTTTAATTAAATTGGATAAAGTGTTTTTGGTTGTTAAACCAATTCTAATAGCCGTCAATTGAATAAACATAGTGATAAGTATAGATACTATCAATGTCCAGATTAATCCGTACTTAAATTGAGCCCCAGCTATTGAACACATAGTTATGGTCCCAGGTCCGATAAATGCTGCTGCCACTACAGATCCTGGACCTATATGTTTTAATCGATGACTAATATTAATTAAGATATTCAATATTCAATAATTTAACAGAATCTTTTTTGACACTAAATCTTTTATCAAGCCTCATACCTACAACCCAAATGATTTTATTATCTCCATTAACAAGAATTAGTTTGGATGATCTATCTAATTCATTAACACCATTATCTTTTAAAAATTTACCTACTTTTTTTGTTCCATTCATTCCAAATGGACTGAAAGAATCCCCGTGATTAAAATATCTTAATTCTAAAGGTAGTTTCAGCCTCCCCTTGTCAACTGTTATAATATTAAAATTATCTTTTTCGACTTCCTCAACATCCTTGAAAGATAAGTAAGCACCATTTTCTAAAGTTAGCTTCTTATCCAAATTATTAATCTTACACGAAAGGTTTTTGATAATATTAATTTCTCTTAAAATCAATTTTGACTTCTCTTTAAATAACACATGAGATTTACTATATATTTTTTTTCCAGATTCTCCGTCTAACAAATCCATAATTTTACTCCAATCAACAAATCCATAATCCCTTAAAAAATAATATAAAAAGGCCTCCTTATTGACCTCATCCAAACTTTTGATATTTAAACTGATTTCATCTTCTTCATTTTTCAATAAATCAGCTTTTATTTGATTAACTCTTTCATATATTAAAGAATTTGACATCTTTAAATATTTGATAGTTTTCTTAAAATTTTTAAAAAAGTTACCTTCTAAATCTTCAAGATCATTGATTATATTATTTCTTACTTTATTTCTTAAATATGAATTTGAGTTATTTGAAGAATCTTCCCTCCATCTTAAATTTTTATTCTTAGCATAGTCAATAATTTCTTTTTTTTCAAAATCAATCAATGGTCTTTTAATTTTGCCATTTAGCATTGGAACTCCTGTCAAGCCGTCTAAACCAGAGCCACGACTTAAATTAATTATAAAACTCTCTAAAGAATCATTTAAGTGGTGTGCTGTTAATATGTGATTAATTTTAAGCTCATTAGAGATTTTATCGAAAAATTCATACCTCAGATCTCTAGCAATCATTTGAATTGAATTATTTGAATGTTCTTTAATTTTTTTTGTGTCGAATGATTTTGAATAGAATCTAATAGAATTTTCTTCGCTTAGCTTCTTTACAAATTCTTCATCTTTGTCACTTTCAACTCCTCTTAATTTGAAATTACAATGGGCAACAATAATATTTTTATTTACTGAAAGCATTAAATGAAATAAAACAATACTATCTACTCCTCCAGAGCAACAAATAATACATCTTTCCTTTATTAAATAAGGAAAATTATCTTTTAGATAAGATTCAAACTTTGATTGCATTTTATTTGTTTAAAACAAATATATAGAAATGTATGTATTATAATGGCTATATATGAATTGCCCTATTTTCAGTTGCGGCTAAAGCAGCTTCTTTTATTGCCTCAGAAAAAGTTGGATGAGCATGGGATATTCTAGCTATATCCTCTGCTGAAGCTCTATACTCCATAGCGACAACTGCTTCTGAAATTAAATCGGCACATCTGGCTCCAATCATATGTATTCCCAAAATTTCATCTGATTCAGCATCAGCTAATATTTTAACAAACCCGTCTAAATCAGAACTAGCCCTACTTCTACCAAGAGCTCTCATTGGGAATTGTCCAACTTTATAGTTTTTATTAATATTTTTCAAATCATCTTCTGTTTGACCAACAGAAGCAACTTCAGGCCAAGTATATACAACACCCGGAATTAAATTATAATTAATATGAGGTTTTTGTCCTTTGATATATTCTGCAACATAAACACCTTCCTCCTCAGCTTTATGTGCCAGCATAGCCCCTTTGACAACATCGCCGATAGCAAATACATTAGCAACACTGGTCTTTAAATTATTATCAACCTCTACCCTTCCATATTTGTCAGTTGAAACTCCAATAGCCTCAAGATTAAGACCTTCCGTATATGCACTTCTTCCAATAGAAATTAAACAATAATCACCTTCAAAGGCTTCACTTTCACCCTTGTTATTTTCAGCAACTATAAAAACTGATTCCCCTTTTCTTTCAATGGATGAAACTTTATGAGATGTATTAACTTTAACCCCACTTTTTTTAAATACTTTAGTTAACTCTTTTGATAAACTTGAATCCATATTAGGAATTATTCTATCCTGATATTCAAGTACGGTTACTTTTGCACCAAGTCTACTATAAACCTGACCTAATTCAAGACCAATAACTCCACCACCTACAACAATTAAGTGTTTAGGTACTTCTGAAAGTTTTAAAGCCTCTGTTGATGAAATAATTCTTTCTCCATCAAAATCAACAAAAGGTAATTTTGTAGGCTTACTCCCTGTAGCAATGATTATATTTTTTCCGATGATTGTTTGAGTTTTACCATCTGCGTTTATTTCAATTGTGCTTTCATCTTTAAAAGAACCTAAACCATGATATACTGTTACATCATTTTTACTCATTAAATATTCCAATCCCTTAGTAGTTTGCTCCACAACAGATGATTTCCTTGACATCATCTTACCCAAGTCAAGTTTAATTTTACCATCAACAGAAATACCATGGTCTTCAAAATTATGAAGCGCATTTTCATAATGATGTGATGAGTCCAGTAATGATTTGCTCGGAATACAGCCAACATTTAAACAGGTACCACCCATTGTTGAATATTTTTCAATAAGTGCTGTTTTCATTCCAAGTTGTGCAGCTCGAATAGCTGAAACATAACCTCCAGGACCTGATCCAATTACAATAACATCATATGTACTCATACTTCTTGAATTTAGGTTTCAAAAATACAAATATTTAAATGTTAAAATAATTTTTAAAGTATTAAAATTGATTTTGGTAAATTAGTGATAAATACAAATTCAAATCACCAACTAGTTTAATGAAATCAAAGCCAGCTAACAAAATACAAGACTTACAATTTTTTGGAGAATTTGGAGGAGTAAATCCTTCTATTTCCGATTCCTCAACTTATACATTTCTTTCAGCAAATTCCATGAGTGAAACATTCGAAGGAAATATGGAAGGTTGTTATTTATATTCTCGTAATTCCTCACCAAGTAATCTTTATTTAGAGGAAGCTTGTGCGGCGATGGAGGGTGCTGAAGCAGCTAATGTATTTTCTTCGGGAATGGGTGCTATTACCTCTACTATTTTGCAATTATGTAAATCTGGAGATCATATAATTTCAAGTAGAACAGTTTATGGAGGCACCTATGCATTTCTAAAAAATTTCACACCACAATTGGGAATTGAAACTGATTTTGTTGACATAACCTCATTAGATGATATTAAAAAATTAATAAAGCCTAATACCAAAATTATTTATTGTGAAGTGTCTTCTAATCCCCTATTAGAGATAGCTGATATACAATCAATTTCTAAAATCGCAAAAAAAAATAATTTAAAACTAATTGTAGATAATACATTTACTCCTCTTTCAGTATCCCCATTAAAAAATGGAGCTGATATTGTTATTCACAGTTTGACAAAATTTATTAACGGAACAAGTGATACAATTGCTGGTGTCGTTTGTAGCAATAAAGAGTTTATTCACAGCTTAAGAGATGTAAATGATGGGGCTTTCATGTTAATGGGTGCAACTATGGATAGCTTAAGGGCTGCCTCAGTACTAAAAAATATGAGAACACTACATATTAGAATAAAAAAACATAGTGAAAACGCAATGTATCTGGCTAAATCCTTTCAAAAAGATGGAATTAAAGCTGTATATCCCGGTCTTGAATCACATCCTTCTCATAAAGTTTTTTCAAAAATGATGAATCAAGAATATGGATATGGAGGCATGGTTACAATTGATGTAGGATCCTTAGAAATTGCTAATAAGTTGATGGAAAAAATGCAAAATAAAAACCTTGGATATCTTGCTGTTAGTTTAGGGTTCTACAAAACATTATTTTGTGCACCAGGATCATCTACTTCATCAGAAATTTCAGATGAAGAACAAGAAAAAATGGGGCTTAGCGAAGGTTTGATAAGGTTTTCAGTTGGATTAGATCAAGACATTTCAAGAACATACAACGGAATTAAAGAATGTCTTAAAGAATTTAATCTAATTTAAATGGACATAAGACATTCTGAAATTAGCTTAGCAAAATCAATAATTCCAATTGTTCTATTAATCTCATTATTATTTTATAATATTATTTTTTTTGAAGATAATGATTGGCTAGGAGACTATACATACCACTACATATTAGTCTTTACATCTTTGGTTGCAACTGCTATAGGGCTTTCAGAAAAAATCAAAATTAGCTTTGTAGTAAAAAAGATATTTTCAAGTATAAAGAGTATCAGCACCCCTATAATTATTCTTTTACTTGTTGGTGCTCTTGCAGGAACATGGAAAGTAAGCGGTATAATTCCTGCAATGGTTTATTATGGGTTAAATCTTGTTGATCCTTCTGTATTTCTTCCGTTAACTTTAGTAGTTTCAACGCTGGTGTCTTTAACCACAGGAAGTTCTTATACAACTTCAGCGACTGTCGGAATTGCACTAGTTGCTGTGGGTATAGCTTTTAACATCCCGTCTGGCATGACTGCTGGCGCGGTTATTTCTGGCGCCTACTTTGGTGATAAAATGTCACCTTTAAGTGATACTACTAATCTAGCACCAGCTATGGCTGGCACAGATCTTTATTCGCATATTAAATACATGACATATACTACTTTTCCAACTTATGCAGTTACGTTAGTTGTGTTTATAATATTAAGTTACAATATGGAAATTACTAATGCAGGAGAAATGAGTGATATCAGAAGTCTATCTGATACGATTTTAAATGATTTTCATATTTCTCCTTTACTGTTTTTAATTCCAGCACTAGTAATAATTTTAGCTTTCTTAAAAGTAAGACCAGTAATTGCACTAAGTTTTGGAATATTAGGTGCAATAGTTTTTTCAATAATATTCCAAAATAATATTTTAGAAAGCATTGATTCATCGAGGCCAACATCTATTTTACTTTCTGTTTTTACAGATACTAGCATTCCAACTGACAATGAGAGAATCGTAAGGCTATATGACTCTGGTGGAATGAAAGGTATGTTATGGACAATTTACCTTACTATTAGTGCAATGATATTTGGAGGTTCTATGGACGGAATTGGAGCGCTAAAAAAAATAACAAATTATTTACTAAATAAAGCTAAAAGCACTTTTGGACTTTTTGCAAGTACAGCAGCTAGTTGTTTAGGCATAAATATAGTGGCATCGGATCAATATCTTGCTATTGTTATCCCAGGAAAAATGTTCAAGGATGCTTATGAAGAAAAAAATCTATCGGCAGTAAATTTGAGTAGAACACTTGAGGATACAGGTACAGTCACTTCTGCCCTTATTCCATGGAATACCTGTGGGGCATACCACTATGGAGTTCTTGGAGTTTCTGTTACTGATTATTTTG
Source organism: uncultured Bacteroidota bacterium (assembly GCA_902519075.1). Taxonomy (GTDB): domain Bacteria; phylum Bacteroidota; class Bacteroidia; order Flavobacteriales; family Flavobacteriaceae; genus MED-G13. Next base: position 9,412 of record CABYIO010000005.1, on the reverse strand, counting down.
TTTATGCAATATTTAATTGGCTTAGTCCTATAACAACATTGATTTATGCAGCCTTTATGATAAAAATTAAGATGATTTCAAATCATAAATTTTAATTAAAAAATTCATTCTTGCAGAAATGATTATTAAATTGCAAGCTATTAAACAACAAGCTATTAATGAAGCATATTTTTTCGTTTTCAAAAAGTAAAGAAAAGAAAGAACTTTCCAGTGCAAAAAGGTTGTTCATTGGAAGCTCATTAATTATACTTTCGCTTTTTCTTATAATTTCATTTTTGTCTTATTTTTTCACTGGCGAAATAGACCAAAGTAATTTAAACAACTTTTATGATAAAACAATTTCAAACTCAAATTCTCTGGGTAAAATAGGTGCAACTTTGAGTGATTTTTTTATTTATCGAGGTTTTGGGTTGAGCTCAATAATATTTCCATTTTTAATATTTATTAGCGCACTACATATTTTACTTGATTTTAAAAAAAGAAAACTTAGCAATAACTGGCTTTGGGGTTTTTATTTAGTCTTCTTATTTTCTATATTTTTTGGATTAATAGATTATGGCAATATCTATTCTGGAATTATAGGATATGAATTAGTAAGCTTTCTAAACATATACATAAATCAAATAGGAGTAACATTTCTACTTATTTTCATGACACTTATCTATATTACTTTTAGATTAAAAGTCGGAACAAATGATATTATCAAAGTAGTAAATTTTCTTAAAAGCTTAAGTTTTAAAAAATCAGAAAAAAATGAGCCAATTGAAGAAATTAACGAAGAAATAACTACTGAAGAAATTGAAAAAGAAATTGATAATGAAGAGATTGAAGAAGAAATAAACGTGTCTTCAACTGATAAAAAATCCACAAATAATATTGAAGAAAAAATAATTGATGATGTAGATATTGAAGTTGAAGAAATCTTTGAGGAAAAATCAGAATCTGATAATTTATCCGATAAATTAGTAGATAATTTTGGCAAATTTGACCCAAAACTAGAGCTAAGTAAATTTCAATTTCCAAAGCTAAACCTTTTAAAGCAATATGATTCAGAAAAAATTACAATTGATAAGGATGAACTTGAGGAAAACAAAAATAGAATTGTTGAGACACTTGGAAATTATAATATTTCTATTTCCAATATTAAAGCTACAATAGGCCCCACTGTTACTTTGTATGAGATCATTCCAGACGCTGGAGTTAGAATTTCAAAAATAAAAAACCTTGAAGATGATATTGCATTGTCTCTTGCCGCTTTAGGGATTAGAATAATTGCCCCGATTCCAGGAAGAGGAACAATTGGAATCGAAGTTCCTAACAAAAAGCCAACTGTTGTTTCAATGCATTCTGTAATTTCTGCTGAGAAATTTCAAAAATCTGAAATGGAACTTCCAGTCGCCATCGGTAAAACCATCAGTAATGAAACTCTTGTATTTGACCTCGCAAGGATGCCTCACCTACTTATGGCTGGTGCTACAGGTCAGGGTAAATCGGTAGGGTTAAATGCAGTTTTGACTTCACTTTTATACAAAAAACATCCAGCTGAGGTAAAATTTGTTTTAGTTGACCCTAAAAAAGTAGAATTAACTCTATATAACAAAATTGAGAGGCACTATCTAGCAAAACTTCCAGATTCTGAGGAAGCTATAATTACAGATAACAAAAAAGTAATTAATACACTTAACTCTTTGTGTATTGAAATGGATAATAGATATGAATTATTAAAAAATGCTGCCTGTAGAAATATTGTAGAATACAATAAAAAGTTCAAAGACAGAAAATTAAATCCTAATGATGGTCATCAGTTTTTACCATACATAGTCCTCGTGGTAGATGAATTTGCTGATCTCATAATGACTGCAGGTAAAGAAGTTGAAACTCCAATTGCACGATTAGCACAATTGGCTAGAGCTATTGGTATTCATTTAATCATAGCAACTCAGAGACCCTCTGTTAATGTAATTACTGGAGTTATTAAAGCTAATTTCCCTGCAAGAATAGCTTTTAGAGTGACATCTAAAATTGATTCTAGAACCATCCTTGACGGATCTGGCGCAGATCAATTGATTGGAAGAGGTGATATGCTATTTACCCAAGGAAACGAACTAATAAGAATACAGTGTGCATTTGTTGATACACCCGAAATTGAGTTATTAACCGATTTTATTGGATCACAAAAAGCATATGCCACAGCTCATCAATTACCCGAGTATATTGGTGAGGAAGGTGGCACAAATCTTGATATCGACATAGAAGATAGAGATAAGTTGTTTAGAGAAGCTGCTGAGGTTTTGGTTACAGCACAACAAGGTTCTGCTTCATTACTTCAAAGGAAACTCAAGTTAGGCTATAACAGAGCTGGTAGATTAATTGATCAATTGGAAGCTGCAGGAATAGTTGGACCTTTTGAAGGAAGCAAAGCCAGGCAAGTATTAATTCCTGATTTGCAATCTCTCGATAGACATTTAGAAAACGAATAAACTATTTATTTATGAAAAATTTACTTTTATTAATTTTTGGATTTTGCGCTTTAGGATATTCTCAAGACAACATTGATGCTGAATTATTACTCAATAAAGTATCAGATAACATTAAAAGTTATGATAATATATATATAAACTATGCTTATACACTAAAAAATTTAGAAGAGGATATAAATCAAACAAATAATGGGAGCTTTGTTACCGAAAACGACAATTGGAGATTTGAAATGTTAGGAGTTACAAGAATTTTTGACGGAGACAAACTTTATTCAATTAGCCCGGATGATGAGGAAGTTACAATTTCTAGTCAAGACCCAGAGGACGAAACTACAATAACCCCTAATAAAATGCTTTATTTTTATGAGGACGGATATTATTTTGAAATGGATGAATCTAGATTAATTGGAAATGGACAGTTTAGAAAAAAAGTTCAATATGTAAAATTAGTTCCTAAAGATTCTGAAGCTGAAATTAAATATATATTATTAGGAATAGACACCGAGTTTAACCAGATATACGAAGTAATTGAAACTGGTAAGAATGAAACTATAACTACTATTTCTATTGTTGATTTTGAATTTAATTTGCCACTTGACACAAATTTATTTGTTTTTGACAAGGAGAAATATAAAGACTATTATATGAATATTTTAGATTAAATTTTTGAAAATACTTGATCTCTACATATTTAAATCTTACTTAAAAACATTAGCTAGTACATTTTGCATTTTGATGTTGATTTTCTTATTACAGTCAGTGTGGCTTTATATTTCAGAATTAGCAGGAAAAGACTTAGAACTTGATATAATACTCAAATTCTTAATTAATGTTTCACCAAGATTAATAATTCTTGTCTTACCATTGACAATTTTATTGTCTAGTATTATGGTTTTTGGCAGTCTTTCAGAAAACTATGAATTTGCTGCAATGAAAGCTAGCGGAATATCATTACAGCGATCTATGAAGAGTTTAATTTTCTTCACATTTTTACTTGGAATAGTCACGTTCTTTTTTTCAAATAATATTGCACCAATAGCTGAATATAATTTTCACAATCTTAGGAAAAACATCTCTAAGGTAAAACCATCGATGGCAATCGCTGAGGGGCAGTTTAGTCAAATAGGTGATTATAATATAAAGGTTGAAAATAAATATGGAAATGAAGGAAAACTCCTTGATAAGGTTATTATTCACCAAAAGAAAAATAAACCAGGAAATCATACTGTTATAAAATCCAAAACAGGCGAAATAATTTCGGAAGAAAACTCCGACATTTTACAACTAAAGTTATATGACGGTAACTATTATGATGAAATAATTTCTGAGGACTATTCAAAAAAAATAAAAAAACCTTTTGTTAAAAGCTATTTTGAAGAGTATTTAATCAATATTGATATTGCTTCAATCAATGAAGTTGATTTTAACGAGGAAGACGATGTCAATAAACATTCTATGATGAAGGTTAATGAATTAAGTGCTGCTATTGATTCTCTTACAGAAAAGAGAACTGAGGATATGACAGTTATTAGTTCAAAAATGTTTAATAGATCAAACTTTAAGACGATAGACTACAACCTAAACCCGAAGGACGAGGTAAATTATGAAAATGATAATTTTTTAAACCTTTTTCAACCAAAAAAACAAAAACAACTTTATGATTTAGCTATAAGTTCAGTAAAAAGTACTGTAAGTATTGTTAAATCCAATAAAACTATACAATCATACAGAGAACAGAATTTGAACAAGCATGTGATGACTATGCATGATAAATTTTCATTAGGTTTCGCGTGTATTATTTTATTTTTCATTGGCGCTCCACTTGGCACAATTATCAGAAAGGGTGGTTATGGTTTACCTCTTGTGATTTCAATATTACTTTTTCTTGCATACCATTTTTTAGGAATTTTTTCAAAAAACCTAGCTGAAGACAGCAGCATTAACCCTATTTTAGCTAGCTGGCTTTCAACTTTAATCATGTTGCCTTTTAGTATATACTTAACTTATCGTGCAACAAATGATCGAAGTGTTTTTAATTTTGGAGAATACATTATTTCATTTTATAAAAAAATAGAAAAATATGTCAAAAGATAAGTTCAAACTCAATTCAATCGAATCTGCTATAAAAGATATTCGAGATGGAAAGATTGTAATAGTAGTAGATGATAAAAACAGAGAAAATGAAGGTGATTTTCTTGCATCAGCAGAGTTAATTACTCCGGAGATTATCAATTTTATGGCAACTAATGGAAGAGGTCTAATTTGTGCACCCATCACTGAAAACATATCAAAAAGACTAGGTCTAAATTTAATGGTTGGAACAAATACAGATCCCCAAGACACTGCTTTTACTGTTTCGATAGATTTAAAAGGAAATGGAGTTACAACGGGAATATCTGCTTCTGATCGTGCTGCTACTATAAGAGCACTAATTGACAAAAAGACAAAAGCTAATCAATTTTCAAAACCAGGCCATGTATTTCCACTGGTCGCAAAAAGCGGAGGTGTTTTAAGAAGAACTGGACATACTGAAGCAGCAATTGATTTACCAAGGCTTGCAGGATTAAAACCGGCAGGAGTTATTGTTGAAATAATGAATGAAGATGGTTCAATGGCAAGAGTTCCTGATTTAATAAAAGTAGCTAAGAACTTTGACTTAAAAATAATATCAATTGAAGATCTTGTAGCATACAGAATGGAGCATGATTCCTTAATTGAAAAGGAAGAAGATTTTGAAATAAATACACGCTTTGGAAAATTTAGATTAAGAGCATATAAACAAACAACAAATAATAATATTCATATTGCTTTGACAAAGGGAAGCTGGGATAAAGGTGATGCAGTTCTTACTAGAATAAATTCAAAATCAGTTCAAAATGATGTTTTAGGTACATTAACCTCTGATACTGATGCATCATTATCAAAAATGTTTGAAATCATCAATAATGATGAAATGGGCGCAATGATTTTTATCAGTTCTGAATTAAAAGCGATAAATACACTAAAAAGATTAAAGATTCTTAAAAAGAACCAGTCTAAGAACAAAGTAACAAAGGCGCCTATTCTAAATATGGATGACAGAGATTTTGGTATCGGTGCACAAATTTTGCATGACTTAGACATCACAAATCTCAAACTAATCACAAACACCAAAGAGACAAGAAGAGTTGGGATGATTGGATATGGTTTGGAAATTTCTGATTATATCAATTTTTAGTGTGTGAAAATAACCACTCAAGATACTCAGGGTCTTCAAAAACATTATGCCAACTTCCATGGTTTACGTTTTCATACAAAGTGAATTTAGGACTACCTCCATATTTTATAATCGCTTTAACCATGTTTATTGAAAGTTCAGGAGAAACAACGTCATCATCAGATCCATGAGCAACCCAAACTGGTGTTGTTTTTGCAAAATCTTTAGCCCATATGGGGTTACCACCACCACATATTAAAACTGCCGAAGCAAACATGTTTGGTCTATTCTTGAGTAATTCAAAGGACCCCATTGCCCCATTTGATAATCCGGTTAAATAAATTCTTTTATTATTTATATACTTTTCCTTTGATAGAGAATCCATTAGCTGAATTACTGATTGAAGAGAATTGGTAGGGATTGCATCTTTTGGAAAAACTTGTCGTATCTCATTATCGGTCAAAACTCTTGAAGACCAGTTATCATTTAACGGAGCTTGAGGAAAAATTACAACTGAAGGGTAATTAATATAATTTTCAGGATTTAAAAAAACCTGATCTACGTATTTTAACTGTAATTGATTATCATCACCTCTTTCGCCAATTCCGTGGAGAAAAAGTGTCAAAGGATATTTTTTTGTTTTGTTGAAGTTTTTTGGGTAAAGAATCCTGTACTTTAAAAATGAGTCTTTATAATAAAACTCAGAGTGTTCAGGAGAAAACATATTGTTTCTACAACTAATTAAACATAAGAAGGTAATGATACTAATTAGAAAATATTTTCGATTATTAAACTTCATCCCATTAATATAAATAATAAATTTTGTTAAAATAAACAGACATTGTAATATCTTGTTTAATAAAACTCTAGTTGCTTTTTAATTTTTTTTTTTTTTAATATATTAAAGGGTCATAATAATAATTTATAATGCAAAAAACCACTCATTTATCTTTATTTACAATGCTGTTTTTCCTATTATTCAGCACTCATTCTTTTGCTCAGCAAGCCACTCCTTGTGAAGTAACTACATACAATGCTGGTGGAGCTGTACAATATGGTTTCTATATTTCTGAATTTACGACCACAGGAGGATCTACCAATATAAGTAACAGTACTGGTTTTAATAGTGTTTCAACCAGTAATGACTACAGATCAACTCAAATTGTAACTGCAGAGGCTGGGACTGTAATTTCATATACATTATCAATCCTAGGGCCAAATCCAACGGATTATGCAATATACCTAGATAGTGATAATGATGGTGTTTTCTCTTTAGCTGAACAGCTTGCGTCTGAAGATGATATTACTTCTACTACTGGGGGATCGGGAACCTTTACTGTTCCTTCAATTGCTGATGGAAATTATAACTTAAGAGTTGTAACTGATTATAATACAACAAATGACAATTATAATACCGTTTATGGTGGAGGATGTGGTAATGGTACAGCTTTGTCATATAACTTTACTTTTTATGGAGAAGTTGAAGATTATACATTAACCGTTGGAGCAGCAGCTGCATGTCCAGCACCTAGTAGTCTAAGCAGTACTGCAACTGGACAAACAGAGGTAGCTCTTTCTTGGACAGCTGGTGGTTCTGAAACAGAATGGGATATTGAATATGGGCCAAGCGGATTTTCTTCTGGTTCTGGGACAACGGTCTCTGGAGTTACTTCAAATCCCTACACATTAACAGGATTAACTGCAGAGACGGCTTATGATATTTATGTTAGAGCAGCATGTGATAGCGAAGACAGTGATTGGTCATCGGCTTTAAGTATTACAACTTTATGTGCTTCTGCAACAACAGCTTTTGTAGAAAATTTTGATGATGGCTCAGTTCCTTCATGCTGGACTATTATAAACGGAGGTTCTACAAATACATGGACTTACAGCAATGTTGCTAATGCAACTTTTCCGCATAATTTAGGTTCAATGTATATTTTATATAATTCAAGTCAGCATGATGATTATTTATACTCTAAACCTTTTACTGTTAATAATAACACTGATGGAGTTTCATTCAGACTTATGTCAACAGATGCTGATTATCCAGAAATGATTGATGTTCTTTTAATTGATGCATCTGACAATAGTGTTTTGGCTACAATTGCCACAAACCTTGAACCGTCTACCCACGAAACAGCATTTTATTCAGTGCTTTACGATTTAGGTGATTATATTGGTAATGATGTTAGAATTGCATTTTACAGTTCCACAACTGATAAATTTAGAATGCATATTGATAATTTTGTTGTTGGAACTTATAGCAACATGCAGTATGGATGGGCTGGATATACAAGTGATTCATGGAGTAACTCTGAAAACTGGTTCAGCGGAGATGTTCCATCTGGTAATATCCTTGTTTCAGCTACCACCTCACCTGCCAATGATCCTGTAATTGATTCTGATGTTTCTGCTAGCTCATTAACATTAAATTCTGATTCAGCATCAGTTACTATATCATCTGGAAATAGTTTGTCATTAAGCAATGATTTAACAACTAATGATGGTGAATTTATATTAAATTCTAGTTCTTCAAGCTTCTCGTCTATGATAATTGATGGAGATTCCTTTGGAGATATTACGTATAACCGATGGATAAATAGTATATCTACCGAATCTCCAAGTGATAATGATCCTGGATGGGATTTAGTTGGTAGCCCATTAGTGGGAGCTGAATTAACAACATCTAATTTTTCACAGAATGGGACAATTGATGCTATTATGCCATATGATAATTCCGACAATACCTGGACATCGACAGATACTGAAACTTTCTCAACTACATCTGGCCAAGGATATGCAATGGCTAAAGATGTAGCTGCTGTTGAATCATTCACTGGAACAGTTGAAACCGATGACAAGAGTGTTAGTATTAGCAATAACAATGGCTCTGGAAATGGGACTCAATGGAATTTAATAGCTAACCCATACACTTCATACTTAGCGCTAAATAGTTCTGCAAGTAGTAATTCTTCTTTAACAAATGATTTCATCACAGAAAATGCATCAGTTCTTGGTTCACAGGCTAACGAAGATGCGTTATGGTATTGGAATGGTTCTGATTATGGTCAATACAATAATGCTAGTGATGCAGTGTATATAACTCCTGGTCAAGGTTTCTTTATTGCTTCTCAAACTGGTGGAGGAACAATAAACTTTACAAAAACAATGCAAACAACAGCGGGAAGTGATGACTTTATTGAGGGAGATGTTATGCCAGATGAAGATCGCGCCAAGTTATTTATTGGATTACAACAAAATAGTATTGAACGGGAAACCGAAATATATTTCTTAACAAATACCTCGGACGCTTCAGATCCTACTTATGATGCAAGAACCTTCCCTATGGGTGACAATAATACCTCTATTTTTAGCAGGCTTGTTGAAGGTGATGAAGGTACTAATTTAGGTATTCAATCATTAGCTTATTCAGAGATGTGGGATAAAGTTATTCCTATTGGAGTTAATGTCTCAGGTGGAGAGGAAATGATAATTAGCATTTCTCATAGAACTACTCCTGCAGATCTTAATATTTACCTAGAAGATACTGAGGAAGGTACTATGACCAATTTACTTGAAGGAGACTTTGTAATGACTCCTACAAGTGATTTAAGTGGAGCTGGAAGATTCTTCATTCACATGAGTGCTGATACAATGAGTAATGAAGATGTATCTACAAGCTTGTTGAATGCTTATAAAGAAGTAGATGCTAGCTACATTACAATTGAAGGAT
>CABYIO010000004.1 GCA_902519075.1 uncultured Bacteroidota bacterium | reverse complement strand
TTGAAATTTTCATATTTTCAAATTTCATTCTATTTATATCTACCAAATAAAACACAGGTTTATCCTCTTCAAATTTTATTAATGTATTTCCAGGAGAATGATCAAGAAAGTTAATTTCATTTTCGTGTAGTTTAAATGTAAATTTTGTAAATGCTCTGATGATTTTTTTATTTTGCGCTAGCTCAAGATTATTGATTGCTTCACGAATAGTAAAATCATAATTAATGTATTCAGAAATATAAAAACTTCTTTTTAAAAAAAGAGATGTCTTTTCTTCGTAGAATGCAATTGGTCTTGGGGTTTTTATTCCCATAAACATTAATTTTCTAGCATATTCAAATGATCTTTCAGCTTTTCCTTTTCTAAAAAACTTATATATTATTTTATTAAAGATGTTTGGTGTTTTAAATGATTTAACGACAATCTTAATATCCCCACAATTGTATTTTTTAAGTTTATTTCTGGAATCTTTGATTAAAATACCACCTTTTTCAAAGTTGTAAATTAAATCATCAATTTGAGACTCTAAAAATTTAAAATTTTTGTCAAATTTTTTTTTCATTTAAAAAACATATATTAAAATATTTTTCAACATGTGAGTTTTGGAATAATAATTGATTATTAAGTTAATTTTAGAAATGCAATATATATTTAACCCAATTCCCGAACAATTTAAAATTAAAGAAAAAATTAAGCAATGCAACTATTTGGTTAATGGAAATTTAATTAAATGGGAAGGTGATTTTTCACCTGTTTATTCTACCATCTCATCAACTGCAGAATATAAGCCTACTCTACTTGGTGAAATACCAAGTTTGGGCAAGGATGAAGCTATTATGGCGTTAGATTCTGCCTGTAGTGCATTTGATAAAGGAAAGGGTTTATGGCCAACAATGAAGGTTGTTGATCGTATTATAGCTATGGAAAACTTTGTTGAAGAAATGAAGCAGAAAAGAGATATAGTTGTAAAGTTGTTAATGTGGGAGATCGGAAAAAACCATACTGATTCCCAAAAAGAATTTGATAGGACTGTAGATTATATATACGATACAATTGAAGCATACAAGAAAATTGATAGAGATTCTGCTAAATTTCAAAAACACAGCGGCATCAATGCACACATTCGAAGGGGGCCGCTAGGGGTTGTTCTTTGTCTCGGGCCATATAATTACCCTCTAAACGAAACTTTTTGTCTGCTTATCCCAGCTCTAATTATGGGTAATACAGTAATTTTTAAGCCAGCTAAACACGGTGTGTTATTAATTTCTCCATTGATGGAAGCTTTTAAAAAACATTTTCCTCCAGGAGTGGTAAATATCCTTTTTGGTAGGGGAAGGGTTTTAGCTACACCAATAATGGAATCTGGAAAAATTAATGTGCTTGCATTAATTGGGCATAGTTCATCCGCTAATGCTTTACAGGAATCTCACCCAAAGAAAAACAGATTAAGACTGGTATTGGGATTAGAAGCCAAAAATCCTGCCATAATCTTACCTGATGCTGATTTAAATTTAGTCATTAATGAATGTATAAACGGCGCATTATCATTTAATGGACAAAGATGTACAGCTTTGAAAATAATATATGTTCATGAAGATGTTAAAGACGAATTTCTTAAAAAATTCTCTACTGCTGTTGATCAACTAAAATATGGTAATCCATGGGAAGAGAATGTAAAGTTAACACCTTTACCAGAACCAAATAAGCCTGATTATATTCGCTCATTAATCTCAGACGCAAAAGATAAAGGAGCTGAAATCATAAATGAAAACGGAGGTATTTATTGTGAAAACTTTATTTATCCAGCTATATTATACCCTGTCACAAAAGATATGAAAGTCTATAAAGAAGAACAATTTGGACCTGTAATTCCGGTTATATCTTTTAATGATATTGATAAGCCACTTAATGATATGGCTGAATCAAATTATGGTCAGCAGGTAAGTGTTTTTGGTAAAGAAGCTAAAAAACTAGGTCCGCTTATTGACACTCTTGTAAATTTAGTTTGTAGAGTTAATATAAATAGTTCATGTCAAAGAGGACCAGATATATATCCATTTACTGGAAGAAAAGATTCAGCATTTAGTACATTAAGTGTTCATGATGCCCTACGATCCTTTTCAATAAGAACTTTTGTTGCATCAAAGGATAATGATGAAAATAATGTGATAATAAAGGATCTGTTAGGTTCTAAAAATTCTAACTTTATTTCAACTGATTATATTCTTTAGTCAAATTTTCTTTTTTGATAAATATTATTTACATTAGACCCAATAAATTATTTGATATGAATTTATTTTACTACAGTCTTAATACTTATTATTTCTTTTATTTTGAGGGGGAATAGGGGCTGTTGTAATTAAATTATATAAAATTAAATATGGTCTCGAAGTTTCGGGACTTTTTTTTTATGAAAAAAAATATAGGAATACAGGGTATTAAAGGATCATTTCACCACATAGTTGCAAACAACTATTTTGGAAAAGAAATTCACTTAGCTGAATTCCTTTCTTTTGAAGAAATGATATATAATCTTAATAACGGAAAAATTGATTATGCTGTAATGGCAATAGAAAATTCTACCGCTGGTTCAATTATACCAAACTACGCATTGATTGATGAATATGACATCCATATAGTTGGCGAGTATTATCTTCAGATAACACATAATTTAATGGCTTTAAAGGGGCAATCTTTAAAAGATATCAAAGAAGTTCAGTCACATCCAATGGCTCTTCTTCAATGCAGAGATTTTTTTAAAAACAATTCTGATATAACACTTGTGGAGGAAAAAGATACAGCTCAAATTGCAAAAAAAATTGCCGATAATAAAGTAAAAGGCTTGGGAGCAATTGCTAGCGAATTAGCATGTAAAACTTATGACCTTGAAATAATTCAAGAAAATATACAGACCATTAAAAAAAATCAAACAAGATTTGTAATACTTAAAAATATTAGACCCTCAGAAAATAAAAATATCAATAAAGCATCTTTGAAGTTTGAATTGGACCACAAAAGAGGCAGCCTAGCAACTATTTTAAATGTATTAAGTGACTGTAAATTAAATTTAACCAAGATTCAATCCATGCCAAAAATTCAAACTCCATGGAGATATTCTTTTTTTGTCGATGTTACATTTGATATTAAGGAACATTACCTGAAAGCAAAATCAATTGTAGAAATTATGGCTAAAGAGTTTAAAGTTTTAGGTGAATATAAAAATTCTAAAGATGATTAAATTTTCACAAAGACTTAATTCCATAAGTGAATACTATTTTTCCTCAAAACTCAGAGAGGTAAAATCTTTAGTTGATTCTGGAAAAGATATTATAAATCTTGGAATTGGAAGTCCTGATTTATCACCCCCCAACATGGCTCTTGAAAAATTAAAAGAGTCATTAGACAAAAGGGGAGCTCATAAATATCAAAGTTACACAGGAATAAGTGCTTATAGAAAGCAAATATCAAAGTTTTATAAACTTCATTACAATTGCGATTTAGATTTTGAATCCGAAATCTTACCGTTGATTGGCAGCAAAGAAGGTATTTTTCACATTTCAATGTCATTCTTATCAGAAAATGATAAGGTATTAATACCAAATCCTGGTTATCCTACTTATTCTTCAATAACAAAATTGATTGGCAATGAAATAATATATTATGATTTAAAAGAAAAAAATAACTGGTTGCCTGATTTTAAGCAATTGAATAATCTTGATTTATCTAATGTTAAAATAATGTGGGTGAATTATCCTCATATGCCAACTGGAGCAAGAGCTTCAATTTCACATTTTTCAGAATTGGTCAATTTTTCGATAGACAATAATATTTTAATTGTCAATGACAATCCTTACAGCTTTATTTTGAGTGATAGACCTCTTTCTATTATGAATGTAGAAGGGGCAAAAGATGTTTGTATTGAATTGAATTCATTAAGTAAAAGTTTTAACATGGCAGGGTGGCGTTTAGGTTTTGCAGTAGGAAAATCTGATTTTATTTCAAATATTTTAAAAGTTAAAAGTAATATAGATTCCGGGATGTTCTATCCCTTACAAATGGGTGCAATATCAGCCTTAAGTCAATCAAAAGATTGGTTTTTAAATTTAAATGATGAGTATTCAAAGAGAAGAAATTTAGTATGGAAATTGGCTGATAAATTAAATTGTAGATATTCAAAAAAATCATCTGGAATGTTTGTTTGGGCTAAAATTAATTCAATAAAAAATTCAAAAGAATATATTGATGATCTTCTTTATGAAAAAGGGATATTTATTGCTCCAGGTTCTATATTTGGTTCAAATGGTGAGGGCTATGTAAGATTTTCTCTTTGTAATTCAGAAGTTAATATTAAAAAGGCGATTGAAAGAATATGAAAATGAAAATTTATATAATTGGTATTGGGCTTATTGGCGGTAGTTTTGCAATCGAAATGCGAAAATTATTTCCAAAAACAAAAATCATTGGAATAGATAAGTCAGAAAACAACTTAAATAAAGCTTATAAATTAGGTGTCATTGATAAAAAGTCTAGTATTTCAGAAATATCTGAAGCAGACATTATTCTTGTTTCAGTCCCGGTTAAATCCATAATTAATTTACTTCCAAATATTTTGGACAAGGTCAATAAAAATACCTTAGTTATTGATTTTGGTTCTACAAAAAATAGTATTTGTAGTGCAATTAAAGATCATCCAAATCGTGAAAACTTCTTAGCTACCCACCCGATCGCTGGAACTGAGTTTTCAGGACCAACAGCAGCACACAAAGGCTTATTCACCAATAAAAATATAATTATCTGTGATAAACATAGAACAAATAAATCCAAGTTAGAAATTGCATTGAAGATATTTAATTTAATGAAAATGAAGATTAGTTATATGAATCCTGATTCTCATGATAAACATATTGCATATGTTTCACATTTGTCACATTTGAGTTCCTTCATGCTAGGAAAAACCGTTATGGATAAAGAAAAGAATGAAAAAAATATTTTTGATATGGCAGGTAGTGGATTTGAATCAACAGTTAGACTGGCAAAAAGTTCTCCAGAAATGTGGACTGATATATTTGAGGATAATAAAGAAAATATTATTAAATCATTAAATGATTATATCGATAATTTAATTCAAGTGAATAACCTGATTAAAGACGATAGATTTAATGAGATTGAATTGCAATTAAAATCAACTAATTATATAAAAACAATATTAAAAGGAATAAATTAAAATGAAGAATAATAAAAATTTGAGAAAATGGTTAGATGACATGAATCTTCCTCATCCACTTTTTATTGCTGGCCCATGTAGTGCAGAAACTGAAAATCAAGTTTTGGATATTGCTCGTCAACTTAAAGATTCTGATACAACCGTATTCAGAGCTGGAATATGGAAACCTAGAACCAGGCCTGGAAATTTTGAAGGTGTTGGGTCTTTGGCTCTACAATGGATGAAAAAAGTAAAAGAAGAAACAGGAATATTAACCACCACTGAGGTTGCAAATGCAAACCATGTTGATCTAGCACTTAAAAATGAAATTGATATTCTGTGGATTGGCGCCAGAACTACAGTTAGTCCATTTATTGTTCAAGAAATCGCTGAAGCTCTTCGCGGGACTAAAAAAATTGTATTAATTAAAAACCCAGTTAATCCAGACTTATCTTTATGGATGGGTGCAATTGAAAGATTTTATTCTTCAAATATTAAAAATATTGGGGCTATACACAGAGGATTTTCAACATATGAAAAAACAAAATATAGAAATAATCCAGAATGGCAAATTGCTATTGATCTTCAAAGAAAACTTCCTGATTTACCACTTATTCTTGATCCCTCACATATAGCTGGTAGAAGAGATTTAATTTTTGATTTATGTCAAACTGCATTAGACTTAAATTATGATGGCCTTATGATTGAATCACACAATGATCCTGATAATGCTTGGAGTGATTCAAAACAACAAATCACACCTCAAAATTTAAAAGATTTAACGAAGAACTTAACAGTAAGAAGGATTACAAATAATGATGAAGTATATTTAGATAATTTAGATAATTTAAGAGCTCAAATTAATGTTCATGACAATCAATTAATCAATATCTTAGGAAACAGAATGAAGGTTTCAGAAAAAATTGGTCTTTTGAAGAAAAAAAATAATGTTGCTGTTCTACAGTCTAAAAGATGGAACGAAATTTTAGGAAAAATGATTCTAGAGGGAGATGAAAAAAACTTAAGTGAAGAATTTATTTTAAAAGTTTTCAAGGCAATTCATCAAGAATCAATAAATCACCAAGAAAAAATATTAAAAAATTAAACATATTTGAAAGGATTAGTATACAAATCAACAGGATCTTGGTACTCGGTTAAGTCTGAAAGCGGTGATACGTTTGATTGTAGGATAAAAGGTAAACTTAGACTAGAAAATATAAATAGTACTAACCCAGTAGTAGTTGGAGATTTTGTTGAATTTGATGTTGAAGACCACGATCAGCAAGAAGTTGGGATTATTAAAAAAATATATGAAAGAAGAAACTATATTTTAAGAAAGTCCGTTAATCTATCAAAGCAAACTCATATTCTAGCTTCAAATATTGACCTTCTTTTACTAGTTATAACTTTAAGAAACCCAATTACAACAACTAGTTTTATTGATAGATTTTTAGTAAGCGCTGAAGCTTATTCAATCAAAACTCTGCTGGTCTTTAATAAGTGTGATTTATATAATGAAAAAGACAAAGTTTTATTAAATTCCTTGATAAATATTTATGATGGTATTGGTTATGAAACAATAAAAACATCTGCAAACTTGGGTAAAGGGATTAAGGAATTGGAGAAGAAAATTTCAAATAAAACCATAATGTTGGGAGGACATTCAGGTGTAGGTAAAACTTCTTTGATAAATTCAATTGATGCAACATTAAATTTAAAAGTTGGTAATATTTCTGATCAACATTTTCAAGGAAAACACACGACTACATATGCAGAACTTCATTACTTAGATAATAATATTAAACTCATTGACACACCAGGTATAAAAGGATTTGGATTAGTTAATTACAATAGAGATGAGATTAGTAATTTTTTTCCAGAATTTTTAAAGGTTAAGTCAAAATGTAAGTTTAATAATTGCATACATTTAAATGAACCTAAATGCTATGTTAAGGAGAAAGTTGCTTCTGGAGAAATTTCTAAATCTAGGTATGATAGTTATATTCATATAATAAATGATGATAATTTAAAACACAGATAAATTGAAATTAGTTATTCAGAGGGTAATACAATCAAATTTAACAATTGATAAAAAAACATATTCTTCAATTGGATACGGAATGGTAATATTCATTGGGCTTTCTGAAGATGATAATGAATGTTTTTTGAATAAAACCGCAAGTAAAGTTTCAAAACTTAGAATTTTCAATGACGAATTTGGAAAGATGAATAAAAATATAAATGATATAAATGGAGAAATTTTATTGGTTAGTCAATTTACTTTATATGCAGACACAAAAAAAGGAAATCGTCCAAGCTTTATTAAAGCTGCAAAACCAGAAAATGCTATTAAAATTTATAATAGTTTTATAAAAGAATTACAAACATATATTAAAACAAAAATTCAAACAGGAAAATTTGGTGCTGACATGAAAATTAATTTGATAAACGATGGCCCTGTAACAATAATCTTAGAAAACTAAATACTTATGAAAACCTATACAAAAACCAAAAAAATCACTTTTTTTATTTCCATTTTTTTGTTGAGTCTCTTGACATTTTCACAAAATGATGAAAAAAATTCCAAAGATGATAATCCAGATAAGAAGGAGAAAAAAGAAAAAGTTTATTCAGACATCATAAATGAAAAAGCTGTAACTGACAACGGTTTATTTGATGTTCATAAGGTTGAAGATAAATATTATTATGAAATAAATGATAGTCTTTTAGGAAGAGATATGCTTATGGTAACCAGAATTGTTAATCTTTCGAAAGAAATTCCGATTAATCGTCACAAAATGAGTGAACAGGTTTTAAGCTGGCAAAGATTTAATAATAATATTTTATTAAAGGAAATTTCATACTCAAATTATGCATCTGATTCACTTCCAATAAAGGAAGCAGTTTCAAACGCCAATTTTGAACCAATCATTGCAAGCTTTAAAATAGAGGTTACTAATAGCGATAAAAATTCAGTAGTCATAGATGTTACTAGTTTATATAAAAACGATATCAAATCTTTTGGATATCCACAGTTTAGCAGAAAGAGAAATAAAATTACAGGGTTAGATTCAAAACTTTCATTTATTGAATCCATAAGAAGTTTTCCTATGAATATTGAGGCAAAGCATATTAAAACATATAAATCTTCTGAAGCCAAAAATGGTCAGATTTCTATGATTTTAAATAATTCAATGATTCTGTTATCCAAAGAGCCAATGAAAAGGAGGTATTATGATGAAAGAGTTGGATGGTTTACAACCAGTCAAACTGATTATGGAATTGATAATCAGGAAACGGAGACTGTTAGATATTTAGACAGATGGAGATTGGAAATAAAAGATGAAGATATTGAAAAATATAAGAAGGGAGAATTGGTTGAACCAAAAAAACCTATAGTATATTATGTTGACAGAGCAACCCCAAAAAAGTGGAGAAAATATTTAAAACAGGGAATTGAAGATTGGCAAGCTGCTTTTGAAGCTGCTGGTTTTAAAAATGCAATTATAGCGAAAGACCCTCCATCCAAGGATGAAGACCCGGATTGGAGTCCAGAAGATATTAGATATTCTGTTGTAAGATATTTAGCTTCACCAACTTTAAATGCGAATGGACCTCATGTTAGTGATCCAAGATCAGGAGAAATAATAGAATCAGATATTAATTGGTATCATAACGTAATGAAATTACTTAGAAACTGGTATTTTATTCAGACATCTGCTGTAGATCCAGATGCAAGAAGTACTGAGTTTAAAGACGAATTGATGGGTGAATTGATTCGATTTGTTTCTGCACATGAGGTAGGACATACAATTGGTCTTCCCCATAATATGGGTAGTAGTAGTGCTTTTCCTGTTGATTCACTTAGGTCAGCAACTTTCACAAAAAAATACGGAACTGCACCTTCCGTTATGGATTATGCACGATTTAATTATGTTGCTCAGCCAGAAGATAAAGGAGTAGTTTTAATGCCATCTCACTGGGATTCACCAAATGTTGGTATTTATGATAAATTTTCAGTTATGTGGGGGTATAAACCTATTCTTGATGTTACAGAAGAAGAAGAAAAAGATATTTTAAAAAAATGGATTATTGAAAAGGAGGATGATTTAATGTACAGATTTGGGCCAAGCGGTGGTATAGATCCAAGTTCCCAAACTGAAGATTTAGGTGATAATGCAATTAAAGCAAGTAAATATGGAATAAAGAATCTTAAGAGAATTATTCCAAGCCTGATTGAATGGACAACCAAAGATGGTGAGAATTATGACGAGTTAGAATACATGTATTCGCAGGTTTTAAATCAATTCCGAAGATACATGGGACATGTAACAACCAACATTGGAGGTGTATATCAGTATTATAAAACCTCTGATCAAGATGGAGCGGTATATACGCATGTGAATAAAAGACACCAAAAGTCATGTTTGATTTTTTTGAATCAAAATTTATTTGAAACTCCCTATTGGATGATTAATAAAGAAATTCTTAATAAAATCGAATATGCAGGAACTACAGAAAGGATTAGATCATTACAATCAGCTTATTTAAATAGGATACTTGATTTTGGGAGAATGGCAAGAATGATTGAAAACGAAGCTCTTAATGGATTCAGCGCGTATTCAATTGGCGAAATGATGGATGATTTAAAAGATGGAATCTGGTCAGAGTTAAGCAAAGGTAAAAATATTGATATATATAGAAGAAATTTACAGAGAAGCTATATTACTCGACTGGCATTTATTATGAAAAATGATCAACCTTCAAGACCGGGCTGGGAAGATTATATAACCAGTGTTAAAGTTGATGTTTCAGATATTAGATCAATTTCAATGGGTTCTTTAATTGAACTGAAAAAAGATTTAAAAAAAGCAATTAAGAAATATTCAGATAAGTCTACTAAAAGCCACCTTAATTATTGTATCTCAATGATTGACGAAACGCTGAAGGGTGTTTAAAATTAAAAACAGAAATATGGAAATAAAAAACTTACAGATTAAAGTTGACAATTGGATAAAAAATCATGGTGTAAGATATTTTAATGAATTAACAAATATGGCACAGCTAACTGAGGAAGTGGGAGAGGTTGCTAGAATTATTTCTCGAAAATATGGTGAACAGAGTTTTAAAGAAACTGACAAAGAGATTGATTTAGCTGGAGAACTTTCAGATGTTTTATTTGTTTTACTATGTCTTGCAAATCAAACAGGAGTAGATCTTCAAACTGCTTTTGATGAAAGGTTAGATATGAAGGCGAATAGAGACCACGAAAGACACCATTCAAATGAAAAGCTTGACTAAATTATATTTAAATAAAGCTGAGCTTAGGCATGCAAATATAATTTTACCAGGTTCAAAAAGTGAATCAAATAGGTTAATTATTTTAAGTTCATTATTTGAAAATATTTATTTAGAAAACATCTCAAATTCAGATGATACAAATTATTTGCTTAATGCAATTAATACAAAATCTAAGGTTATTAATGTAGGTCATGCAGGAACTGCCATGAGATTTTTAACGTCATACTTATGTTTAATATCCCAAGTGGATATTAAATTAACAGGGTCAAAAAGGATGCATAATCGTCCAATTGAAATATTAGTTGATTCTCTTAGACAAATAGGTGCCTCAATTGATTATATAGATAAAGAAGGTTATCCGCCGCTTTTAATTAAGCCATCAAAATTTACAAGAAATAAATTACAAATTGACACTTCTAAAAGTAGTCAATACATATCATCTTTATTATTAATAGCTCCAAAGATAAAAGGTGGCTTAGAAATAGAGCTTGTAGGTAGAGAAACCTCTACACCTTATATTGATATGACAGTTAGTTTATTAAACAAAATTGGCGTAAAAATTATTTCAAAAAAAAATTATTTTAAAGTATTTGAACTTGAAAATATTAATCCGATTAAATTTTCAATTGAATCAGATTGGTCTTCCGCATCATATTTTTATTCAATTGTAGCTATGGCTGAAATCGGATATAATCTGACATTGTCCAAATTCAATATCTCAAGCTTGCAGGGGGACTCAAAAATTGCAGACATTTATAAAGTATTTGGGGTGAAAACGATTTATATTGGAGAAAAAATAAAGCTAGAAAAAGTCAAATCTAATATTGATGCATTTTCATATGATTTGACTTCAAATCCTGATTTAGCTCAAACAATTTCTGTCACATGTTTGGGACTTGGTTACTCTTGCCATTTAACAGGCCTTCATACATTAAAGATAAAGGAGACTGATCGACTTATAGCTTTGAGAAATGAACTAAGTAAATTTGATTTGAAAGTAACAATTAATGATGATTCAATTTCCTTTGCTGCTAATAAAAATTCTTTAAAGCCTAATGTTATGATTGAGACTTATGATGATCACAGAATGGCTATGTCTTTTGCTTGTTTAGCAATAAAAACTAATATAATAATTTGCAATCCTTCAGTAGTGACTAAATCATATAATTCTTTCTGGTTAGATTTAGAAGAAATAGGAATTATATTTCAATAAATATCCTCAATTACTTGACATCCCCTATTTCAAGATTGTATATTTGCAACTTCTAAAATACTTCAATATGAGAAAGAAACTTTCGGATTTTAATTATGAGTTACCAAAGGAATTAGTAGCTGAATATCCAAATAAAAATCGAGATGAAGCCAGATTAATGGTTATAGACAGGAAAGACTATTCGATCAAGCACAGGCAATTTAAGGACATGATCGAGTACTTTGATGAAAATGATGTCATTGTTCTTAATAACACAAAAGTTTTTCCAGCTCGTTTATATGGAAATAAAGAAAAGACTGGCGCTAGAATTGAGGTTTTTTTGTTACGTGAATTAAACGCTGAACAAAGATTATGGGATGTTTTGGTAGATCCTGCAAGGAAAATTAGAATAGGAAATAAACTTTATTTTGGAAGTGATAATAATCTTGTCGCTGAAGTTATTGATAATACTACATCAAGAGGAAGAACACTACGATTTTTATGTGATGTTGGTTATGAAGATTTTAGAAAACTATTAATTGATTTAGGAGAAACACCATTACCAAAATACATAAATAGAGAAGTTGAGCCAGAAGACAAAGAAAGATATCAGACGATTTATGCTAAAAATGAAGGAGCGGTAGCTGCACCTACTGCCGGATTACACTTTTCAAAGCATTTGATTAAAAGATTGGAAATTAAAGGAATAAAATTTCCGGAGATTACCTTGCATGTTGGTTTAGGCTCATTTTACCCAGTCGAAGTAGAAGATTTATCAAAACATAAGATGGATAGTGAAAGAGTTATCATCGAAAAGGAATCTGCAAATTTGATAAATCAAGGCCTAGTAAATAAGAGAAGAATATGCGCTGTTGGAACAACTGTAATGAGAGCAATTGAAAGTTCAGTGTCATCGATGGGAACACTAAACGAGTATGACGGTTGGACAAATAAGTTTATTTTTCCACCTTATGAATTCACAATCGCAAATTGTATGATAACTAATTTTCACATGCCAAAATCTACACTATTAATGATGGCTTCGGCTTTTATGGGTAATGATTTTATAAAGAAAGCATATGAAGAAGCCATTAAGGAAAAATACAATTTCTTTAGTTACGGGGATTCAATGCTAATTATATAAATATTTTGTCTTCCAAAAAGGATATAAGATCATGTAACGAGGATCAGTTAAAAGAAATTTTAATATCAAACTCCTTTAAACCATTTAGAGCAAAACAAATTTTACACTGGATTTGGAATAAATCAGTTCATGGTTTTGATGAAATGTCTAATATTCCAGTGAATCTTATTAAATTCCTTAAGGAAAATTTTGTAATCAACTATATAAAAGTTCATCGTATGCAAAAAAGCTCTGATGGTACTATAAAGAATGCTATTGAACTTTATGATGGCTACATAGTTGAGTGCGTTTTAATCCCAACCAAAGATAGGATCACTGCATGTGTTTCATCTCAGGTTGGTTGTAGCCTTAACTGTAAGTTTTGTGCAACAGCAAAACTTAAGAGAATGAGAAATTTAAATCCCGATGAAATATATGATCAAGTTGTTTTAATCTGTAAACAGAGTGAAGAGTATTTTAGCAGGCCATTAACAAATATTGTTTTTATGGGAATGGGTGAGCCATTAATGAACTACAATAATGTTTTAAAATCAATTGAAAAAATAACCTCGAAGTCTGGATTAGGAATGTCTCAAAAAAGAATTGTTGTTTCAACATCAGGTGTTCCAAAAATGATAAAAAAAATAGCTGATGAAGGAGTTAAGTTTAAACTCGCAGTTTCTCTTCATTCAGCGATAAATGAAAAAAGAACTTCAATAATGCCCTTTAATGATAAAATGAATCTCCAAGAACTAGAGGAGTCTCTAAGTTATTGGTATAAGAAGACAAAAAAAATAATCACATATGAATATGTCATCTGGAAGGGGATTAATGATACTGATGCTGATATTTCAGCACTTGTAGAATTTTGTAAAAAAACCCCAAGCAAGGTTAATTTAATTCAATATAATAATATTGATGACCCAAATTTTGTTCAAGCACCAGCACATGTCTTGAATAAATACATTAAAACTCTTGAATCACATAAGATCAAAGCCACCATAAGAAAATCGAGGGGTGAGGATATTGATGCTGCATGTGGTCAACTTGCAAATAAGTCATAAAACCAATTATTTTATTTACAATAAATAAAGAATAATTCCTTAAATTGTTTAGTCCAAATAAATTTTATTTTGATATCTAAAAGAACCATAGAAAAAGTTTTTGAAACCGCTAGAGTAGAGGAGATAATTGGAGATTTTGTTCAACTTAAAAAATCAGGTTCAAATTATAAAGGTTTAAGTCCTTTTACAGAAGAAAGAACCCCAAGTTTTATGGTTTCACCTGCTAAACAAATTTGGAAAGACTTTTCAAGTGGAAAAGGTGGTACAGTTATAACTTTTTTAATGGAGCATGAACAATACACCTATCCAGAGGCCATAAAATATATCGCTAATAAATATAATATCGAAGTTGAGGAAACTGAAAGAACGCCTCAGCAAATTTCTGAAGATAATGAAAAGGAAAGTTTATTTCTAGTTTCTGATTTTGCAAAAAATTATTTTAAAAAGAATCTTTTTGAAGAAGAAGGTAAAACAATTGCATTAAGCTATTTAAATGAAAGAAAGTTTAAAAAGAATATAATTGAAAAATTTGAAATGGGTTATTCTGTAAAAATTAAAGATGATTTTTCTAAAGCTGCTGTAGATGCAGGTTACAAATTAAATTTTTTAGAAAAAACAGGATTAACAATTGTTAAAGACTCTGAAAATATCGACAGGTTTAGGGGTAGAGTTATATTTCCAATTAAAAGTATGTCTGGTCGAATTTTAGGTTTTGGAGGTCGAATTTTGGGCTCCTCAAATAATCTTGCAAAATATATAAATTCTCCTGAAAGTTTAATTTATCAGAAGAGTAAAGTTTTATATGGAATCTTTGAAAGTAAACAATCTATTGTTAAAAATGATAATTGCTTTTTAGTTGAAGGATATACTGATGTTATTAAAATGCATCAATGTGGAATTTCAAATGTAGTTGCTTCTTCTGGCACTGCTCTTACCGAAAATCAAATTAGACTAATTAATAGATTAACAAAAAATATCACAGTCGTATTTGATGGTGACGCTGCTGGATCACGAGCTGCTTTGAGAGGAATAGATCTGATTTTAGGGCAGGGGATGAATGTAAAGATTTGTAACCTTCCTGAAAATGATGATCCAGATTCATTTGTTTCAGACAGAAGTTTAAAAGAAGTTGAATCATATTTAGTTGAAAATTCTAAAGATTTTATAGTATATAAAGCATCTTTATTATTGTCTGACACTCAAAATGACCCTGTAAAAAAAGCTGGTGTAATTCGTGACATGGTTGAAAGTATTTCCAAAATCTCAGATCAAATTAAACGTGAATTATATATTAAGGAATGTTCTTCTATAATGGATATAAGTGAGCAGGTTTTATACAGTACTCTTGCTCAAATCGTAAAAAAAGATTTTAATAATTTAAAAAAAATCCCAAGAAAGGAATATGAACCAATAAGTATCATAAAAACCGATAAAGATAAAAATCAGGTTGATGAGCTGTATGAGCTGGAGAGAAAAATAATTGAAATATTAATATTATACGGCAACGATTCAATAGATTATAAAGAAGAGGTTTTTTCAGAAAACAGTGATGGTGACACGGATATCAAAACAAAAAACAGATCTGTTAAGGTATTTGAAAAAATATATATGGATTTACATACTGATGAAATGGAGTTTTCAAACGAAGATTTTAAAAATATTTATTATCAAATAATTGAGTCATTTAATGAAAATAAGGAAATTAATGTTGATAAATTTATAAACGAACTTAGTGAAAAGCAGCAGCAAGTAGTTGCTAATTTAGTTATGGACAATGAAAAATACTACTTACATGATTGGGAAAAAAATAATATATATCCAAAATCTAAAAAAGATTCCATTGCACAACTAACTGTTGAAACAATTTTGAATTTTAGATGCTATTTAATTGATAAAAAAGTAGATGGGTTTAAAGAGCAAGCTAATACTGAACAAATTAATAATGGCAACCTTGAGGAAGTGGTAAATTATTCAAAACTCAAGAAATTATTATCAGATAAGTTAAATAGAGTATTATGATTTTAGCTCATTTGGAATTTTGCAAACGGGGATACTAATCATTTTATGTTTATTTGCCAGGTGATGTTTCTTGTAAATAGTGTATTTTTCTTTCATTTCACTATTAAATTCTTTTGGGTTTGTACCTTTTTCTAAGCTATTCATTACCTTTTCTAGATCATTATAAGATGCACCTATTTGATCTTCATCAGATCTGTCGTCATCCCATAATCCATCAGTTGGTTTAGCTTCTAAAATCTCGTTATTTATTTCTAGAGCTTTTGAAATTTTAAACACTTCGCTTTTCATTAAATCAGCAATTGGGCTAATATCAACCCCACCATCACCATACTTTGTGTAAAATCCAACTCCAAAATCTTCCACCTTATTTCCCGTTCCTACAACTATCGAATTATTAATTGCTGCATAATAATATAAAGTCATCATTCTTATTCTTGATCTTGTGTTTGCTAATGCTAGTTTGTTGCTTGATGAGTTGTTTTCAACTGACAACTTAAATTGATTAAAAACATTAGTTAAATCAATATCGATAGATTCTACATTATCAAATTTTTTCTTTAACCATTCAATATGTCTTTCAGCACGTAGATATTGATCTTCTTTTTGTTTGATTGGCATATTAAGACACAATGTTTTTATACCTGATAGACCACATAAAGTAGAGGTTAATGCTGAGTCAATACCACCAGAAACTCCAACAACTAAACCACTAATATTATTGGTTTGTTTATAATCTTTTATCCAATCTACTATGAATTTGATGGTCTCAGATATTTTCATTTGATAAAATTAGCTCGAAAGTATATTATATTTGTATTACACAAATAAAACAAACTTATGTCAATTTCTTTGCCAAAGCACACAAAAAAAATATTAATGATTTTATTTTTTTTCGTCTGCATATCTTGTGATAAAAAAGTTAGTTCAAAAGATAACAATATAGAAGTAGAGAGATTTGAAAAATTATTTTATAATTCAAGCCCAAGTGATTTAACACAAATTAAAAATAAGTACCCCTTCTTTTTCCCAGATTCATATCCAGATTCAGTTTGGCTTAATAGACTTCAAGATCCTATTCAGCTTGAAATTTTTAACGAAATCCTTATGGAATTCGAATCAGTAATTTTTCTTGAAAGAGGTCTTTTCAAATTTTTTAAAAAACATAAAGAACTTGATAATAAATTTACAATGCCAAAGGTTATCACTGTTAATACAGATATTGACTACAGAAATAAAGTCATACTTGCGGATTCTCTATTGTTAATTGGTTTAGATAATTATTTAGGCCCTAATCACAGATTTTATGATGGAATTCCGGACTATATAAAAGAAGATTTTACAATTCCGAATATATTTTCTGATGTTTCAGAAAAATTTGCTTTTAGTATTATACCAAGAATTGAATTTTATACATTTCTGGATAAAATTGTTTATCATGGAAAGGTTTTATATTATAAAGATTTCAGCCTAGACATTGATGATAGACATAAAATTGGTTACTCAAAGGCAAAAATGAAATGGGCAAAAGAAAATGAATTTTTTGTTTGGACCTATTTCATTGAAAATAATATTTTATTTGATCCTGACAATAATTTAGAGAGTCGATTTATTAATGATTCTCCATTTTCTAGATTTTACTTAGAAATAGATAATGAATCTTCAGAAATGATTGGTAAATATATAGGTTGGCAAATAGTTAAGTCTTACATGAAAAACAATGATACATCATTACATAAAATGCTAACGATTAATCCAATAGATATTTATAATAATTCAAAATATAAGCCTCAAAAAAAATGAAAAACAAAAAATCTAAAATTGAAATTACAGTAGAATTAGACAATAATAAAATACCCAAAAAAATATTTTGGTCTGCTACTGATGCTGGAATAGAAAACAGTGAAACTAAAGCTACATTTCTTTCTGTTTGGGATTCATCTAAAAAAGAAAGTTTAAGAATTGATCTTTGGACTAAAGACATGCCATTAGATGAAATGAAAATATTTTTTTATCAGATACTGACAAGTATGTCCGCCACATATAAAAGAGCTACACAAGATGAAAAAATGTCACAAACTATGTTAGATTTTTGTGATTATTTTGCAGAAAAATTAGAATTAAAACAATAGTTTTTACCACTCATTTTTTTTATTTCCGTCTAGTCTTAAAAAGATTGATAATAATAGTGTAAATGCTATCAGACTAGAACCACCATAACTTAAAAAAGGAAGTGGAATTCCAATTGTAGGTGTAAGTCCTAGAACCATTCCAATATTTATTAAAAAATGAATAAACAATATTGATGCAGTACAATATCCATATACTCTACTAAATTTATTTTTTTGATTTTCTGATAAATAAATTATTCGGGTAATTAAAATTGTGTACAAAAGAATTATAAATACACTACCTAAAAAACCCCATTCTTCTCCGACTGTACTAAAAATATAATCACTATGTTGAGCTGGCACAAAATTACCCATTGTTCGGGTTCCTTTTAAATAACCTTTTCCAGTCACCCCCCCTGAGCTAATAGCTTTTTTCGATTCATTTAAATTATATAAAATTGTTCTTTCCATTTGCTTAATTTTTTCTGGGTCCTTCTCTAAATTAAGCCACACTTTTATATAATTTTTTTGATGGTTTTTTAGAATATTTTCATAAGAGAATATTGTACCAAAGCATGTTATGATAGATAATGATGATATCGAAATTATTTTAATAATTTTATTTCTGACTTTTTTTTTGAATGAGTAGTAAAAAATAATTAATAAAGTTGCTAGAATAGCTGTGACAGGTGCTGAAACTTTTAAGGATAGTATTGATAATACTATAATGCTGAAAATAGATTTTACATAATTTTGAGATATTCCTTCTCGATATAAAACAAAAAATAACGATAAGAAGACAATTGAACTACCTGTATCATTCTGAAAAATTATTATAACTATGGGAATTAAAATAATTATAAATAACTTAAGCTGGTCAATTGTATTTTTTAAATCAGTTTGAAAGTCACTTATATATTTTGAAACTGCTAAAGCAACAGTAATCTTAACAAATTCACTAGGCTGTAGATTAAAACCTGCTAATGAAAACCATGAAAGTGCACCATTTACTCTTTTGCCAAAAAAGAATAGACAAACCAAAATAACAATTGATAAAATATAAAAAATACTGGAAAATCTTTCGTAAAATTTTACTTCAATTGATATTGCAATAAATCCAAAAAAAAGAGAAATTAGAGCATAAAAAAATTGCTTACCATAAAGAGTTGAAAAATCAAAAATATTTATTTCCTCTCCCGAAATACTTGACGATAAAATATTCCCAATTCCAAAACCCAATAATAAAAAGTAGACTAGAATTATTACCCAATCAAGCCTAAGTATATTTTTTCTTTGACTAATCACAGCTTGTTAATTTTAAAGGGTTTATCAGAGAATGGTTTTTTATATTCTTCATCCAAGCTTTTATTAATAACAAGTTTTTCAATTCCTTTGTTACTAATAGTACCCTTTAAATATTTTTCAATCATAAGGCTAGAAATACGCCCAGCCCATGTTGATCCATAGTATCCATTCTCCACTAAAACAGCAATCGCAATTTGTGGGTCATTTTTTGGAGCGTATGCTACAAAAATAGAATGATCTGTTAGTTGAGTTTTTTTGCCATTTATTTTTGTAAAATTTTCAGCGGTTCCTGATTTTCCGCATATTTCAATACCTGGAATATTTAAAAGTTTACCTGTACCACTTATATAAACTTTTGAGAGCCCCACTTCAATAATATCAAAATATTTTTTTTCAATTTCGATTATATTTTTCTGTCTAAACCTCAATGGTATCGAGTCACCTTGAATCTGTTTAATTATATGAGGTGTATAATAAAAGCCTTTATTTGCAACTGTTGCAATCATATTTGCTAGTTGAATTGGAGTTACAAGTATTTCTCCTTGACCTATAGAATTTGAAAGATTTGTTGTTGGGCCCCATCTAAAATCAGGATACCATCTATCATAAAATTCAGAATTTGGAATCATACCTTTTTTTCCAATAGGAAGATCGTTATTAAGATAATTGCCTAACCCAAAGCTTTTTACTCCTTCACTCCACATATCAAAATTTTCCGAAATATTATTATTTATACTTATAGTTTTTCTATAAGCATCGGCGAAATATGAATTACATGACTCGGAAATAGCATTATATATATTTCGATAGCCGCCACCACAATGACATTTCATAGATTTCTTATTTCTACCATAAATATATTCCCCACCACAGAAAATTGTATTTTTATCATTGATCACATTTTCTTGTAAAGCGATCAAACCTACAATTACTTTGAAAGGAGATCCAGCGGGAAATGTAGACAAAAGACTCTTGTCTATAAGTGGCTTATAAATAATGTCTTTATATAGTTTAAAATAGTTCTTGGATCTTTCCCTCCCTACAAGTAAATTAGGGTTATAAGATGGGGCAGAAACTAATGATAATAATTCGCCGCTACTTGGTTCTATAGCGACTATTGCCCCTTTTTTATTTAACATTAATAGCTCACCATATTCTTGAAGTTCGGAATCAATTGTGATAATTAGATCATTTCCAGCTATTGAATTTTTATCATTTAATCCATCATTGTAGCTGCCAATATCTCTATTAAACCTATCCTTTTGTATAAATTTTATTCCTTTCTCACCTCTTAAATATTTTTCATATGATAATTCTACTCCTTGTTTACCTATTATATCCCCTTGAGAATAGTAATTATCTTTTTCCAAATTAGATCGATTTACCTCGGCTACATAGCCCAATACATTAGCACCTATTTTTGTATTGTATTGACGTAAATTTCTTTTCTGAATATAAAATCCGTTAAATTTTCTGATTTTTTCAGCAAGAAAACCATAATCTTCTTTTGAAAGGTGAGCTAGAAAAACAGAAGGTATTCTTCTTGAATATCGTGAAGTTCTTTCAATTTTATTGTCAAAATATGTTTTTGAAATTTTTAGTAAATCACAAAATTCTAATGTGTCAAGTTCTTTGACTAGGCCGGGAATAATCATAACGTCATAAGATGGTTGATTTGAAACAAGCAAATTATTATTTCTATCGTAGATGTAGCCCCTTTTTGGATATGTAAAAACTTTTCTAATAGCATTATCTTCATATATAGAGTATGGCTCTGAAGCATAAACCTGAAGATAAAAAAGTCTCATGGTGAAGACTATAGATGTAGTAATAACAATAATAAATAAAAGAATCTTTCTCATTTAGCACTTTTAATTATTAGTTCAAAAAGAATATAAATAGCAATAAGTGTAAATATTGCTGTATTAAAAGAGTTTTTTATTACTAATGATATTTTAGAAATATCAAATATTTCCATACCAAATAAAATCAAATGATGAATTAAAATAATTGAGATAAGATAAAATAAATTTTGCCTTAACTCAATCGAATTAAATTTAACAACTTGATGCTCGTAAGCCATACCAAAATATAACTTCAAAAAATAAGGTCTGAGAAATGCAATTGTTAATGTGGCAGCTGCATGAATAGCATGTGTGTCAGAAAAAATATCAATTATAAGTCCAAAAATAAATGCACAAAAAATAAAGAATGTTCTGTTATTTTTTAAAGGGAAATATGCAATGAAATATACATATATAAAAGGGTTAATTGACCCTAAGAAATTAATATTATTAAAAAATAAACCTTGTGATAGGATTAAAATTAGCGCTAAAATTATATTAGAAACTATTTTATTCATCTAATGAATTTATTTCTTTGATGTTGTTATTCTTTAATATATAAAGGTTTTCAATGTTAGTCATATCAGTTGCCAAATTAATCTCTAATTCAAGATAATTTTCTGAGTTATCTAATTTAAATGAATCTACGTATCCGATTAAAATTCCTTTTGGGAAAATTAATGAATTACCCCCAGTTACAATAGTGTCCCCGATTGATACATTTGCTTGTTTTGGAACATCTTTTAATTGAACCTTATTAATGTTTATTCCATTCCATGAAAGGACACCAAAATAATTGGATTTTTTAAATTTTGCATTAAGTAAAAAATTAGTATTTAAAATTGAAATAAACCTTGAATAGTTAGGGGATATTTTATCAATAATTCCAACAACCCCAAGAGACGAAATTACTCCGTTATCAATCTCAATACTGTCTTTTTCTCCAACATTGATTGTTATAAAGTTATTTGAGTATGAATAACTATTTTTAATGACCGATGCTGAAGTTACATTGAAATTTATTTTGTCTAAATCAGATTCTTCTATTTGTTCATTTTTGTAATTATAAATCAGAAATCTCAAATTTTTGTTTTCTTCAGCAAGTAATTGATTTTGATATTCTAAATTAAAATATTTTGAAATTGTCAATTTGGTATCATAAAGAGATGAAAACAAAGAATTACTAGAGTTTAAAAACTTACTTTTATTATACTCGTTGTAGTTAATATTAATTGAAAGTGAAATAGTAAACAACGAAAGAAATAAAATAAAATCCTTATTTCTAATTAAGAAATAAATAATTCGTTGCATACCCTTCTAACTATTTTATAAGAACACTTTTATATTTCGGTATATTTTTAAGTACAATACCAGTCCCTCTAACAACAGCCCTTAGTGGGTCTTCAGCAATATAAACTGGTAAATCTGTTTTTTTTGAAAGTCTTTTATCTAACCCTCTAAGCATTGACCCTCCTCCAGCTAAGTACATTCCAGTATTGTAAATATCAGCAGCCAGCTCAGGAGGTGTTTTTGATAAAGTCTCCATAACAGAGTCTTCAACCCTAAGAATTGATTTTTCAAGTGCTTTAACTATTTCCCTATATGAGATTTCAATTTGTTTTGGTTTTCCTGTTAATAAATCACGACCCTGAACACTCATTTCATCTGGGGGATCATCTAAATCCTCAGTGGCAGCACCTATTTGAATTTTAATTTTTTCTGCGGTTCTATCACCAACATAAAGGTTGTGTTGAGTTCTCATATAATATATAATGTCATTGGTAAATACATCACCAGCAACTTTTAATGATTGATCACAAACGATTCCCCCAAGAGCAATAACAGCTATTTCAGTAGTACCTCCACCAATATCAATAATCATATTTCCCTTAGGTTGCATTATATCTACTCCAATCCCAATAGCAGCTGCCATTGGTTCATGAATTAAATAGACCTCCTTACCATTAACTCTTTCTGCGGATTCTTTTACAGCCCTCATTTCAACTTCGGTAATACCTGAAGGAATACAAATCACCATGATCAAAGAGGGTGAAAAGATTTTATTTTTGAGAGTAGGAATACTTTTAATAAATAGATTTATCATTTGTTCAGACGCATCAAAATCAGCGATTACACCGTCTTTTAGCGGTCTGATAGTTTTGATGTTTTCATGAGTTTTTCCCTGCATTAAATTTGCTTCATTTCCTACAGCGATAATTTTACCAGAAATTCTGTCTTTTGCAACAATTGATGGACTATCAACTACAACTTTATCATTGTGTATTATTAGAGTGTTAGCAGTTCCTAAATCAATTGCAATTTCCTCAGTTAAAAAATCAAAAAATCCCATAGGGTTAAAAGAAAAAAAATAAAGTTAGTAATACTAAGGCCTGCAATGTAAATCTATGAATAAAAAAACAATAAATCAATATCAATGTTTAAAATGTCTTACACCTGTAAAGACCATTGCTATATTATTATTATCACAATATTCAATACTCAAATTATCCTTAATTGACCCACCTGGTTGAATGATAGAATTTATACCTTTTTTATGAGCTATTTCAACACAATCAGGAAAAGGAAAAAATGCATCGCTAGCCATACATGCACCATTTAAATCAAATCCAAACTTTTTGGCTTTTTCAATAGCTTGATTTAGAGCATCAACCCTGCTAGTTTGACCAGTTCCTGAAGCTATAAGTTGTTTGTTTTTAACCAATACAATTGTATTTGATTTAGTATTTTTAGAAATTTTGGAAGCAAATAATAAATCTTCGATTTGATCCTCGTCAGGTTTAATGTTAGTTGGGTAAGTTAATATTTCTTTACTATCTGTAATATTATCATTAGTTTGAATCAAAGTTCCATTTAAACAAGATCTTATAAGTTTATTTTTTAAAGGGTAGGAATTCAGCTTTAAAATGATCCTATTTTTTTTTCCTTTTAATATTTCTAATGCTTGAATATCAAAATCAGGAGATATAACAACTTCACAAAATAAAGAATTAATAGATTCTGCTGTCTCAGAATTAATTTTGGAATTCGAAATTAAAATACCTCCAAATGCAGAAACCGGGTCAGCCAATAATGCACTTTCATATGCTTCCTTAACATTATTTCTTATGGCAATTCCGCAGGCATTATTGTGTTTTAAAATTGCAAAAGTAGGTTTATCATCTTTAAAATCAGACATCAGATCCATAGCAGCATCAATATCCAATAAATTATTATAGCTAAGATCTTTACCATGAAGTTTTGTAAAAATTTCATTTATTTTTCCAGAAAATACTCCATCCTGATGGGGGTTTTCCCCGTATCTTAAACTAAGGCTTTCAGACGCATCAAAATAATTGAATATTGCCTTATCATAGCTTGATGAATTTTGAAAAGATTTTCTAGCAAATTGTTTTCTTTCATCTAAATTGAGAACACCTTGATTTTTAATATACATATTTAAAAATGTCGTATAATCTTTTACAGATGAAATGCAAACAACATCGTTAAAATTTTTAGCTGCAGCTCTAATTAAAGCAATACCTCCAATATCAATTTTTTCTATTATTTCTGACTCATTGCCCCCGTTTTTAACCGTTTCTTCAAAAGGATATAAATCGACAATTACTAAATCAATATTTGGGATTTTATATTTGTCTTTTTCGTTAACATCATTTTCATTATTTCTTCGGTAAAGGATTCCACCGAATATTTTAGGGTGTAAGGTCTTTACTCTTCCTCCAAAAATAGATGGGTAGTCGGTGATATTTTCAACTTCTGTGACATCGTGTCCAAGATCGGATATAAATTTATAAGTTCCTCCAGTCGAATATAACTTGACTTCATTTTTAACTAATTCTTCAACGATTGGCCTAAGTCCATCTTTTGAAAAAACAGATATTAGAGCAGATTTAATTTCTTTATTGTTCACAATCTCAAAAATAATTAAATTGATAATTGATTTATCTTTATTTTTGTGTAAAGAATCCAATTTTGTTAACAATATGTGCAAAAGGTTAATAGTATTATTTTTTTTATTATTTGCTTACAACCCTACCGTTTCTCAGGATATAAAGGGAAAAATTTTAGGGTTAATTGATAATAAAGAAGTGCCAATTATTGGCGCAAATATTATTTGGAGCGATAATTCAGGTGGAACTACTTCTGACATGGAGGGAAATTTTATTTTATCTAATCCAGATAATTTAAAAAACTATATCGTTAGTTATGTGGGTTATCAAAATGATACATTAAGTGTTAGCTCAATAAACCCTAAGATTTTTTTAATATCTGATACAGAATTGGATGAGGTTTCATTAGAATATAATTCAAAATCATCTTCAGTTTCCCTTTTAAGCTCTGCAAATATTATAAATATTTCATCTGAAGAATTATTAAAAGCCGCATGCTGTAACCTCGCTGAAAGTTTTGAAACGACCCCTTCAATTGATGTTAACTTATCTGATGCGATTTCTGGAAGAAAACAAATAAATATGCTTGGTCTTAGTAGCCCCAATATTTTAATATCTATTGAAAATATTCCTTCTATTCGAGGGGCACTTCATTCCTACGGTCTAACATATATTCCCGGTACTTGGATCGAAAGTTTGCAAGTCGCAAAAGGTTCAGGCAGCGTGGTTAACGGATATGAAAGTGTTTCTGGACAAATTAACGCTGAGCTAAGAAAGCCTTTGACAGACGATAAGTTTTTTTTAAATCTGTTTGCTAATGCGATGGAGCGTTTAGAATTAAATGCTCACTACACGTCCGACCTTAATAATAAATTTGATCACGGTTTGTACTTTCATGCTAATAAAAAAGATACCAGTGCGGACAATAATAACGATGGTTTTAGAGATAGTCCTACCGGAAAACAATTGAATATTCTGAATAGGTTTCAATATACAAACCTAGAAAAGGGTCTGGTGGGTTTCTTTGATTTCAATTATGTTTTTGACGAGAGAGTTTATGGACAAAATGAATATATTGATGGGATAATTTTTCCTGAAAATCAAAGTTATTGGGGAGGGAAAACTGATTCAGAAATTCTAAAGACAAATTTTAAATTCGGATATGTAG
Source organism: uncultured Bacteroidota bacterium (assembly GCA_902519075.1). Lineage (GTDB taxonomy): Bacteria > Bacteroidota > Bacteroidia > Flavobacteriales > Flavobacteriaceae > MED-G13. The sequence continues at coordinate 23,674 of CABYIO010000004.1, read as the reverse complement.
ACCCGCTAATTACTTATAGATCTTTAGGACTTCAATTTGCATACACTGGAATTGATATGGGTTCATCTTTCGGAAATAGAAACCATGACACTAAGCAAACAAGTATTTACTCAAATCTAGTATATAATTCCATTATTGGTGATACAAGAAGTAAAATTAAAACAGGTATTTCTCTAACATATGATGAATATGATGAATTCATATTCAATAATAATCTTAGCATAAATAATTTTGATATTTCCATAAATGAAAGATCAATTGGAGCGTATTTTGAGTACAACTACGATGATTTAGATAAAATAAATTTGTCAGCTGGTTTAAGATTTGACAATCACAATAAGATTGGAAATTTTATTTCCCCAAGATTTCACATGAAATATCGAGCATTACCAAAGACTACTATCAAACTATCCTTTGGCAAATCAACACGTATGGCAAATATTTTTTCTGAAAACCAAAAATTATTTTACAGCTCGAGAGAAATTATTTTTACTGAAAATTCAACCCCTGCCGATTTTTCGACTTTGAAAGCTGACCAGGCTTGGAATTATGGATTCTCAATAATAAATAGTTTTAAATTATTTAATCGAGAATCTCAATTGATTTTAGACTATTATATAACTGATTTTCAAAATAAAGTAGTAGCAGACTGGGAGACTCCATCACTTATTAATTTCTATAATTTGACCGGTAAAAGTTATTCAAATAGTTTTCAAGCTCAACTTTCTTACACTCTTTCAAATTCTGTTGATTTGCTATTTGCTTATAAAAACACTGTTGCTGAAACAGACTATATTTCACACGGAAGATTAAAAAATCCTTTAACCCCATCAGATAGAATGTTTTTTAATTTATCCTATAATGGGACCAAAAATGAAAAGGGTAGGAGTTGGAAATATGATTTTTCATTTAATCACGTTGGGGAACAACGAATACCATCTACGCAAGATAATCCACAGCAGTACAGGCTCCCAAATATTTCTGAGAGATTAAATTTAATTAATACCCAGATAACAAGAGTTTTTAGTGAATCTTTTCAGTTATATTTAGGTGTTGAAAATTTAACAAATTATAAACAGGAAAATGCAATTATTTCCTCAGATGATCCATTTGGAAATTATTTTGACGCAACCTATGTATATGGTCCAATTTTTGGTAGAATGACATATGTTGGTTTAAGATATTATATTAAATAAAATAAAAGGTTGTGAAATTAAATATACTATTATCATTATTGTTTTTGTTTTCAGTTAAAAGCATTTCTCAGACTAAATCTACTGTGATTATTGTTGATGGAGTTTGTATGATGTGTGAAAATAGAATTGAAAAAAAAGCAATTGAAAAAAAAGGAATAAAATTAGCGGATTGGAATTTGGAAAATAGAACTTTGAAGTTAGTTTACAATGAAAAACATATCTCAGTTGATGAGATTCATAAATTTTTTGCATCTATCGGTCATGATACAAAAAAGGAAATAGCATCTGATGATGCCTATAGCCTTTTAGACCCTTGCTGTAAGTACCGAGACTTGCAAGTTATAAGAGACCACGGTCTTGACAGAGAACCAATAAACCACTCAAATAAAAAAGAGTAATAAATCAATTATTACTCTTTTTAAATAAATAAGAAATATTTAAGATTTACATCATTCCTGGCATTCCGCCGCCGCCCATTGGTGGCATAGGAGCAGGTGATTCTTCTTTAATATCTACAACCGCGCATTCAGTTGTTAAAATCATACCAGCAACAGATGCAGCATTTTCTAATGCAATTCGTGTTACTTTTTTAGGATCTATAATTCCTGCTTTAAGCATATCCACATATTCTTCGTTTTTAGCATCGTATCCAATACTATCTTTACTTTCTAAGACCTTTGAAATAACAATACTCCCTTCACCACCAGCATTTTCAACAATTGTTCTAATTGGAGCCTCAATAGCTTTTTCAACAATCTGAATTCCTGTTTTTTCATCAGCATTTTCAGACTTAATTTTAGCTAATTTATCTTTTGTTCTTACAAGGGCAACTCCACCACCGACAACAATACCTTCTTCAACTGCTGCTCGTGTTGCATGTAGTGCATCATCAACTCTGTCTTTCTTCTCTTTCATTTCAACTTCACTAGCTGCACCTACATATAAAACCGCTACTCCACCAGCTAATTTTGCAAGCCTTTCTTGAAGTTTCTCTTTGTCATAATCACTTGTTGTAGTTTCAATTTGTGCTTTTATTTGATTTACTCTAGCTTTTATTTCAGAAGCTTTACCTGCGCCGTTTACGATAGTAGTATTGTCTTTATCAATTGTAATAGTTTCTGCAGTACCTAGCATAGATAAATCCGCATTTTCTAACGAAAAACCTCTTTCCTCAGAAACAACAGTTCCTCCAGTTAGAATTGAAATGTCTTCTAGCATTGCTTTTCTTCTATCTCCAAAACCAGGAGCTTTAACCGCTGCAATTTTCAAACCACCTCTTAATTTGTTTACCACTAATGTTGCAAGAGCTTGCCCTTCTACATCTTCAGCTATTATTAATAGAGATCTTCCTGATTGAGAGACTGGTTCTAATATTGGTAAAATTTCTTGTAGATTTGATATTTTCTTATCAAATAATAAAATATAGGGGTTTTCCAATTCTGTAATCATTTTATCTGCATTAGTAACAAAATATGGTGATAAATATCCCCTGTCAAATTGCATACCCTCAACAACATCAACATAAGTATCAGTTCCTTTTGCCTCCTCCACTGTAATAACACCTTCTTTACCAACTTTTTCAAAAGCAGTAGCTATTAGGTTTCCGACATTAGAGTCATTATTCGCGGATATACTTGCTACCTGCTGAATTTTTTCAGAAGAATTTCCAACTTCTTTAGATTGTTTATTTAGTTCTTCAGTAATACAAGAAACAGCTTTATCAATACCTCTTTTTAAATCCATAGGATTTGCACCAGAAGCTACATTTTTAAGACCTTCTTTTACAATTGCCTGTGCTAAAACAGTAGCAGTTGTGGTACCATCACCTGCCAAGTCATTGGTTTTTGATGCTACTTCTTTTACCATTTGAGCACCCATGTTCTCTAATTCATTTTCGAGCTCAATTTCTTTAGCTACAGTTACACCATCTTTGGTAACCTGAGGTCCACCAAATGATTTACTGATGATCACATTTCTACCTTTAGGTCCTAGTGTCACCTTAACAGAGTTGGCTAGAGCATCAACTCCTCTTTTTAATCCATCTCTAGCTTCAATATCAAATTTTATATCTTTTGCCATCTTAATTGTCTTTAATTATATTACAGCCAGAATATCTTTTTCTGACATTATTAAATAGTCTTTTCCTTCAAATTTTAATTCAGTACCTGAATATTTTCCATAAAGTACTGTATCACCAATTTTAACTGTCATTGGGTTATCTTTAGTGCCACTTCCTACAGCTACAACTGTAGCCTTTTGTGGTTTTTCTTTAGCATTGTCCGGAATTATTATTCCTGATGCTGTTTTGGTTTCAGCTTCCATAGGCTCTAATAGAACCCTGTCTGCGAGTGGTTTAATATTTAATTTCATAACTACTTTAATTTGATTAATTTTTTTCACAAATCATGCCATCAAAAATAAACTGACAAAATTACATGAAAGATTAATTATTGATAATTAATCTTCAGAAGTATTTTCTTCAGAGGTATTGATCGGAAGGGGATCAACTACAATTTCCTCTGTATCTAAGGCTTTTGATTCAGAAATTGAGTCAGACTGAGTAAATGTAATATTAGATAATAAAATTAACCCAATCAGAGTTGCACCTAAGTACCAAGTACTTTTGTCTAAAAAATCTGTGGTCTGTTTAACACCACCTAATTGTTGAGTGCCACCACCACCAAAAGATGAGGATAAACCACCCCCCTTAGGGTTTTGAACCATAATTACCACAACTAGAAGAAATGCAACTATAACGATCAGAATGAGAAAAATTGAATATGAACTCATTTTTTTAGCTTTTTAATTTTTTTAATTTGGTCTGCAAAGTAACTGTTTTTTTCTGGAAATTTCAAAATTAATATTTTGTAAGATTGAATTGCTTTTTCGTAATTTTTTTGATTGAGATATAGTTTAGCTAAAGTTTCGGTCATAAAACCTGATTGATTTTCTAAATTATCATTTTTATCATCACCGTTCGGAGTTTCATTAGCTTCAATTCTTATTTTAGGCTTTTTTGAAATAAATTTATCAACAGCTTCGGCTTCTTTAGACCTGTCAATGGGTTTTAAGTTTGATAGCTTTAACCAGTCAACAAAACTATTTTGCTCAGAAACTTCTATTGAATCGGATATTTTATTCTCAACTAGAGCTGAACTTATTTCATTTTTATTGAAAAAAAACCTTATCATTTTGATTTTGAATATTTTTAATAAAATCAAAAAGAATTTTTCTATCTCTGGTATAAGCGGCGGTTGATTTGAGATACTTCTTAAACTTAATGTCCTCATTTTCAGCTAGAGATTTTAGATAAATTGCCCTGCTAGGCTGAAAATAAGGAAACTCATGACTTATTTCCTCTAGAAAAATTAATTCTTTCTTAGTAAGCTTATCAGGTTGTTGTAATATTTTTATAAAGTTTTTTTTATTCATATCACCACTTTGCTAGAGATGCGTTAAACACATCTTGAGTAATTCTCTCAAAAATTTCATCTAAAGCCGTATCTCTTTGTCCTCCAATTAATTGAATATTTCCAGGGTAATCATAATAGAATGAAAATCTTTTTTCAAAATCGGCTTCTGAATCATTTTTATCGTAAAATCTTATATTAACACCTACGGTTAATCTGTTTTGAGCTGCGGTGTTATTTGCAGTTGCAGTTGTAGGTGAAATTCTGTACTCGACTATCTCACCTTCATAAGTTAAATCTCCGTTTGATTTAACTAATTCTAAACTTGTTTGATTAATTAATAAATCAATGAGTTTATTTGTAAAGTCTCTTTCGATTCCGGGTTCAATTAGCGGAGCATTATTTTGAAAATAATTTACTTGAAATGTTTTAGTTTCAGGTGAAATCGAAGCACCTGTCAAGCTGTATTTTACACTACAACTATATGCTAAAATTAATATTACAAATAATCTTAAAGCTTTCATTTTCTATAAATCAAATTGTTTAATTTTTCTGTATAAAGTTCTTTCACTAATACCCAATTCTTTAGCTGCTAATTTTCTTTTTCCTGCATGTTTTTCTAAAGATTTTTTTATTAGCTCTAATTCTTTTTCCTGAATTGATAATGATTCAATTTCTTTTACCTCTTGAATATAATCAAAATCATCCTCAATCTTTTGTTTTTTTCTATCTAGCTTATTGTTTTCAATATCTAAAATCTCAACATTTTTATCGTTTGAATAATTGTCTTTCTGATAAACTTTGTTTATTAATTGCTCATTATTTTTTTTGAATTCACTGATGTTGGAGGTTTGCATTAATTCGAGGGTTAATTTTTTCAGATCATTTAGATCTCCCTTCATATCAAATAGCACCTTATATAATATCTCACGTTCGTTATTAAATTCAGATTTTTCAGATTTTCCAGAAATTACTGCAGGCAGATTTTCACTTGTATTTGGCAAGTAATCTTTAATAACTTCTTTAGTTATTAATCTGTTTTCTTCTAAAACCGATAGTTGTTCAGCAACATTTTTTAATTGTCTAATGTTTCCAGCCCAGCCGTAATTTGTTAAAACATGAATAGCTTCATCATCTAGTTTTATGGTAGGCATGCTATATTTTTGAGCAAAATCTGAACAAAATTTTCTAAAAAGCAAATGAATGTCGTCAGGTCTTTTTCTTAGTGGAGGTAAATTTATTTCCACTGTACTTAATCTGTAGTAAAGGTCTTCTCTAAATTTATTTTTTTTGATAGCCTGATGCATGTTAAGGTTAGTGGCTGCAACAATTCTTACATTGGTTTTTTGAACTTTACTAGACCCTACTTTTATAAATTCACCATTTTCCAAAACTCTTAATAATCTGACTTGCGTCGTTAAAGGCAATTCACCAACTTCATCTAGGAAAATTGTGCCCCCATCAGCAACTTCAAAATACCCTGCACGTGTTTGGGTGGCTCCGGTAAATGCACCTTTTTCATGACCAAACAATTCACTGTCTATAGTGCCTTCAGGAATGGCTCCACAATTAACAGCAATAAATTTTGAGTGTTTCCTGTGAGAAAGTTGATGAGCTATTTTAGGAATAACTTCTTTTCCAACACCACTTTCACCTGTTACTAATAGTGAAATATCAGTAGGAGCTACCTGAATAGCTTTTTCTAACGCTCTGTTTAAACCTGTATTATTGCCGATAATTTCAAATCTTTGTTTAAGTGCTTGTAATGAAATCATATCTTAATTATTTTTAGAAAATCCAGTGGCCTCACCTACTAGTGTTGCGCTGGTGCAATCATTAATTTTTACATTTACAAAATCCCCAACATTAAAATTCTCTTTTGGAAAAACAACAGTTGTATTTTGTTGATTTCTTCCTGCCCAGTGTGAATTTGATTTTTTTGATTCTTTTTCTATTAAAACTTCAACAGTCTTCCCGATAAATTCTTTGCTTCGGAATAAACTATGTTTTTGTTGTAATGCAACTATTTCACTCAATCTTCTACTCTTCGTTTTTTCATCTACGTTATCATCTAGCTTTTTTGCTGCAAGTGTACCTGGCCTTTCAGAATATTTAAACATGTAGCCAAAAGAGTATTTTACCTTTTCCATTAGCGAGAGAGTGTGTTTGTGATCATCTTCAGATTCATCTGGAAAACCAGAAATCATGTCGTGACTTATACTACAATCCGGAATGATTTTAAAAATATTTTCTACCAACTCTATATATTCTTCTCTGGTGTGTTGTCTATTCATCGCTTTAAGAACACTATCACTACCACTTTGGACTGGCAAATGAATGTAATTACAAATATTTTCATATTTGGCCATAATGTTAATTACGTCAATAGACATATCTTGGGGATTTGATGTAGAAAACCTTATTCGCATTTTAGGCTGAGTTAGAGCACACATTTCTAATAATTTTGCAAAGTTGATTGATGATGCTTTCTGAATTTCACTCGCTTTTGAAAAATCTTTTTTTAATCCGCCTCCATACCAGAGGTAACTATCAACATTTTGTCCTAAAAGGGTAGTTTCCTTAAAACCTTTTTCATTTAAATCGTTTAATTCTTTAATAATTGATTGTGGATCTCTGCTTCTTTCTCTACCTCTTGTAAAAGGAACAACACAAAAAGTACACATATTATCACACCCTCTAGTAATTGATATAAACGCATTAACACCATTTGAATTGATCCTAGTTGGGGTTATATCACCATAAGTTTCATCTTTTGATAATATTACATTTACAGCTGATTTACCGTCTTCTATTTCTTCAAGTAAATTTGGAAGGTCTTTGTATGCATCAGGGCCCACAACCATATCTACAATCTTTTCTTCCTCTAAAAACTTATGTTTTAATCTTTCAGCCATACAGCCTAATACACCAACTTTAACATTAGCATTAGTTTTCCTTACCTTATTGAATTTCTCTAATCTTTTTCGAACAGTTAATTCAGCCTTTTCTCTTATTGAACATGTGTTAACCAATATCAAATCAGCATTGTACATGTCATCAGATGTCTTATATCCGTTTTTTGAAAGTATGGATGCAACAATCTCACTATCACTAAAATTCATCGCACACCCATAACTTTCGATATAAACTGACTTATTTGTATTATTATCAGTTATATTTTCTAAAATCAGAGTGTCACCGTTATATTTATACGGATTTTTTTCGCTCATTGCTCATTTATTATTGCGTCATGCAAATATATATAAAATACGACAATTTGTCATGTTATTAATTTTGACTTTTTTTTATTGGCTTGATATTTGAAATATATAGTTATTAAAAAAAAATCTACATTTGTACACTTAAAAATCAAAAATGGCAGACAATTTAGTTATAGTTGAGTCCCCGGCAAAAGCCAAAACAATTGAGAAATATTTAGGAAATGAATTCAAAGTTGCTTCCAGTTTTGGTCATATTTCTGACTTGCCTTCAAAAAACATAGGGATTGATATTGAAAATGATTTTAAGCCTAATTATGAGGTTTCATCCGATAAAAAGACTGTCGTTAAGAATTTAAAGGACCTGGTTAAAAAATCTAAGACCGTATGGTTGGCAAGTGATGAAGATCGAGAAGGTGAAGCTATTGCATGGCATCTTTTTCGAACACTCAAGTTGAATGCAGATAACACAAAAAGAATTGTTTTCAACGAGATTACTAAATCAGCAATTACAAATGCTGTTAACAATCCAAGATCCATTAATTATAATTTAGTTGATGCTCAACAAGCAAGGAGAGTCCTTGATAGAATCGTTGGTTATGAACTATCTCCAGTTTTGTGGAGAAAAGTAAAAGGTGGTCTTTCTGCCGGAAGAGTTCAGTCAGTGGCTGTGAGATTACTAGTTGAAAAAGAGAGAGAAATTAGGGACTACGTTTCAACTTCATCATTCAAAGTAGAAGCTATATTCAAAAATTCCAAGGGAAAAGAGTTTACCGCCAGATTATCAAACGAATTTAATTCTAAGGGGGATGCTGTAGCATTTCTGAACAATTCAAATGGAGCAACATTTAGTGTCTTTGAAATTGTAAAGAAGCCATTAAAAAAATCAGCTCCAGCTCCTTTCACAACTTCTACTTTACAGCAAGAAGCCTCAAGGAAATTATCTTTTCCTGTTTCTAAGACAATGAGTGTAGCCCAAAGATTATACGAATCAGGACATATAACATACATGAGAACCGATAGTGTAAACTTATCAAGTTTAGCTATTGATGAGGCAAAAAAACAGGTCATTACTGCTTTTGGTGAATCATACTCAAACCCTAAAAACTACAATACAAAATCCAAAAGTGCTCAGCAGGCTCATGAAGCAGTTAGACCAACAAACTTTTCTATGCCTTCAGATAATATTAAAGATTATGATCAAAAAAGATTATACAGTTTAATATTAAATAGAACATTGGCTTCGCAAATGAAACCAGCTGAATTGGAAAAAACCAATATTAAAATTTCTAATTCAAAAGGTGATGAAATATTTTTTGCAAGTGGAGAGGTAATAAAGTTTGACGGATACCTAAAATTATATCAGGTTTCTAAGGATGATGATAATGGTGAAAATGACGGGATTTTACCTGGATTTAATGAAAATGAGGTTTTAGAGTTATGTAAAATTTTTGCTCAACAAAAATTTAGCAGACCACCCTACAGATATTCCGAAGCATCTTTGGTTAAGAAGTTAGAGGAGTTAGGAATTGGAAGACCATCTACATATGCTCCAACAATCTCAACAATTCAAAATAGAGGTTATGTTGAAAAAGGATCAACTGAAGCAAAGTCAAGGTCGGTCACAAAAATTAACTTGATTGATGGTGTTATTTCAGAGGAAGCTTTGATTGAAAAATTTGGTTCAGATAAAGGAAAACTAATTCCCACTGATATTGGAATGATAGTTACCGATTTTCTTACCAACCATTTTGAATATATTATGGATTATAATTTTACCGCAAGGGTTGAGCAAGATTTTGATAGTATTGCAGAGGGTAAAAAAGATTGGACTGAAATGATGAAAAAATTCTATGGAAATTTTCATCCAGTTGTTGAAGATGTTCAACAGAATGCATCAAGAGAAAGTGGTAAAAGAGTTTTAGGAACTCATCCTGAAAACAATAAAGAAATTAGTGTAAGACTTGGAAAGTTTGGCCCTATGGTTCAAATTGGAACTGTTGATGATGATGAAAAACCTAAGTTTGCAAGTTTGCCACAAGATCTTCAGATTGAATCGGTCACATTAGATGAGGCATTATCACTTTTTGAATTACCAAGAAGTCTTGGTGAATTTCAAGGTGAAGATTTGGTTGCTAACAACGGAAGATACGGACCATATGTGAAATTTGGCAAAAAATTTATTTCTATTCCAGCGGGGAAATCTCCAACTTCCATAACCCTAGAAGATGCAATTTCATTAATTGAGGATAAAATCAAGGCTGATGCCCCAATACATGTTTATGAAGGAAAAGATGTTCAAAAAGGAAAGGGAAGGTTTGGACCTTATATCAAGTGGAATAATATGTTCATTAATGTAAATAAAAAATACGATTGGGATAATCTAACTATTGATGAAATAGAGGAGCTTATAGAGGATAAAAAACAAAAAGAAATTGAAAAAGTTGTACATAATTGGGAGAAAGAAGGAATCAAGATAGAAAAGGGAAGATGGGGTAAGTTTTATCTGATTAAATCAAAAAAGAAAATACTTCTAGATAAAAATCTTGATGTACAATCAATGAGCCTAGATCAGGCAAAAGAAATATACAAGGCAAACTCTTCGAATAAATCTAAAAAATAAAAAATGGGTTCAGATTACTTGACATCCCCCTTTGACGATTTATTAAAGCCTGTAGACGACCACTTGATAGTACACAATGAATTAATGTCCTCCCTAATTTTGGGCAATAGAATTAGAATTCACACTACAGAAAATGGTATTCCAGATTTAGATTCAGTAAAGATTGCATTATTAGGAATTCCTGAGGAAAGAAATTCTGTGGATTATCTTGGTGATGAGCTTAATTTAAATGAAATAAGAAAATCTTTTTATAATCTGTACCCAGGAAATTGGTCATCAGGAATATCGGATTTAGGAAATTTAATTTTAGGTAATAGTTCTGAGGAGACATACGGTAGATTAATATCATTATTAACAATACTATTCAAAAAAGATATAATTCCAATTTTAATCGGTGGTAGTCAAGACTTATTGTACTCTGTCTACAGATCATATGATTCTATTCAAAACACTGTTAATATAGTTAATGTAGATTCCAATTTTGATTTGGGTGATTCATCTAAGCCAATAAATAATCTAAGTTATTTAGGTAAAATTATATTGGAGGAACCACATAATTTATTCAATTATTCAAATATTGGATATCAAACCTACCACAATTCTCAAGAAGAAATCGATTTAATGGACAATCTTTATTTTGAAGCATACCGTCTTGGTGAGGTTTGCTCAAAAATTAGATTGGTTGAGCCAGTGATGAGAGATGCAGATATTGTCAGTATTGACATGAAATCTGTTAGAGCGTCTGAATTAAGTTCAAGACAAAAGTTTTCCCCCAATGGATTTGACGGAAAAGAGATTTGTGCGATTAGCAGATATGCGGGGATTAGTAACAAGGTAAGTTCATTTGGTATTTTTGAATATAAATCTTCTAATGAAGATGAGGTTACAGAAATGCTTATTTCTCAAATAATCTGGTATTTTATCGAGGGTGTTAATTGTAGAATAATGGACGCAGATTTTAATAATGAAGATGAATACAATAAATTCACTGTTATTGTCGATGAATATGAGTTAATTTTCTACAAGAATAAAATTACATCAAGATGGTGGATTGAAATTTTTGGTGAGGGTTCAAATACTAAACTTAAACAAACAACGTTATTACCCTGTACGATAGAAGATTATGAAACAGCTAAAAAGGGTAAAATTCCTGATAGGTGGTTCAAAGCAATTAAGAAAAATATTTTATAGTTTTACTAAATATTAAAATTTAGACAATACTATAATTTGTTTATTTGAATTTATATGGGTAAGTTTACCCCACTTTTTTTTAAAAAAGTAGACGGACAAAAATGAGAAAAATTTTAAACCTTTTTATTATAGCATTAATTGCTTTTAGTTGTGGTTCAAATGGTAATCTAAAAAAATCCAAAGGTGAACTCGTAGGAGTAAAAGGAAATAAATATTTTGCTGAAAAACCATTTGGGATGGTACTTGTTCCAGGTGGTTCCTTTATTATGGGTAAGTCAGATGATGATATGCCATCCATTCAAGATGCTCCAACCAAAACTGTTACTGTCCGATCATTTTACATGGATGAAACTGAAATAACTAATGCTGAATATAGACAATTTGTTAGATGGGTAAGAGATTCCGTTATTAGAACAGAATTAGCTGAACAGTTTAGAGATAGAGATGATATAGGACCTGAAAGCGAATATTTTAAATATTTATATAAATCCGAAAAAGCCAGTAAAGAATCTGATGAAGATTCTGAATGGGATGGCAAAACTGATATAGACTGGGATGTTGATTTAGATTTCTTTGGTCCAACTTACGGAAATGTTAAGTCGTCTTACTCCAGAGATTCAATTTTCTTCAATGAAGATAGTGAATATGCTGAGGTTGTAAGAAGATTTTTATTTGATGAGGATCAAATTTTTAATGACATGATATTCTCATGGAAAGTAGACAAATTTAATTATGAAAATAAATACACCAATTTGTCCGGACCTAACGGATATCTAGCTAGGATGGATGAACATAAAAGGCTTGCTATCGAAAGTTTTTATGATGAAAATGGTAATTTGTTACCGGGTATTATTGATTTAACTGAACCTGGTTCAATGTTGAAATTTAAAATATTAGACCTAACCCCAACTGGTGGTTTCACTGACGAAGGAACAGAGGTTATCATTGATGACGAATTCATTCACTCTGAATATCCAATTACAAGAAGAGAAAATTACATCAAAGAAGTTCCAATTCCTATTTATCCTGATACAACAGTTTGGATTAGAGACTTTAACTATTCTTATAATGAGCCTATGCATAATGATTACTTTTGGCATGATGCATATAATGATTACCCAGTTGTTGGTGTAACATGGCATCAGGCGAAGGCTTTTTGTGAATGGAGAACAAAGACTAAAAATAATTATCAAAAAACAAAGAAGAAAAAGAGTTTAGTACCTGAATTTAGACTCCCAACAGAAGCTGAGTGGGAATTCGCAGCTAGAGGAGGTTTACAAGGCGCTATGTATCCTTGGGGTGGACCATATACCAAAAACGACAGAGGTTGTTTTATGGCTAATTTTAAACCTATGAGAGGTGATTATTCTGTTGATCAAGCACTTTACACTGTTGAAGCTAACGCATATGACCCCAATGGATATAATCTATTTAATATGGCTGGAAATGTTTCAGAATGGATTGATTCATCCTATGAACCTGAAGCTTATGAATTCTCTTCTACCATTAATCCAAATGTTAATGATGAAGAAAACGAATTAAAGGTAGTTAGAGGGGGATCATGGAAAGATGTTAAATATTTCCTTCAAGTAAGTTCTAGAGATTATGAAAATTCTGATCAAGCAAGAAGTTATATAGGATTTAGAACAGTACATGATTATCTTGGTGCAGATATGACTGCGAATGCAATGACTAATGCGTCAATTAGAAAACAAAATAATAGAAGAAGTTCTATCAAATAATAAAAAAAACAAATAATTAAAATTTATAAAAATGAGATTACTTAATAAAACACAAATGAACTTTGCCTACGGAATGGGTGCAGCGGTAGTGATTATAGGTGCGTTAATGAAAATTACTCACTTTTCAGCTGGATTCTTAACAGGTAACTTAATGCTAACAATTGGACTTGTAACTGAAGCAGTTATTTTTGCACTTTCAGCGTTTGATCCACCGGCTGAAGATTATGCTTGGGAAGAAGTTTATCCTGAGTTAGCTGGAGGAAAAGCTGGTTCATCATCTTCTGATAAAAAGAGTCCTAAAGCTCTTATGAGTGAAAAAATTGATGATATGATTAAAAAAGCTCAATTAGATCAGAGTGTTGTTAATGGTTTAACCCAAAGTATCAAAGACTTTGAAGCTTCTGCAAAAGCTGGTGCTAACAATGCTGGTGAATTAGCTAAAATCAATAAAGAGTTTGCTGATAATGCAAATAAGCTAACAGCTCAAATGGAAAGTCTGGCTAAAAATTTAGAATCTCTAAACAACGTATATGGAGGGGTTCTTAATGCTATGAATAAAAAATAATTTTATTGAACAATTCAATTTTTGAATTAGACAATAATTAACACTTAAAAACAAAATTATGGCAGGAGGAAAAGAAAACGCAAGACAGAAGATGATTAATCTGATGTATCTTGTTTTCATCGCGATGCTAGCTTTGAATATGTCAAAGGAGGTATTGATGACCTTTGGTGAAATTGACAGAGAAGTAGTGAAGTCTACAAAATCACTTAAAGAAAGTAATAAAGCTGCAATTCAGGTTATAAAAAACAGCGCCAAAAATGACTCTCTACAATGGTACATCGCTTACCAACCAATTAGTAAGATTTCTGAAGCTGCTAATGAATTAACTGAATTTATAAATAGAAATGATAATGAACTTATTATCCCCTATGATGTTAATGATGTTACATTCCAAAGTTTTAAAAGACCAATTTTAGAAAAGGACAACACTTTTGGAAGAACAATTGATGGGTCAGTTCCTGAAATGGTTGGAGACTATGAAGTAATGGATAATTCAGCTTCATATGACGAAATGCTTTTTACTGGGGATTATTTAGATGAGGATAATACTGGTTACACAGCAGCTGGTCAGGAATTTGTTAGGCTTGTAAACAATTTTAGAGATACAGCAATTGAAGAAATTACCAAATCTGATATCTCTAGTGACACTACTAAAAATAAAATATGGAATGATTCGAAATCAGGATTGATAAGGATAATTGAGCAGAGTTTTAACACAGATGTTGTTAAAGTTGGAAAAGCAGAAGATAAAATCAAAAGCTGGCTTCATTTTAACTTCGAAGGTTTTCCTGAAATTGCATCGATTACTAAGTTGACCTTAATGGAAGAAGATATAGAAAATGTAATTCAGACTATGATTTCATCAATTAACGAAGTTATTCTAGGGGAAAATTTAACTGCATTAAGAGCTATTCCATTAAACGTAAATGTTTTTTATGAAAACTCTAAGCTTGAAGGTAGTATTGCATTAGGAAAGTATGATGAAACATTTGTAGCTTCTACAGTAATGATTAAAAATGGAAATGGACCAATGAAAGAGTATAAAGCTTCCGATGTTATGGAAAATGGTGAAGTTGTACTCGAAAAACTTAAGTTAAACGTTGGTACTGCAGGAGCAAAGAAATTAACCGGTAAAATTGTATTTATTAGAACTGAAAATGGTGAAGATGTAAGTAAAGAAATTCCGATTGATCACGAATATTTTGTAAATCCACCATTAGCTATCGTATCAAATAAAGACATGAATATTGTCTATGAAAGTATAGAAAACACTTTGAGTATAAGTATGCCTGGAGTTTCAAATGAAAATATTGAAATTTTATCACCACCTTCTATTAGAAAAGGAAAGAATACAGGTGAATATATTATGGTTGGAGAAAAAGGAAAGAATGGAAAAGTTAGTATTAAGATAAAAGACAAACTTTCTGGTATAGTATCTCCAGATGTTGTTTTTGATGTTGTTAGACTTCCTAAGCCATTGGCCATATTCTCAGGAAATAGTAGCAGACTTTCTGCTCAGCAAATTGCATCTGGAAGGTTGACAGGTTCTTTTAACAATGAGAGACTTGATAACGGACTTAAATTAAATGTTGCTGAATTCAAAGTCAGAGTAGGTCTAAGAAATCTTGGTGTGGTTAGAAATACTGGTGGTTCTTTTAATGACAGGATAAAACAACAAATTTTAAGAGCAAGAAGAGGTGAAACAGTTACTGTTTATGATATTAAGCTAAATAGTGCTAAAATTGATAATGGTACAAGATTTTTGAACCCTCAAAATGACCTTGTTCTAACAGTGAGATAAACTCTATAAACAATGAAAGTTTTTAATAAAATATTTTTTTACATCTTTCTTTTGTTAGGAATAAATATTTATTCCCAGAATAATTCTAACTATAAGAAGGGAGTTAGTAATATACTAAATGCACAAAACCCTAATGATATTGGTGTAAGATCTGCTTCACAAATTCAAGAAGACAAAGACGATCCGCTTGAATATGGTTATGTTAATGATAAAGATATTTTATGGTCAACAACTGTTTGGGAGATCATTGATTTAGATCAGAGGGTAAACTATCCTTTACTTTACCCTATAGACACAAACGTTGTTGGAAAAGAACGCAGGCCCATGCTTTGGTGGTTAAGACAGGAAATTGAAAAATTTAATATTCCTGTTTATGATCCTGGTTTTGATGAAGGTGAATTTTTAGAGAAAGTTCCTAATGAGGATATTGAAAATATTTTTCAGATTAAAATTAATACCGAGAAAGGAGACCAAAGATTGGAAGATGTTGTTTATGAGCTTGAAGAACAAATAACTTCTCAAGTAGAGAAATATGGGTTTAATCCTTATGAAGAAGAAATTTCAGCTGAACAAAAGCAAGTACTCGATGCTGACTCAACATTTGTAAAAATGTTTCCGTACGAAATTAAAGATTATGCATCTTACAAGCTTTTATCTAGCAGGGATTTTAGTTACGAACAATTCCTCGGATTTACAAGTCCAGATGGGGCAGTAAGATTTATGCAGCCAGATGGTATAGCAGATTTATTATCTCCGGAGGAGGTTGTTGAATATAATGCTGCATTGGAAGAGATGATTTCAGAACTTTTCTTTGAAGAAAATGACGATTTTTATTATAAAAATTTAGAGCTTGAAGATTTAAAACAGTGGTTAATAAAAGGAATATGGTATTTTGATAAGAAATACTCTGAATTAATTTACAGGCCTATAGGTTTAGCCCCTGTTACAAAACCCCTCCAAAAAAATGATGATGATGACTTTCTAGGTGATCCCTTTGATAACACTTATGAACCACCACCAGTAAATGGACCAGATTCAGATGGTGATGGAATTGGTGATCAAGATGAAATTGATAGTTTTGAAACAGACCCTCAAGTAGCTGATTCAGATGGAGACAGTTTTAATGACGGAGATGAGATAAATAAGTTTTTTACAGATCCTCTAAATCCAAATGAGTTTCCTTCAGAATCTGATGTAGCAGCTTTTGATAACCCATCCCCCGATACAGAACCACAAACTGATACTGCAGCTCCAGCTATTAGTAAGTTAAGACCCATTTTCTGGGTATATTATCCACATGCAAGAGAAATTTTAAAGAAGGGCCAAGCATTTAATAACAGAAATACTTCAAAGTACGTTTCTTTTGATGATATTATAAACTCAAGAAGATTTGGTTCGGTAATTTATAAGGAGGAAAATGTTTATGAAAACAGAAAGATTGACAATTATATAAAAAATAATTCTTTTATGAGGTTGTTAGAATCTGAAAGAATAAAAGAGAAAATAAGAAATTTTGAACATGATATGTGGAGTTGGTAGTTAATATACTACTAACCTAAAAAAAGCGATTTACTTCAGTAAATCGCTTTTTTTATTATCATAATTTAGTTTTTATTCTTGCCAATACTAAAAACCATCGTATATTTGTAGACCACATCGCGGGGTAGAGCAGTAGGTAGCTCGTCGGGCTCATAACCCGAAGGTCGCTGGTTCGAGTCCAGTCCCCGCTACTATAAAAGGTCCTTAGTTATAGGGCCTTTTTTTATTTTTATTGAAGCTCTAAAAGTCCTTTAATCTCGGATTCAAATTCATTCTTATAATCTATAAATGCCTGTCCTGTTGCAGGTCCATTAAATCCTGTATGAATGCTATTAACTTTTCCAGTTTTATCAATTATTATAGTGGTTGGATATGAAATGATATTTTCCAACATAGTAATTTTTTCTAGAAATTTTTCTTTATCTGTACTTCCGTATTGAGCTAATAAAATTGGATAAGGTATATCAAACTTATCAATCATTTTACTGATTCTTTTCATAGCTCTTTCTTCAGTTTTAGCGGCCTCAACACTTAATCCAACAAAAGCTAAATCCTGGTTAGGATTTTTATCTAAATAAGAAAGGAAAAATTGAGTTTCATCTAAGCAGTTTGGACACCAAGTTCCTAATATTTGAACAACTACCACTTTGTTTTTAAACTGCTCGTCATTTAAGCTTATGAACTTTCCATTTATGTTTTTAAAATTAAAATTGATTGATTGAAATCCGTCTTTAAGTTTTGTCAGAATTTTTGAATTAGCTAGTTCATAATCATCATCTTCAATCATCCAAAACTCAGTTATTGAATCGCTGTAATAATATAAATTTCCAAAAATAGTGTCTCCTTTTTTCACAGCTTTAATTAGATATGGATGAGCTCCATCAAAAGTTGAAAGCAGGATTGAATCACCAAAAGTAATACCTGAAAGATATCTGGTATCACCTGTATTTTTTCTAAATGTTCCAGAAATATTATTGTCTTTCTGAGTGAATAGACCTAGTCCAGGATATGGATTTTCTGGTCTGAATACTGTTTTATATTTTCCATCAAAAGAGAAATTAGCTTCTTTGTCTGAAATAAATTTTGGTTCATCATTAATTATCGCATGAAATGAAGCTTCTTTTCCAGATTCTTCTTTTAGATACCTGCCTTTTAATGTTTCTCCCTTCGACTTAACAATTATCACAGCATCATATGGTGGCATTAAAATTTTTATAGAATCTTGTACATGTACTATATCATCATAAATAAGGATTTCTTTATCATTTTCAACTTTCATTATTAATTTATCAGATTCATTAAGTAACACAAATTTAAACGGCAGTATCGAACCGTCTTTAGTTTTTATCTCAGCTCTATATTCTCCAAGTTTGGGTTCATCTATTGTAAATGAACACGATTGAATCATAAAAACATATAATATTAAAAGTTTTAATTCTCTCACGATTATTGATATTCTTTAAAATTAATAAACATATTTTCAATCGAAGACAAAAGATTCTAATAAAAAAAAGACCTGATTTAATCAGGTCTTTTTTAATTTAATTATTCATTTATAAAATTATCAAAGGTTTTATCGGGCATTAATTCAGGATTAATCTTTTTAATGATTTTTGAATATCTTTTATTTGCCGATTTCATTCCTTCTTCAATAAGTGCTAAATTATCTAGCTCATTAGCTGAAGGTTTATCATAGCTTGATGCAACTTTTGAATAAAGATCTGCCATTTTTTCCCTTAATTGTTTTTTCGCAGCGCCTACATAATTATCACCAGTTGTGATAACTAACGACTTTTTTAACTCATTTAGCTTTGATTTAATCGGATCATCTGTATTTTCATTTGAAATTAGCTCATCTATAACGTAAACCATGTAAGCAAGTTCTTCAGTCATATTAAATAATTTAATAACTGTTTCATACTGAAATTTTCTGTCATCATCACTAAGCCCAGCATTATTTTTATAGCATACATTAATTTTTTTTTCAAATGTATCTCTACCTTTCTTGACAACCACTTTATAATCACCAGCAGGAACAGTAGGTGATGTAAATCCTCCAAAACTTAAGGTTTTTGCTTTTGCAATTTTTGGAGTTCTCATGTTATAGCTCCACTTAACAGTATTAATACCTTTGGATTTACCTGGATTTAGGGTTGTAATTTTATTTCCATCCATATCTTGAATCTCCATACTCATTTTTCCAAATGTATGCCTTTTAGGAAGTAAATATTGAATTTCACAACTTAATGATGGGTTTGCTCCAAAAAACTGAGTTTCTCTACCAAAGCTATCTGAAAAACCACCAAATTCTTGAATTTCAAATTGATCTCTTTCGAAAAAATATAATTTATTTGAAAGATTCTCTTCATTAATTTCCCTTAGCGGAGAAATATCATCAATTATAATCACACCACGACCATGTGTACCCATAACCAAATCATTAGTTTGACTCTGTAGCTCAATGTAGTGTATAGCAACAGGAGGGACATTTTTTGTAAATTTTGACCAACTATCCCCACCGTTAATTGTAATATACAATCCAAGCTCAGTTCCCAAAAACAGAAGATTTGGATTTTTATAATCTTCTTGAATATTTCTAGTAAAACCTATAACATCATCATTAGGAATAATATTAGTCCAAGTTTTTCCTAAATCCTTTGTTTTGTAAGCATAAGCTTTCATGTCTCCTGATGTATGCCCATCAAATACAGCATATGCTGTATTCTCGTCATGTACACTTGCTTCGATGTGATAAACCCATGTATTTTTAGGTACACCAGAAACATTTCCTATTACATTTTTCCAACTTTTCCCCCCACTTTTTGTTACTTGGATGTTTCCATCATCTGTTCCAGCCCAAATTATATTTTCGTTAACCGGTGACTCTGTAATAGTAAAAATTGTTGTATGATTTTCAGCACCTGAATTATCCATAGATAAACCTCCAGAATCTTCTTGATTCTGTTTTGTTGGATCATTAGTAGTTAGGTCAGGAGAAATAATTTCCCAAGTATTTCCAGTATCGTTTGATCTGTGAACATATTGACTGCCAATATATAGTCGGTCTGAATTATTTTTACTTATTTCAATTGGAGTATTCCAATTAAATCTATATTCTTTATATCCATCAACTGGAAGAGGCTGAATTGTTTTTACCAAATTATTATCCACGTCATATCTCCATACATTTTCAGCACCCTGCATTTCAGAGTATATAATATTTTTGCTGGGATGTCTTAATACCCTAAATCCATCACCTTGACCAACTGCATTCCAGTGTTTAGCAGAAATACCACCTGCTGCAAATGATGGTCCGTACCAAGAACCATTATCTTGAAGTCCCCCATAAATATTATAAGGCTCTTCATTGTCAACACTGATATGATAAAATTGGGAGAGAGGTAGGTTTTCTACAATTTCCATTGTAACTCCTTTATTCCAAGATCTATATACTCCTCCATCTGTTCCAACATACATTATATCAGAATTATTAATGTCAAATACCATATCATGTATATCAGCGTGCATATTTCCTAAATCTTCAAATGTCTCTCCTCCATCCTTAGAAATTGATCCATATAATCCAGCTTTTACAACAATATCTTCGTCTTTAGGGTCTACTACGATACGTGAAAAGTAAAATGGCCTTACGGTTATTCCAAAATCATTATTCTTTTGCTCCCAATTTTCGCCACCATCAGTACTTTTATACAGTCCTTTATCTTCATTTTTTTCCGATTCAATAACGGTGTATAATATATTTGGGTTAGACTTTGCAACCCCAATAGCTAATCTACCGAGCTTTCCTTTAGGAAATCCATTATGAATTTTACTCCAGTTTTCACCTCCATCAGTTGATTTGTACAAAGCACTATTATCTCCACCCGAATTAAATGACCATGCTGTTCTTCTAAACTCCCACATTGACGCATATAAAATTTTTGGATTAGATGGATCCATAGCTAGATCAGCACAACCAGTAGAATTATTTAGAAATAGAATATTCTCCCATGTTTCCCCACCATCATTTGATTTGTAAACCCCTCTTTCATTACTGTCTGACCAAAGTGCACCAAGAACAGCAACATATATCTCATTTGAGTTTGCCGGGTTCACAATTATATTTGCAATTCTTTCAGAATTTTCAAGTCCGATTTTTTTCCAATTATTTCCTCCATCATTTGATTTGTACAAACCATCCCCAATCGATACACTATTTCTTGGCCATGGTTCTCCAGTACCAACATAAATTGTATTGTCAGGATCATTTGGATCTAGCTCAACAGCTCCAATTGATTGTGCATGATCATCAAAAATTGGATAAAAAGTTGTTCCTGCATCATTTGATTTCCAAACACCACCTCCCGCAGAACCAGCATATATAATCATGGGATTAGTTGGATGATTTTCCATGTCACTAATCCTACCACTCATAACAGCAGGACCAATTTGTCTTGCACTTAAATCTCCAAAATAATTTTCAAGTTTTATTTCTTTTTTTTCCTGTGAAAACAGACTCAATGATATACATAGTAGCGCCATACCACTAAGCCAAGTAGTTAATTTATTAAGCATTGTTTAAGATTTAATTGTTTTCTTGTAATTCTGTTTCTGTTTCGGGAAATTTAAATTCACTGTCATCAGCTTTGACATTTAATTCTATTGAAGTTATAGTCAATGGTTGGCCGGGCTGATCTTTCACCCCTTGTGACAATGAAAAAGGCATGTATAATCCTTCAACTTCCTGGTAGTCACTCATTTTAGCTTCCATTATCATTCCTTTTCCAGGACCACTCATAACTTCTTCATGCATCATTATTGGAACAAAATTTTCAGTATCGAAATAATATATTGAAACGTTTGGAACTTCCTCTCCATCAACTACCATAGGCTTTTTAGTTAGTTTAACTTTAAAAGTGTCAGATCCATCAACAGCTTCAGTACCCATTAATTCAGCAGTAAATCCATTTTCTTTATAATTTAAAAAAGGATCCGGAAACTCAGCAAGTTCATTTTTGACAATTTGAACGTCTTCTTGGTCACTTTTTTCTGCTTTCATTGACATGAAATTTGTTGACCACAAAGTTTCTCCGTCAAACACTCCTTGTTTAATTTCCTGTCCCTGAATAGATATTTTGGAATATGTTCTTTCAGATGAAAGGTATTGTTCAATTGGGATTTCCATACCCATTTGATTAACAGTTATATTCATCTTTACTGACTTTACTTTAGCCCAGTTATCAGCACCTCCAGTATTTTCAATGTAATTTTCAATAATTTCATCAACAGTTTGCGCATTTATTGAAAATGAAAAGAATAATAAAAGTGTGGTTAGTAATAGATAGTTTAGTTTTTTCATTTTTATTTTTTTTAATATGATATCAAACTTAGATATTTGCATATACCATTGAAAATTATTTAAGTTAAATTTATCATAAGATTTTCGTAATGAATTCAATTAAAGTTTTTTCTCCTGCCAGTGTCTCAAACGTCTGTTGCGGTTTTGATGTTTTGGGATTTTCTATTGATGGTTTTGGAGATGAATTATTTATTAGTGAATCAAATTCAAATAAGGTAAATATTATAAAAGTAAATGGTTATGAAGTTCCATTATCCAATGAAATGAATACAGCTTCAGTTGCAGCTCAGTCTATGTTAGATTTTTTAAATATTAACAGTGGTTTTGATATTGAAATAAATAAAAATATAAAGCCTGGAAGCGGTATTGGTAGTAGTGCTGCATCTGCTGTTGGAGCTGTTTACGGAATAAACGAATTATTAGGAAGTCCATTGAAAAAACAAGAGCTTTTAAAATTTGCTATGCAAGGGGAGTTTGTTTCAAGTAAAACTGCCCCTGCTGATAATGTTGCTTCTTCATTATACGGGGGTTTAATACTTGTGAACAATCGTGAAAATTACAATGTAATTGAGCTTCCAGTTCCTAAAAATTTATATGCTATTATTCACCACCCTCTATTAGAAATTAAAACATCAGATTCAAGAGATGTTTTACCAAAAACAGTTGACTTAAAAATTGCATCAGAGCAATTAGCATCAATAGGAGGATTTATTCATTCACTTCATACGGGGGATTTTGATTTAATGAGATTGATATTAAAAGACTACTTGGTTGAAAATTACAGGACTGAACATGTGCCTTTTTTTAAGGAAATAAAAAATATTTCGGAATCTAATAAAGCTATTTGTTGTTCAATTTCAGGATCTGGTCCTTCGGTTTTTTCATTTGTTAAAAATTATAATGAAGCAATAAAATTGAAATCAAAATATGATGAAATATATGCTAAAAATTCGGTGGAATACAATTCATATATTACTGGATTAGATTCAAAAGGAGTTCACAGCCTTTAAATTCTATTTATTCTACTTTT
>CABYIO010000003.1 GCA_902519075.1 uncultured Bacteroidota bacterium | reverse complement strand
TTTACGAGCTGATTCAATAAATATGACTCCATTATTTGCTATTATACCAACCGGATAGCCATTAATCTTGGCCCAGCAGCATAACATTGTTTTTCCATAATTTTCTTTAAATTCTGAAAACTCAGAGCTATCAATAAATCTCATAATCAATTCACGGATATCAAATGGCTTTTTTAAGTTTGATGGTATAATACCCAATATTTCATCTTCAACAAATCTGGGCATTAGAGCATCTTTTTCATAGTCAGTTTGTTTAGTTTTATTTGGAGAAATTTTTGAAACTAAATCTCTTGCTATTTCTAGTGCATGCTTTTCATCTTCGGCTAAGAAATCTGAAACACCAGAGATACTACTATGCATTAATGCACCACCCAATTCTTCATCATTAGCATCTTCATTAGTTGCCATTTTTACGAGTGGAGGTCCAGCAAGAAATACCTTTGCATTATTTTTTTGCATTATCGTATAATCAGACATTCCCGGCACATATGCTCCTCCTGCCGTTGCATTTCCAAAAACAACAGAAATTGAAGGTACTCCTTCTTTGGATCTCTGGGACATCTCCATGAAAAATTTTCCATAATTATTAAATACCCTGTCTTGATCTGGAAGATTAGCACCTCCGCTTTCAACAAGGTTAATAGTTAGTAATTTATTTTCTGAGGCAATCTGTGAAAGCCTCAAGTTTTTTAAACTTGTTGCATAATCTATAGCTCCTGCTTTTCTAGTAGCAACATTGGCATTTATTAAGCATAAAACACCAGATACATAACCTAATACAACCACTGTTGTTCCACCAGCTCCAAACCCACTTTCATGTTTTAAGCCAGCTAAAGACATAAGCTCTATACTTGGTTTATTTTTATCTAAAAGAAGGTCTATTTTTTCCCTTGCTAATAATTTATTTCTCTTTCTAGCTCTTTTGATTTTTTCCTTACTCCCTTCGTTTTTTGATAATTCAAAATAGGATTCTAGCTTCAAAATAATTTTTTTCATTGAAGCATAATTTTCAATATATTTTGAGCTTAGCACATCAATTTTAGAATTTATTTCTTCCATTTATTGGGGAGTTAAATCTTGAACAAACAATTTAACAATTTTAATTTTAAGAGTAATTAATAATTTTATCAAAAATTGAAAAATTAAATGCTTTAATTATCAAAATGATTTTTTAATAAATAATAATTGAATTATTCATAATAAAATAAGACAATTTTGTAATTTGTTAGTCCATTTCAAAACAAACTTAAAGATGTCAAGTAGTAAAAAATATCATTTTAAATTTTATGACTGGGAAGAAAAGCTTAGAGACAAACCTTTCCTAAGACAACCCTTCGGAGATGAATGGGAAGTATATACGTGGGGCCAGGTTGGTTTAATGGCAAGAAAACTAGCAACGGGACTCAAAAGCCTAGGACTGCCTAAAGGAAGTCACATAGGATTAATGTCAAAGAATTGCCGTGAGTGGATTATAGCTGATTTGGCTATTATTATGTCTGGATATGTGTCAGTACCATTTTTTCCAAATTTGAAGTCAAATGAAATTAAAAACTTGCTTGAATTTGGTGATGTCAAAGCTCTTTTTATGGGTAAAGTTGAAGACTGGGAAGAAATAAAAAAAGGTGTTTCTGAAGAAATGCCAATTATTGCTTTTCCACACTATGAAGGAAATTCTAAGATTGAAACCGGATATCAATGGGATGAATTTATAAATCAATTTGAACCCCAAAAAGAGAATTATCACCCCAATGCTGATGACACATGGACCATTATCTTTACATCAGGGACAACCGGAAATCCAAAAGGGGTTGTTTTAACATATGATATCAATCAAAATACAGACGTGATGTATACCGAAGAATATAACCCTCTTTGTGTAGATTTTGAAGGAAATAATTCGTTTTTTTCTTATTTACCCATGAATCATATTGCAGAAAGAATAGCAATCGAGTTTACAACCTTTAAAAATGGTGGTGTTATTTCTTTTACTGAATCAATTGATACATTCGTTAAAAATTTATCTGATGTTCAACCATCTGTATTTTTTGGTGTACCAAGAATCTATACAAAGTTTCAACTTGGAATATTATCTAAATTCAGTCAGAAAAAACTTGACTTATTATTATCTATTCCTTTTTTATCATCGGTTATTAAAAAGAAAATTAGAAAAAGTCTTGGATTATCAAATGCCAAGGTTATTATATCGGGTGCTGCTGCAATGCAAGTTGCACAAAGAAACTGGTTTAGAAAAATTGGTGTAAATATTACTATAGGTTACGGAATGACAGAAAATTGTGCTATAACCACTCAAATTCCCGGATCAAATTTCAATAAACCGGGATCAGTTGGAACAGTGCAACCAAATGTAGAGATTAAGATTGACAAGGAAACGGAAGAAGTATTAATGAGAGGACCATATGTAATGGTGGGATATTACAATGACATTGAAACAACCAATAGAACAATTAAAAACGGATGGTTATACACAGGAGACAAAGGAAAAATAGACGCCGATGGACATCTATACATAACGGGAAGAGTAAAGGACACATTTAAAACAAGCAAAGGGGAGTTTATAGACCCGGCTAAAATTGAAGCAAAATTTGGTGAAGTTGAGTATTTTGGCCAAATGTGTATTGTTGGCTTAGGTGTTCCACAACCAATAATGCTTGTTAATATTTCTGACCTAGGAAAAAAATTAGAAAAAGAAGAATTAATTGAAAGATTAGAAAATAAGTTAGAATCTGTTAATTCAACTCTTTTCAATTATTTGAGGGTTTCAACAATAGTAATATGTAAAGATGAATGGACTCCTCAAAATGAAATACTTACCCCAACAATGAAAATTAAAAGAGGTAACGTTGATAAAATGTATATGAGAAAGTATGATGAATGGCACCATTCAAATGATAAGGTAATTTGGGAATAAATATTTGTAATGATTAAAAAAATAAATATTTCAATTTTTATCTTTTTAATTTCTATTTCTCTTTTTTCGAATAAATTAATTAGCGGAATAGTAATCGATTGTAAAACCAATTTACCATTACCAGGAGCAGAGGTAATATTTGATAAAAATAGCACAAATAATGAGCTTATATTGTCAAACTTTGACGGGTATTTTGAATTAGAAATTTCTGAAAACATTAAAGAGATTCTTATTCGTTATCCAAAATATAAAGAGCTTAAAATAACTATTGGCGACAATAATAATTTGGGTAAAATCACTCTATTAAAAAGAGGGTGTAAAAAATAACTATTATGAATTATTTTACAAATGAACATGAAATGTTTAGAGAAAGTCTTAGAGATTTCCTAAACAAAGAGGTAAAGGGAAATATTAATAAATGGGAGTCTGAGCAAAAAATTCCTAAGGACATTTGGAAAAAAATGGGCGAACAAGGTTTTTTGGGTCTGACTTATCCTGAAAAGTATGGTGGTTTTGAGCTTGATTTCTTTTTTGAAGTAATCTTATTTGAAGAAATGTCAAAAATGAACTCCGGAGGTTTTGTTATTACACAGCAAGTAGTACAGTCCATGTCTTCTCCTTATATTTTAAAATATGGAAGTGAATTTCTAAAAGAAAAGTATCTGCCTGGAATTATTTCTGGAGATCTAATTGGCTGTATCGGAATTACTGAGCCCGATGCAGGATCAGATGTAAAAAATATTAAAACAAGGGCCGAAGATAAAGGAGATTATTATGTGTTAAATGGATCAAAAACATACATAACTAATGGAGTTTACGGGGACTTTGTTGTGACTGTTTGTAAGACCAATCCAAGTGCTGGTACTAAAGGTATAAGTCTTATAGTGGTAGACCTTAATTCTGACGGTATAAATAGAACTAAAATTGATAAACTTGGCTGGCATGCATCTGACACTGCTGAAATTAGCTTTGATAATGTTAAAGTTCCAAAGGAGAATTTAATCGGTGAAGAAGGCAAGGGTTTTTATTACTTAATGAATGGTCTTCAACTAGAGAGACTAATTTTTGTTCCAAGCTGCATAGGAGCAATGGAGTTAGCAATTTCTGAATCTATTAAGTATATGAAAGAAAGGAAATCATTTGGTCAAACCATCGATAAATTTCAAGTTTTGAGACACAAAATAGCAACTTTATCTTCTCAAATTGAATCGGTAAAAGTATTTGGATACTATTGTTGTGATTTATACAATAAAAAGATTTATGATGTTAAACTTTGTTCAATGGCAAAGTTATTAGTGACGGAATTACATGAAAAAGTTGCAACAGAATGTCTTCAGTTTTTTGGTGGAAATGGATTCAGCGAAGAATATCCTCTAGCTAGAATGTATAGGGATTGTAGGGTTGGCACAATCGGTGCTGGGACCTCTGAGATAATGAGAGAAATTATTGCAAAGGTTATTTTAGAAGAAACAAAATATAAGGAAACAAAGTCTTAATTGTTTTTATTTAACTTATCAATTTGTTTTTGAATCTCTGAATCTTCTATTCTACTAAATAGTAACTTAGGTTCGTTAATTTTAAGATTTTCAGAAATCAAAAAATCATTGTTTTTTAAATTATCCCAAGACCATTTCATTTCGTGATTATTAGATTGTAATATACTTTTAATTTTTTTTGAAGTAAAAGGTAAAAATGGTTCTGAAACGACACCTAGAACAGATGAAATATGTAGTGATAGAAATATTATTGTCTTAACCCTTTCAGGATCATCCTTAATTTTTTTCCAAGGTTCTTCGTCCGCTAAATATTTATTACCAATTCTAGCAATATTCATAAATTCAGAACAAGCATCTCTAAATTTAAAATTGTTTAAATGTGACTCTACATTAATTATTGATTGATTAACTAATTTTAATGCCAATTTATCTGCATCAAATAATTTGTTTTTAGTTGGAATTATGGATTGATAAT
This sequence comes from uncultured Bacteroidota bacterium, assembly GCA_902519075.1. Classification (GTDB taxonomy): domain Bacteria; phylum Bacteroidota; class Bacteroidia; order Flavobacteriales; family Flavobacteriaceae; genus MED-G13. The sequence goes on along the minus strand of CABYIO010000003.1, from coordinate 46,720 downwards.
ATTTTTTTGTCAATACAACCACACGGTTTATAAAATTTCCTAAAATTGAAACTAACTCTCCATTATTTCTATTTTGAAAATCTTTCCATGTAAAGTCATTATCTTTATTTTCAGGTGCATTTATTGTCAAAACATATCTTAAAACGTCCTGTTTGTCAGGAAAATCTTTTAAATATTCGGGTAGCCACACAGCCCAATTTTTTGAAGTTGAAATTTTAGAACCTTCTAAATTCAAAAACTCATTTGCTGGGACATTTTTTGGGAAAATAAAATCACCATGTGCTTTTAACATAGATGGAAATATTATGCAATGAAATACTATATTATCTTTTCCGATAAAATGAATTAACTGTGTTTTATCATCTTTCCAATATTTTTTCCAGTCCTTTTTATTTTCATGTGCCCATTCTTTTGTTGAAGAAATATAACCAATTGGTGCATCGAACCAAACATACAATACTTTTCCATCTGCTCCTTTCACTGGTACAGGCACACCCCAATCCAAATCTCTTGTAACTGCTCTTGGTTTTAAACCGTCATCAAGCCATGATTTACATTGACCATATACATTTGATTTCCAATAATCTTTGTTTTCTTTTAAAATCCATTGCTCTAAAAATCCTTGAAACTCATCAAGTTTTAAATACCAATGATTTGTTGATTTTAGAGAAGGTTTATTCCCTGAAATCGAAGATCTAGGATTAATTAAATCGCTTGAGTTATGGCTGGTACCACACTTTTCACATTGATCCCCATAGGATTCTTCAAAACCACATTTTGGACATGTACCAATTATAAATCTATCAGCTAAAAATTGCCCTTCCTCTTGATCATAAAATTGCTCCGATATTATCTCTTCAAAAGAACCATTTTCAAACAATTTTAAAAAAAAATCAGATGCTGTTTGGTGGTGTGTTTTTGATGAAGTTCTTGAGTAATTATCAAATGAAATTCCAAATTCAAAAAAAGATTGCTTTATATTTTGGTGATATCTATCAACAATTTCCTGGGGTGATTTATTTTCTTTTTTGGCTTTGATAGTTATAGGAACACCATGTTCATCACTACCACAAATATAAATAACATCGTTTCCGGTGATTCTTAAAAATCTTGCATAAATATCTGCAGGAATATAAACACCAGCCAAATGACCAATATGAATTGGACCATTGGTGTAAGGAAGTGCCGCAGTAATGGTATAAGTTTTACTCAAGAATATTTTTTATATTAGTAAAAGTAATCATTTATGATTATAAATATGAAGTAAAATATAACTTCTTATTAATTTTAAAAGTGGTATTATGAAGTTAAAATTCGGTCTAATTTTCTTAATACTATCTTTGAATTTTACCTTAAAATTATCATCACAAACTAGCATAAATAATAAATTGATAAAACCCGAATATTTAACGAAAGGAGACACAGTAGCTATTGTAGCACCTTCAGGGGTGTTAAAGAATTATGACAATTATATTCACAAGGCCAAAGAATTATTAAAAAACTGGGGGTTAAATGTAATTGTGGGCAAGAATGTTTTTAATGATATAGGGCACTTTTCTGGGACTGATCAAGAAAGAACTCTAGATTTTCAAATGGCACTTGATGACGAATCTGTTAAAGCAATTTGGTGTGCAAGAGGGGGTTATGGAGCTATGAGAGTTATTGATAATTTGAACTTTGAAAAATTTAAGCAAAATCCAAAATGGATAGTTGGATATTCTGATATTACGGCCATTCATAGTGATTTGCACATTGAGAATAGTGAATCAATTCATGCAATTATGTGTAAAAGCTTAAACGAATTGGATATTTACAATAATGAGTCTGTATTATTGCTGAAAAAAACACTATTTGGAGAAAAATTATCCTACCAGATAAAAGGAAACTCATACAATATAGAAGGAGACACAAAAGGACAATTAGTGGGTGGTAACCTAACACTTCTTCATTGCCTTCTTGGATCAAAATCATCAATAAATACTGACGGAAAAATTTTATTTATTGAAGACCTCGGAGAATATTTATATCATATTGATAGGATGCTTTATTCCCTAAAAAGAGCTGGGTATTTTGATAATTTAAAAGGTATAATTGTTGGGGATTTTACAGATTTAAGAAAAAATACAACTCCGTTTGGAAGAAACTTAAATGAATTGATTTTAGAAATTATAAGTGACTATAATATTCCTGTTGCATTTGATTTTCCTGCTGGTCATGGAGAAGAAAATTTTCCAATGATTTTTGGTAGAGAGATAGAGTTTAGTGTTAAAAAGGAAGGTAGCAGTATTATTTTTTCCGATTAAGTATTAATATCTTCTAATACTTTAATTGCCTTTGATACTGAATCAATATTTTTAATTTTAACTATAAATCTATCACCGTCCGCTAATTTTTTCTGAGAAAAAGAAATTGAATTTGGATTTGAATTAGAATAGTCAAATAATTTATCAAGCTTTTTCTTTTGGTCATCTGAATCGAAATTCATCACGTAGGAAATTAGGATATTTTTTTTCAACACAATTTTATCAAATCCCAATGCTGCAGCAAGCCATCTTAACTCTAGACTATTAAGTAATTCAACTACTACATTTGGTAAAGTTCCAAACCTATCAGTTAGTTCTAATTTGAATGAGTTTAATTCTTCTAATTCACAAATCTTATTTAATTGAGTGTAAAGATTAAGTCTCTCAGTACTTGAATTAATATAGTTGTTTGGGAACATCAATTCAAGATCTGTTTCAAAAACCAAATTCACTTTTTTGGAAAATTTATTTTTTACTAAATCAAGGTTTTTAAAACTGTCTTCTTTTAATTCGTTTATAGCCTCGTCAAGTATTTTTTGATATGTTTCAAAACCCATTTCATTGATAAATCCACTTTGTTCACCACCTAACAAATCGCCGGCACCACGTATTTCTAAGTCCTTCATTGCGATATTAAAACCACTGCCTAGTTCGGAATAATAATCAAGGGCAGTAATTCTTTTTTTTGCCTCATCTGTCATGTTGGAATATTCTGGGGTTATTAAATAACAAAAGGCTTTTTTATTGCTTCTTCCAACTCGCCCTCTCATTTGATGTAAATCGCTTAATCCAAAATTATTCGCATTATTTATAAATATAGTATTTGCATTTGGCACATCAAGACCACTTTCAATAATAGTAGTACTAACAAGCACATCAAATTCTCTATTTATGAATTTTATCATTAATGATTCTAATGTTTTTCCGTTTAATCTTCCATGAGCTACTGCTATACGAGCTTCAGGTATTAAGTTTTGAAGAAGACTTGATATCTCTTCTATATTTTGAATTTTATTATTCACAAAAAAAACTTGGCCCCCTCTTTCTATCTCATATCTTATTGATTGAGAAATAATATTTGCATCAAATCTTATCACAGATGTCTCAATTGGATATCGGTTTGGTGGTGGGGTTGTAATTAAAGATAAATCTCTAGCAGCCATTAAGCTAAATTGAAGCGTTCTTGGAATAGGTGTTGCAGAGAGGGTTAAGACATCAACATTTTTTCGAATTGATTTTAGCTTGTCCTTAACAGCAACACCAAACTTTTGTTCTTCATCAATAATCAATAAACCTAAATCTTTGTACTTGAGCTTATCATTAACTAATTGATGTGTACCAATAATAATATCAATCTTACCCTCATTTAAATTTTTGATTATTATTGATTTTTCTTTATTAGTTTTGAATCTGTTTAGGTAATCAACCGAAACAGGCAGTTCTTCGAGCCTAGATGAAAAAGTCTTAAAATGCTGAAAGGCTAAAATGGTTGTTGGAACTAATACTGCTACTTGTTTGTTGTTATCAACAGCTTTAAATGCAGCTCTAATTGCTAATTCAGTTTTTCCAAATCCTACATCTCCGCACACTAACCTGTCCATTGGTTGTTCACTTTGCATGTCATTCTTGATTTCTTGGGTTACCTTTATCTGATCTTCTGTATCTTCATAAATAAATGAGGCCTCAAGCTCATTTTGTAAATAGCTGTCTTTATCGTATTTAAATCCTTTTTTTTGTTTTCTTTCTGCGTAAACCTTGATTAAATCATATGCTATTTTTTTTACGTTTTTCTTAGTTTTTTGTTTTAACAAAGCCCATGCTTTACTTCCTAATTTATATAATCTTGGAACTTTTCCGTCTTTACCATTATATTTTGAAATCTTGTGTATAGCGTGAACACTGAGAAATAAAACATCTCTTTCGCCATAAATAATTTTTATTGACTCTTGCATTTTTCCGTCAATTTCAATCTGTTGTAGGCCGCCAAATTTTCCAATGCCGTGGTCAATATGTGTAACATAGTCTCCTTTACTAAGATTATTTAATTGTTTTAAAGCAATAGATAGTTTATTATTAAATCTTTTTCTAAACTTAAACTTATGGTATCTTTCAAAAATCTGATGATCAGTATAATAAATAATCTTATTATCTGAATCAATAAATCCAGCCGATAACGGAAGAACAACAGGTTCAATAATACCATCATTATCTAAATCTTCAAATATTTGTCTTAATCTGTTTTTTTGCTGATTATTTGTACAACATAGATTTACTTTATAACCCTGTTGTTTCTTTTTAATAATATTTCCAAAGAGAAGATTAAAACTTTTATTGAATGAAGGTTGAGGCTGAATGTTAATTTTGAAATCAACTTTTGAGCTAATCGAATTGAATTCAATAATTTTAAAATTTTGAAGTTTTTGATTAACCAAATCTAAGTTGACATATAAATTTTCGGGACTAACAAATTCATGTCTATTTGAACAATTCTCATAATTTACTTTTGCTGAATCTATTATTCTTTCTAGTTGTGAATTAAATGATTTTAAACTTTGAAAGAATATAGTTGTGTCATTAAAAAGAATTTGAAATATATTTTGAATATTCTTTGATTCATTTGAAACCTGAATATTAGAAATTATTTTGACTGATGTATGATTCTGATCTGACCTTTGAGATTCAATATCAAATGAACGAATTCTTGAGATTTCATCTCCAAAAAATTCGATTCTAAATGGGGTTTGGCTCGAATAAGGAAAAATATCTAATATACCTCCTCTGACAGCAAACTCACCTGGCTCAAGTACAAAATCTTCCCTTCTAAATTCTAATTCAAATAATTGTTCATTAAGTTTGTCAAAAGAAATATTTTGATTCAATTTTAAATTAATCGAATTTTTTTTAATCTCTTTCTTATTTATTTGATTTACTGCAATTGCATTAATATGAGTTACTATTATTGAATTTTTATTTTTTGAAAAATTTAGATGTTCGATTACCTCGGTTCTTTGTAGTAAATTATAGTTGTTAGGTTCCTTATCGTTGTATGATTCCTTTGAAATTTCTGGGAAGTAAAAAATTTTCTTTTCGGGATTAAGTGTTTCTATATCATTCAAAAAATATAAGGACTCTTCTTTGGTATTAAAAACAAATAAAGATGGTTTTAAAGACTTTTTTATAATTGCGGAACAATAAAAAGATAATGAAGACCCCAATAAACCTTTAATCTTAATTATTTTGTTTTGGGCAATAAAATTCCAGAGTCTTTGTAAAATTAAAGACTCTTCAAAATTTGTGAAAAAACTTTTATTTGTCACCAAATAAATTTTTGGGCAAATATATTAGAAAAACTAAAATTCAAAGAATTGATCTATATGAATTTTTGAAATTGTTGAATCATTTTTTCACTTCCACAATAAAAAGGTGTTCTTTGGTGAAGCTCTTTAGGTTCAATGTCCAAAATATTTTTTTCTCCATTTATTGCTAAACCCCCAGCTTGCTCACAAATGAATGCAATTGGATTACATTCGTAAAGTAATCTTAATTTTCCGTTGGGGTTTTTTGCAGTTTGGGGATATAAGAAAACACCACCCTTTATCATATTTCTATGAAAATCTGAAACTAATGAACCGATATATCTAGAGGTAAATGGTCTTTCGTTCTCTTCTTCTTGGCAAAATTTAATGTATTTTTTAACATAATCAGGGAATTGAAGATAATTACCCTCATTTATAGAATATATATTTCCATTTTTTGGGATTTGTACATTCGAATGAGAATGATAAAAAGTTCCTATAGCAGGATTAAGAGTAAATCCATTTACCCCGTTTCCGGTTGTATAAAATAGCATTGTAGAAGTTCCATATATTATATATCCAGCTGCTACTTGAAATCTACCTGACTGAAGAAAATCTTCAATTGACACCTCTGTTCCTATTTTGCTTTTTCGTCTGTATATTGAAAAAATTGTTCCAACAGAAACATTAACATCAATGTTTGAGGATCCGTCCAAAGGGTCTATCAGTACAACATATTTATTTTGATTGTTTTTATCATTACTGTTGATGCTTATAAATGTTTGTTCTTCCTCGCTAGCAATGCCACAAACAATATTTCTATTAACCAGAGTATTTATAAATTTTTCGTTAGCATAAACATCTAGTTTCTGTTGTTTTTCTGACTGTATATTTTCTTCTCCAGTTGGTCCAATTATATCTACTAAACCGGCTTTATTAACCTCATGGTTTACAACTTTAGCAGCTAATCGAATAGAATTAATTAAACTTGACAGCTCACCAGATGAATACTTAAAAGATGTCTGGTTTTTAATAATGAATTCACCAAGAGTTTGATTTTTATTCAACATATTTATAGTAATGTTTTTTCTTGAGAAAGAAAATAATTACTTTAAAGTTATGAAAATTAAAATAAGAAATGCTGTTAAGGAAGACATGAAACAAGTACATAATTTGATAGTAGAATTGGCAATTTTTGAAAAGGAACCTGACGAAGTTGAAATTGATGAAAGAGGTCTTCAAAAAATGGGTTTTGAATATAAAAATCCACTGTTTCATTGTTTTGTTGCCGAGGCTGATAAAAAAATTGTTGGTGCAGCAATTATTTATAATAGATTTTCTACATGGAAAGGAAAGACTTTACATTTAGAAGATCTTGTCGTTACTAAAAAAATGCGTAGTCAAGGAATTGGAAGTAAACTTTTTGATAAAGTAATTTTTCATGGTAAAGAATCCGGAGCCAAAAGAATTTCTTGGAATGTTATAGACTGGAATATAAACGCGATTGAATTTTATAAAAATAGAGGGGCTAAAATTGTTGAAGGCTGGAGTATTGTTCATCTTTCAGGAAAAAATCTTGAAAATTATATTTAGAAGTTTTTTTCCTTAAAATCGATACAGAAATCCTTTATTTCATCTCTGCAGTTGACATACTGGCTTATTTTCTCATCCTCATCTTCAATTTTTATAGCTGATGGATCTTGAAAATTTTTGTGAATTCTTACAGCATTTTTTGAAGGAATGTATGGGCAAGTTTCATTGGCATTATCACAAACAGTTATAATATAATCAAATTCAATCGCCATATATTCATCAATCAAATTAGACGAGTTACTTGAAATATCAACACAATCCATTTTCATTACTGAAACAGCATAGGGATTGAGACCATGTTTTTCTATTCCAGCACTATAAATGTTCGCTTGTTTAACTAATAGTTTTCTGAGATAGCCATGAGCCATTTGACTTCTGCACGAATTACCTGTACACAATACGAGAATATTTTTCATCTAGATTTGAAGAATTAGTTTGGCTACCATAAAGTAAATTAAAATACCAAATATATCATTGCTTGTGGTTATGAAAGGACCAGTAGCAATTGCCGGGTCAATACCTCTTTTATTTAAAAATAGTGGAATAAAAGTACCTATAATACCTGCAACAATAACAACTGCCACCAAAGCGATTGATAAAGCTAAAGCAATATCTATCTCACCTTGCCAAAAATAAATAAACAGGAATAGTAATCCGGCTAAAATTACCCCGTTGAGAGTCGATAATAGAGTTTCCTTAAATAATCTATTATTAATACTACCCTTTATTTCATCATTTGCCAATCCCTGAACAATTATTGCACTTGATTGAACGCCAACATTTCCAGCCATAGCCGCAATAAGAGGAGTAAAATAAAATAAGATCTTATGCTGAAGTAAAATTTCATCAAATCCACCCATTACAAAAGCAGCGCCAACACCTCCAATCAGACCAACGATTAACCATGGAAGTCTAGCTCGAGTCAATTCAAAAATTGAATCATCTACATCTACATCTTGTAAAATACCAGCAGCTAATTGGTAATCCTCTTCAGCTTCTTCTTTTATTAAATCTACTATATCATCAATAGTAATTCTTCCTAATAATTTCTTTTTTTTATTTACAACCGGAATTGCACCAAGATCATACTTTTGCATCGTGCTAGCGACTGATTCAGTAGTATCAGTATCAAATACATGATCAACATTTTTTTTGTAAATGGACTTAATTTTTGTTTTTGGATCGGCAACCAATAAATCCTTTAATGATAACCGACCTAAAAGAATATCGTCGTTGTCTACTACATAAACCGAATGAACCCTAGTAACCTCAGAAGCTTGAGTTCTCATTTCTTTTACGCATCTAGTTACTGACCAATTTTCATTTACTTTAATAAGTTCTTTCGCCATCAGACCACCAGCTGAATCTTCATCGTATTTAAGTAATTCTTTTATATCTGCTTTGTGCTCAGCATCGGAAATTTTGGATATAACTTTCTTCTGTTTTTCTTCTGGAAGCTCTGAAATAATATCTGTAGCATCATCAGAGTCCAATTCTTCAACTTCCTCTGCAATTTCTTGGATAGATAAGTTTTTAAGAATTTTTTCACGATAATCATCATCCAATTCCATAAGAACATCGGATGTTTTTTCTGAATCTAATAATTTAATAATATAAGTTGCTTCATCAGAATTTAATTCTTCAAGAATCTCAGCTATATCGGCATGATGGTAATTTGAAAAAATTTTTACAATAGATTCTTCATCAGATAATTTAACTAATTCTAAAGTTTCAGAAATTAGATTATCTGTTAGAGTGAATTTTGTATGTTTTTCATTTTTTTTCAAGTTTAATATTTTAAATCTTGGTTTATCAAATTGGTTAAATCAACAAATTGATCTACAGATAATTGTTCTGGTCTTTTATCAAAGATAATATGTTCTCTTAAATTATCACTTAAATTAATTTGTTTTAAACTATTTCTTAAGGTTTTTCTTCTTTGTTGAAAAGAAAGTTTTACAATTTTTAAAAATAATTTTTCATTACAATCTATTTTTAAATTCTTTTTTCGTTTAAGTAAAATTACAGCAGAATTTACTTTGGGTGGAGGAGAGAAAAAATTATTAGGAACCTCAAATAATAATTTAGTTTCATAAAAAGCCTGAGTTATAACCGAAATAATCCCATATTTCTTAGAACCCTCATTTTCACAAATTCTTTCTGCTACTTCATACTGAAACATTCCACACATTTCAGGTATTAATTTTCTATTTTCAATGATTTTAAAAACAATTTGAGAAGAAATATTGTATGGGAAATTTCCGATAACTGAAAAATTATTGTTTTCAAATAATTTTGAAAGATCTAGATTTAAGAAATCTTGGTTGTAAATTATACTCTTATTAATCTTCAACTCTAAGATTAAAAAATTAACAGATTGATTATCAATTTCAACGAGCTTTAAATTATTATTTTTCTTTAATAAGAATTGAGTCAGAATTCCAGTTCCAGGTCCTATCTCTAAAGTATTTTGGCAGGGAGATAAAGATTCAACAATTTTTTTTGCAATGTTTATATCATTTAAAAAATGTTGACCTAATGATTTTTTTGGCGTTACAAATCGCAAAATAAATTATTTAATTACGGAAAATCCTGTGTATTCTTGTAATACTTTAGGAATAATAATTCCTTCTTTTGTTTGAAAATTTTCAAGTATTGTTGCAAGAACTCTTGGTAATGCCAGTGAACTACCATTTAATGTGTGAACAAGGCTGGTCTTACCTTTCGCATTTCTGTACCTAATCTTTAATCTATTTGATTGAAATGTTTCAAAGTTAGAAACTGATGATACTTCTAGCCACTTATCTTGAGCGGGAGAATAAATTTCAAAATCATAAGTCAAAGCTGATGTAAAACCTAAATCGCCACCACAGAGTGTAATAATTCTAAATGGTAACTCTAACTTTTCAATAATTCCCTTTATTTGGTCTTTCATTATATTTAATGAATCATAAGATTTTTCTGGGTGCTCTACTCTAACAATTTCAACCTTATCAAATTGATGAAGTCTATTCAAACCTCTAACATCGGCTCCATAACTTCCAGCCTCTCTTCTAAAACAAGGACTGTATCCAGTTTTTAAAATTGGTAAATTTGATTCTTCAATTATTTCATCTCTAAAAATATTAGTTATAGGTACTTCTGCAGTCGGAATAAGAAATAAATTGTCCTGCGGAACTGAATACATTTGCCCCTCTTTATCTGGTAATTGACCAGTCCCAAAGGCAGAGTCCTCATTCACTAAATATGGTACTTGTACCTCATCATATCCCAAATCGATGTTTGAATCTAAGAAAAATGATATTAGTGACCTTTGAAGTTTAGCTCCCTTACCTTTATAAACTGGAAATCCAGATCCTGTGATTTTAGTGCCCAATTCAAAGTCTATTAAATCATACTTTTTTGCCAATTCCCAGTGGGGAATCACACTATCTTTGTTAGCTTTAGTTTTAGAATTAAATATTACCAAATTGTCTTCAGAAGAATTTCCAGCAGGAACACATTCATGCGGGATATTAGGGATTTGGGACAAAATATCTTCTATTTCATTTTTTACATCACTTAAATCATCAGAAAGAACTTTTGAAGAACTCTTGATTTCTAAACTTCTTTGCTTAAGATTTGGTATTTCATCTTTATTGCCGTCTTTAAATAATTGTCCGATTTCTTTAGAAATAGTATTTGACTCAGCTTGCATATTTTCATATTCTGTCTGTATTAATTTTCTTCTTTCATCTAAAGAAATCAATTTGGCTATTAAATCTTCAGAATTAAAATTTCTTTTTTTCAGAGATTTTATAACCCCTTCTTTGTTCGCAATTATGTAAGATGTTTTTAGCATAATCTAAATTTAAATTGTTTTTTTAAGATTAGTAATTAATTCAAAACATTTTTTTTTGTCCAATTGTAGCTGTGTGGTCAACTCATCGGCAGAATCAAATTCTTTTTCTTCTCTGATTTTTTCAATAACTCTTACAGATATTTGCTTATCATACAGATTCTGTTTAAAATCAAAAAAATGAATTTCGATTGAATGACCTTTGTCTTTAAATGTTGGATTAACTCCAACATTCATCATCCCATTAATATTTTGTCCATCCAACATCGAAGTAATATAATAAACCCCATTTCCGGGTTTAATCTTATAATTATCAATCAAAATATTTGCAGTTGGAAAACCAAGACTTTTACCTCTTCCTAATCCACCAACAACTTTTCCTGTTAAAATAAATTGATACCCAAGTAATTGATTCGCTTCATTTATTTTTCCTTCAATAATTAAATTTCTGATTTTTGTTGAGCTAATGGAAACTTTATTCTTGTGAAATGCATCAACCTTGGTTACATCAAATCCAAAATCTTTAGAAAACTCTATAAGTTGATTTGAATTTGCATTTCTATTTTTTCCAAAATGGTGATCATATCCTGTTACAATATGCCTAACATTTAATTTTTTTACTAAAATATCTCTTACAAATTCTATTGGAGATAATTTTGAAAAAGGTTTTGTAAAATCCTGAGTCACTAAATAATCAATATTATATGATTTGAAAATTTTATTTTTTTCATTTTGAGTAGTTAATAATGTAATATCTGCATCATTGTTTAAAACTATTCTTGGGTGCGGGTTGAATGTCAAAATAATTGACCTTAAATTTTTACTTTTAGAAATACTAATAACTTTATCAATAAGTTTTTGGTGTCCAAGATGAATACCATCAAAAGTTCCAACGGTAACAACTGAAGGGGAATCTTCAAAATAATCTTGAATATTTAATGAAATCAAATTGTAAAATTTAGTTATTAAAATTATTCATCGTTTCTGTAATTCCTGAAAGAACAAAGGAATGTAAAGAGTTTGAAATTAAATCAAAATTTGAATAAAGTATATCATATTCATCACTGTTAAAGATACCGAGAACAAAATCAATTTGATTTGAATTTTTATTATTTCCAATTCCGATTCTTAATCTGGGATATTCAAGTGAATTTAAAGTTTGCTCAATATTCTCTAATCCATTATGACCTCCGTTACTTCCTTTTGCCCTAAATCTTATTTTTCCAAGTGGCAGATTAAGGTCATCGCTTATAATCAGGATATTTTCAAGCTTTATATTTTCTTGTTTCATCCAATACTTTACAGCTTTTCCACTCAGATTCATGTAAGTGTTTGGTTTGAGCAAAAATACTTTTCTACCTTTTATTGAAATTTTTGAAATTTGTCCTAATCGATTAGTTTCAAACTCAGATTCATATTTATTACAATAGAAATCTAGTATTTCAAACCCAATATTATGTCTTGTATTGTAATACTTTTCACCAGGGTTACCTAAGCCGACAATTAAAAACTTATCCATGATAGCAGATGATTTACTGTAAACAAAAATAAAAAAAGCATTCTGACAAATTACAGAATGCTTTTTTTAGTTATTAATTATAAATTAACTTAAGATTCTGCAGATGTATCCCCGTCAGATGACTCTTCTTTTTTGTCTGAAGATTCAGCTTTTTCAGAAGTAGCTTCTCCTTCCTCAGCTGTTTCTTCTCCTTCTTCATCTTCAGTTTCCACAACTAATGCAGCCCTTGCTCTTCTCACTTGACACACAACAGTATTATCAGGATGTAAAAATTCATAGTTTTCATTTTCTAATTCTGTTATATATACTCTGTCACCGATATTTAATTCTGAGATATCAATCTCTATATTATCCGGGAGATTTGTTGGGAGAGCTTTGATTCTAAGTTTTCTTTTATTTCTTTGTAAATTTCCACCAAGCTTTACTCCTATAGCATTTCCGACTACTCTGACCGGGATATCCATAGCAATTTTCTTATCGTTAAATAATTGGTAAAAATCTATGTGTATAATCTTATCAGAAACTGGGTGGAATTGTATATCCTGTAAAACTGCTGAATAAGATTCATTATCACTTAAGACAATCACAACAGTATATGCATTTGCGGTATATACTAATTTTGAGAATGCCAATTCTGGTGCTGAGAAATGTATTGGTCCATCCCCTCCGTATAAAACGCAAGGAGTCTTTCCAGCATTACGTAGTGCTTTTGAAGAAGACTTACCTACGCTTTCTCTTTTAGATCCGTTTATTGTAATTGATTTCATTTTTATTTAAAGTTTACATTATAAAATTTGAACTTATAGACTGATTATTATGCACTTTATGCATAACATCTGAAAATAAATCGGCGCAAGATAACACTTTTATTTTAGAATGTGGCTTAATATTAGGAACTGAATCAGTAACAATTAATTCTTCTAATTTTGAATCTTCAATTTTAGAGTAAGCATTACCTGAAAGAATAGCATGTGTACAGATAGCTCTAACACTCAAAGCTCCTCTTTCAATTAACAAATCAGCTGCTTTAGACAATGTTCCAGCGGTATCTACCATATCATCAACTAATATTACATTTTTCCCTTCAACATTACCGATTAGCTCCATATGAGAAATAATATTTGCTTTCGATCTTTGTTTATAACAAACTACTACATCACAATTTAAATTTTTAGAATAAGCATAAGCTCTTTTTGAACCACCCATATCAGGTGAAGCGATACAAAGATTATCTAATTTAAGACCTATTACATGAGGTATAAAAATTGAGGATGCATATAAATGATCAACGGGTATCTGAAAAAACCCTTGTATTTGATCAGCATGCAAATCCATCGTGATTAATCGTGTTGCGCCTGAAGACTCAATCATCTTAGCAATCATCTTAGCAGCAATTGGTACTCTTGGCTTATCCTTTCTATCTTGTCTTGCCCAACCAAAGTAAGGGATAACAGCAGTAATATGTCTTGCAGATGCCCTTTTAGCTGCATCTATCATTAATAACATTTCCATAAGGTTTTCAGGACTTGGGTTAGTCGAGCCTATAATAAAGATTCTAGTCCCACGAATCGATTCTTCATACGATGGTTGAAATTCTCCGTCAGAAAATCTTGAGATAATTACGTTTCCAAGTTTTTCACCAAATGAACTAGAAATATTTTTTGCTAAATCTAGACTGTTTGTACAATTAAAAATTTTTGCTTTTGTATTCGCTGATGCCACTGTATTTAATTGGTTTTTAAATGTATATATATAATTTTATAAGGGACAGCAAAAATAGAAATTTTAATTTAAGGAAAGTATTTAATAATGATTATTTTTTACTTTTGCCTGAATGCTCAAGTGGCGGAATTGGTAGACGCGCTGGATTCAAAATCCAGTTCTTTTTAAGAGTGTGGGTTCGATTCCCACCTTGAGTACTAAATTAAATGGCAAGTAAGATAATTGAGAATACACCTAATACTATGATTAACCTTAAAATGTTATGCAAATTTAAATAATCCGAAACCTGTCTGGAATTGTATAGCTTTAAAATAAATATAATTAACAATAAAAGTGAGAATCCATAGTATAAATCCATAAATCCTGCAGAGAAATTAATAAATAGATTAAAAATTAAAAGAATATTTATGAATGTTATTAATGATATTACTATTCTAGAAAATCCTTCTCCAAATACTACAGGAATTGTCTGATAATTTTGGGTAAAATCCCCAACAAGATTTTTTAAATCTTTAGTCAAGTCCTTTAGTAAAAGAATAAAGAAAAGAAATAATGCATAGGCAACAATAATTAAGTCGAAATTCTTAAAATACAGTAGGATGGCAAAAAAAGGTGTTATTGTAAGAAGGGAATAAAATAAATTTCCGATAAATAAAATACGTTTTAATTTATGTGAATAGAACCACAAAAAGAAAATATATACCGTAAAGAAAATCACAGCCCGGACAGAGATTAATAAAGCGATAAACACCACTACAAAATTTAGAAAAAAATAGAAATATAATTTTGTTGAATTTTTTATTACATCATCTATTTTATGCTTAATTGGTTTATTAATCAAATCTTTTTTTTCATCGTAAAAATTATTAATAATATATCCGGATGCTATTGAAATTGAAGAGCATAGAATTATTAGAAATAAATTCAAATCTAGAATAACATCCATAAAATTTTTCTCACTTAAAATAAAAATGGAAGTTAAATATTGGGCAATAACAATAAGTAAAATATTATAAATTCTTACTACTGAGAAAATACTAAGAAACTTAAAAAGGATTGATTTTTTTTTATCTGCTAATGACATATTTAAAAGTGGTAAACAACTTCTAAATTATAATCTTTTAAATCATTTTTTGCCTGCTCAATGTCTAGGGCAAAACCAAGTATGTATCCACCACCTCCTGAACCACATAATTTAAGAAAATATGAACCACTATCTATTCCTTTTTTCCATAAATGGTGGAATTCATTAGGGATCATAGGCTTAAAATTTTCAAATACAATTTTAGATAATTTTTTTGTGTTGTCAAATAAGCTTTTAATATCTCCGCTTAAGAAACTATCAACACAGCTATTAGTATACTTTATAAATTGAGATGAAATCATTTTTCTAAATCCGTCAGATTTCATCTTTTCCATAAAAATACTGACCATTGGGGCAGTTGAACCCGTTTGACCGCTGTCTAATAAAAATACAGCCCCAGATCCATTAGATTTTTGAGATGGAATTCCAGTAACATTAATATCATTTTTTGATTTAATTAATATTGGAATACTTAAATAACTATTCAGTGGATCTAAACCAGAAGATTTTCCATGAAAGAATGATTCCATTTTTGAAAAAATAGTTTTTAATTTAAGTAGTTTTTCTCTAGTAAGATTCTCCAAAACAGTTATTTTATTATTTGAATATTTATCATAAACTGCTGCAACTAATGCTCCACTACTTCCGACTCCATAACCTTTAGGAATTGAAGAATCAAAATATAAACCCTCGTTTAAATGCTTTTCAAATAAAATCAAGTCTAGATCTACTAGTCCTTTCATTTTTTTTAAATGATTACAAAAATCGAAAAGAATTGAATTTGAATTTTTAGATTTTTCAGAAGGTGTTTCCGGAATCTTTAAGGCACCTTTAAAAAAATTATATGGAATTGATAACCCTTTTGAGTCTTCAATTATACCATATTCTCCAAACAATAATATTTTTGAATAAAATAAAGGACCTTTCATCATATCAAATATACAAATTTAGATTTGCACAGGACCTGATCCAACAAAATCAGAAATATAATTTTGATTAATACAAAAAGAGGAAAGCTCTTCATTAATAAAAACCATCACCTCTTCTGAGAGTTTTTCAGGAAATAAGATGTGTACATTTGCTCCAGCATCGAGAGTAAAACAAACTGGGATTTTTGAATTCATTCTGAACTGCCTAATTTTATCTATGACTGATAATGTTGCAGGTTTCATCAAAATATAAGAAGGATTACTACTCATCATAAGTGCATGTAACATTAGTGCTTCACTTTCAACTAGTTTACAAAACTCATTCAAGTCTCCTGACTTTAAAATATTCATCAATTTTGAAATATTATTATTAGCCTTTTTGAATCTGACATCTGAAAAAGGGTTGTTATTCATTAATTCATGGCCAACAGAGCTTGAGACTTCTTTTTTACTATCATCAATTATCAAAATGACATCTCGGTAATTATTAAACTCAGCAGAAATATTATCACTTATCTGAGTAGAATATAAGTTGGAGCTAAAAGCAAAATCTGAATGTGATCCCCAAAAGTTAATACCTCCATATAAACTCCTACATGCACTACCAGAACCTATTCTAGAAATAAATGATGCTTTTTTAAAGAAAAAATCATCATTAATGGAAGTAAGTTCTTTTTCTAAACTCATTATACATAATGACAAAGCACTCATACCGCTTGCTGATGACGCAATCCCACTGCTATGCGGGAAACTGTTTGAGCTTGAAATTGTAAGATGATAATCCAAAAGAAATGGACAATAATTTTTAATTAAAGAAAAAAACTTTTCAATCTTTGGTCTAAATGATATGTTTTTTTCTCCTTCGAATAATAATTCAAAATCAATATTATCAGATTTATTTACTCTTCTTTTGAATGAAACAGATGTTGTTGTTTTGCAATCAGATAAAGTAAAACTAATTGAGGGGTTTTTGGGCGTTTGGTCAGAATTTTTACCCCAATATTTCACAAGAGCTATATTACTGGGTGATTCCCATGAAAAGGAAATTTCATCTAGTTCCCTTTTTATTTCTTTACATGTGAATTCTTGTATAATCATTAAATGAAAGTGAATTTGTGCGGGCGGAGAGACTCGAACTCTCACACCTTGCGGCACTAGATCCTAAGTCTAGCGTGTCTACCAATTCCACCACGCCCGCAAAATTGAGAGGCAAATATAAACAATAGTTTGTGAAATTGAGGTTATATATTGTTTTTAAAAGCTGTTATTGGTAATTTGGATTATGAATATTTGTCTAAAATTATAATGAAGAAAAAATTTGAACTACAGTTTATTGAAACCTTAGTTTATTCAAATTACGGCATTAAAGTTAAAGCCACTCAAGTCGAGGGTGAAAGTGATGATAACTTCAAACTTAATTCAAAAAATAAATCATATTTCTTTAAAATTTACCCAAAAAAAACTGACCCAAAATTTGTAAAATTTCAAACCAATCTTTTTACTGATTTAAAGGATTATAAAAAAGCTGCCAACAATAAATTGACATTAGATAAAAAACCCTATACGACTTTTTTTGACAAGGAAAATGAAATAAGATATTTTAGGATGAATGACTGGATTCATGGAAGACTATGGTCATCTGTAAATCCCATAAATAAAAATTTAAGACATGAATTAGGGCTAGAAAGTGCAAAACTAATTTTGAAGTTAAAGAAAATTAATTCAAATTATTTGCGTGAAGATTTTGACTGGGATTTATCAAATTATTTATGGATTGATAAGTTTTATAAAAAGATTGATATTGGTAAAAAGCGCCAGCTAATAATTGAAAACCTTCTTCTAAATTTTAAAAAGAAACAGTCTGAATATGATGGGTTAAGAAAAAATCTAATACACAATGACCTAAATGATAATAACATAATAGTTTCTAAAAATCTAAAAACTCCTAATATAGTTGGCTTTATCGATTTTGGAGATTGTATAAAAAGCCAACTAATTAATGAACTAGCTGTTACATGTACCTATGGAATTATTGATAGCATGAATCTACTTGAGTCAGCATGTGAGATAATTAAAGCTTTTAATTCAGAAATTAAAATTAGTGAAATAGAAATAGAGTTTTTATATGAATTAATACTTTTAAGAATTTCAATTTCAATTTTAAAATCGTCTTTGAATGAAAAATATAATCCTGGTAATAAGTACTTACAAGTAAGCAAAGATGACATGCTTTTGATTTTTGATAAATGGGCTGATACTAATCAGGAATTAGCCACATATTTTTTTAGAAATGCATGTGGTTTTACTCCAACTCCCCATGAAAAAAATTTCAAAAAATTAATAGTTAAAAAAAAATCTTCTATTAATATTTTATTCAACAAAAATGAAACTAATAAATTAGAAAACTTAGACCTAAGTGTTTCTAGCAAATGGCTTTCTAGTGACTTGATAAATGACATTAGTTCATTTGAAAAAAAAATAAATCAAAAACCATTTTCTACATTTTTTGGCGGCTATCTTGAGACTAGGGCAGTTTATGATTCGTCTGATTATGAGGTGTTAACTGAAAGGGGGTTTGAAAATAGGACAACTCATCTAGGTATTGATTTTTGGGTAAATGAAAAAACTTCAATTAATTCAATTGAAGACGGACTTATAAAAATAATTACAAATGATAAAACAAGTAAAGGTTATGGGGGGTTAATAATAATTGAGCATAATCTTGGGAGTTTAAAATTTTATTCACTTTATGGTCATTTAACAGATCAGAATAAATCTAAACTAAAAGTTGGAGATTTTGTTGAAAAGGGTAAGAAAATTGCTGAGATTGGGTCAGTCAAAGAAAACGGTGGATGGAGTCCTCACTTACATTTTCAGATAATGCTAACACTTCTTGATTATAAAAATGACTTTCCTGGGGTTTGCCTAGAAAGTGAAAAAAAAGTATGGTCTAGTATATGCCCAAATCCCAATCTAATTTTAAATATTGACGTGAATATTAATACTAAATTTGATGAAGATGAATTAAAAATTTCAAGAAAAAAATATTTACCCAGAAACTTGAAATTAAGCTATAATTCACCGATTTATATTGTTAGAGGATTTAATCAATATCTATATTCAAATAAGGGTAAAAAATATTTAGATACAGTAAATAATATTGCTCATGTAGGTCACCAAAATATAAATGTTCTTAAAGCAGCAAAAGATCAAATTGGGGTTTTAAACACCAATACAAGATATTTACATGATGAAATTATTTCTCTTTCAAAAAATTTAGCGGCAAAATTTCCAAAAAAATTATCAAAAATATATTTAGTGAATTCAGGAAGTGAAGCTAATGAATTAGCAATTAGAATAAGTAATGTAAACAGGAATTGTGAAAACTTTATTGTAATGCAAGGGGGATATCATGGAAATACTAATAAAACAATTGAGGTTAGTAATTACAAATACAATAGTAAAGGTGGGAGTGGTAAAGCAAGTAATATTTTTGAGATTCCTATGCCAGATGAATTTAGAGGAAAATATCGAGGAAAAGGAGCAGGAAAAAAATATTTTATTGAATTTGAAAAAATAATTTCAAAAGCTAAAAAAGCAAATAAAAAAATTAGTGCAATGATTGTTGAGCCAATTATAAGTTGTGGAGGACAAATTGAGCTGCCAGAAAAATTTCTAAAAAAATGTAAAAAAATTTTAAATAGGGAAAATATACTTCTAATAGTTGATGAAGTTCAAACAGGATTTGGAAGAGTTGGAGAAAAATTTTGGGGATTTCAATTACATGATGTAATGCCAGATATAGTTACATTGGGTAAGCCGATGGGAAATGGTCATCCTATAGGAGCAGTTGTTTGTACTGCTGAAATTTCAAAGAAATTTGATAATGGATTAGAATTTTTTAGTTCTTTTGGTGGCAATCCGGTTTCATGTAGAATTGCAAATGAAGTAATTCGTGAAATCGATTCACGAAATCTTCAAAAAAATGCTCTCAAAACTGGGAAATTTCTTTTAAGTAAGCTAAAAAAATTAGCAAAAAAATATTCAATAATTGGCAATGTTAGAGGAAGAGGTTTATTTATTGGATTAGAACTTGTTGACCAAAATTTAATCCCTGAAATGGATAAAGCAATCTATTTAGTAAATAGAATGAAAGAGCTTGGTGTTCTTATGAGTAATGACGGTTTAGATAAAAATGTAATAAAAATTAAACCTCCTATTATCTTTTCAATTGATGATTCAAAAAGATTAATTATGCTTCTTGATAAAGTTATGGCTGAAGATTATATGCAGCTGAATTAAAATTTTCGATTCGGGTTAAACCTCTCAATATTAATACTGGTTTGTTTTTTTTGGTCAACAATTTCTGAAACGATTTTCCCAGTACCCGTACTCATACTCCAGCCCATCATTGCATGACCTGTAGCAATAATAACATTTTTAAGATTTTTAGTTCTTCCGATATAAGGGACTCCATCAGCTGAAATAGGTCTAAACCCATACCCAGCATCATTCCTGTCAATTTCTGGAATATTAACAGATGGATAAAATGACTCAACAGCATCACATATTGCATTAACCCTATTTTTCCTTATTTTATCATTAATTAAAGAAATTTCCATGGTGCCAGAATATCTTGTAAATCCGTTCATCGGGGTAATTGCACATTTAGGTTCAACCAAAATTGCAGGGCAAGAAATTTCTGTATCAGAGGAATGATTAATACTGTATCCTTTACCTGCCTGAAGAAGCAGTTCAATTCCAAGCTTTTTACATAATTCAGAAGTCCAAGTACCGGCCGACAAAACATATTCGTCAAAACTTAAATTTTGATTTGAGATGTTTACATATTTAATTTTATTGTTTTCAATATCAAAAGATTCAATTTCAGTATGAGTAATACATTTTACTCCATTTTTTTGTATGAAATCTTTTAATTCATTAATCAACTCGCCAGGCGTTGTATGATGATCACAATAAAAATATGCCGCACCAATTGAATCTATATTTACATTAGGTTCAATCGTTTTTATTTCATTTTGATTTAAAATTTTTGCTCGTAGGCCATTTTGAACTGCTAAATCAACTACTTCTTTTTCCTTTTCAAGGGATTTTTCAGTTTTACATAACATCAACAACCCTTTTTGATCGTAATGAAAACCCATATCATTATCTTTCTTAATGTCCTTTAATAACTCTTGACTCAAAAGCGACATTTCAATTATTGGAACAATAGAACTCTTTACATTACTTTCTGAACATGACTTATTAAATGCATATAACCATTTAAAAAAATCTACATTTATCCTAGGCTCAATATAAAATGGACTTGAAGAATTAAACATCCATTTTAAACCTTGCTTAATGACACCTGGTGCCGCTAATGGAATAATATGACCAGGGGATAAATATCCTGCATTTACATAGGATGCTCCACTATTCATTCCGAATTTATCAATAATGGTTACATCATGACCACTCTTAGACAGATAATATGCCGAACATATCCCAATTATACCACCGCCTACTATTAATATTTTTTTTGACATTTTAAATTACTTGAAAACCACCAAAAAATGGATCATCATCATCAACAATTATTTTATTATATCCATGAATTCTAGCCCAACCTCTTATCACAGGAGTTATTCCGCTAAAGTCTTTAATTTTAGTGCTTTTTTCGACCCTACAAATAAATTTAGAACCTATGTAGCTTTCGTGAATAAAAGTCTCTCCAACTTCTAGCTTATTTTCAGAAAATAATTGTGCCATTCGGGCCGAACTTCCTGTTCCACAAGGAGACCTATCGATGGCTTTATCACCATAAAAAACTGCATTTCTGGACGAAGATGCTTCATCAATTACTTCTCCTACCCATAAAATATGAGATACATCTTTTATAGAACTGTCAAAGGGATGAATAAACTTGTCCACGTATTTTTTATTTATCTTTTGCCTGATTTCTCTAGAATAGCTAATAAGTTGTTCAGCCTTATAATCATTTAAATCTGTATAATTTTCTTGTTTATCAATAATTGCATAAAAATTACCACCATATGAAACATCAAAATTAATTTTACCAAGATCTTTTGAAATTACAAATAGATTTTTTGCAGCCAAATAGCTATCTACATTGACAATTTCAACCCATAAAACCTTATTACCTTTTTTTTCATACTTTACAATAATATTACCGGCCGGCACCTCGATATTTAAAATTCCTTCGACTTTAGGTTTTACCAAATTTTCCTCAAGAGCTATAGTAACAATACCAATGGTTCCATGTCCACACATTGGTAAGCAACCGGATGTCTCTAAAAATAATATGGAAAAATCATTATTTGGATCATTGGGTGGAAAAATCATACCACCACTCATAATATCATGACCCCTAGGCTCAAACATCAATGACTTTCTAATCCAATCGAAATTTTTGATAAAATCGGATCTTTTTTGACTCATTGATGAGCCAGCTAAATCAGGTTTTTGAGAGAGAATTAATCTAACTGGATTTCCACAGGTATGTGCATCAATGCAATCAAAAATGTGTTTAGTCATTTTTTGTTTCCTCTATATAATTATTTATTCTCCTCTCAAGAGTAGACAATGTTACAGTTCCGTACTCTAAAATTCTTTCATGAAATTCTCTAATATCAAATTTTTCCTTTAGTTCAAGTTTTGCTTTATTTCTCAATTCTCGAATTTTTAATTCTCCTATTTTATATGACAAAGCTTGTCCTGGCCATGAGATATATCTATCTATTTCAGTATTTACTTCGTGTAAGGATAATGCTGTATTATTAGACATATAATCTATAGCTTCTTTTCTTGACCAACCCTTAGCATGAATCCCCGTATCAATTACCAATCGACAAGCTCTCCACATTTCATAGGTAAATTTGCCAAATTGTTCATATGGTGTAGTGTAAATACCCATTTCATCGGCTAAAAACTCAGTGTATAAACCCCATCCTTCTCCGTATGCAGATAAATATAAGTTTCTTCTAAATTGAGGAATACTATCACCCAATTCATTATTAAGAGCACTTTGTAGATGATGGCCAGGAACAGCTTCATGAACAGTTAAAGCGGGAATTGTATATAGAGTTCTACTTTTTAAATCATAGGTATTTACCCAGTAATAACCAGGGTCAGTACTGTTTTTAGAAGTACCCACGTATCTACCCCCTGTATATTTTGGAGCTATTGCATCAGGAACTGGAGCAACTCCGTATGGTTTTCGAGGTAGGGTTTTAAAGAACCTTGGAAGTTGTTCGTCAGCTCTTTTGGAAATATCTCTTGCATACATAAGTAGCTGTTTTGGGGTCTTCGCATAAAATTGATCATCAGTTCGAAGAAATTTAAAAAAATCATCAAAGGATCCTTTAAAATTCAAATCTTCAATAATTTTAATCATTTCGTCTTTTATACGTACAACTTCATTTAAGCCAATTTGATGAATTTCATCAGCGCTGTATAATGTACTTGTTGTGTAATAATTTATCCTATTTTGATAAAATTCAGCCCCCTCAGGGGTTTCTGAAACTCCAATGCTAATTCTTGTATTTGGGTAGTATTCTTTTTCAAAAAAATCTTTAATTCTAATAAATTGAGGGACGACACTATTTTCAATAGCTTTTTTTGCTTCAATAAGAACTGAATCTTTTTGAGTCTGTGATAAACCATTTGGTAATTTTTTAAAAGGAGAGTAAAAATAATTTAATTCAAAATCCTCAGTTATATGGTCATTGTATGTTGATTCATAACCGTTAAAAATAACCAGTGGTTGAGAAACGCCCTTCTCTAGTCCTTTTCTTAAAAGGGGTAAATACTGATCAACATACTGTGGGATTGAATTGAGCTTATTTAAATAATTTTTAATCTGGTTGTAATTATACATTGGTCTCACGTTATAAACCAGGCTACTATGAAAACCAGAATCCGAAAGAAGTGGGTTTAGAAATCTTTCAAAATCATAGTATGCTACTATATCTTCTAATACAAAAGACAATAACTCGAAAGAAATATTGTCATTTTCATCAAGTTTATTTACATCAATATGTGATAGTTTTATTAATAGGTTTTCAGCAAATTCTTTTTCGCTTCTAAAGTATTCCTCTGAAAAATTTCCAAGTGGATAATCCTTATAATCATACGCATCATGGTTTTGATATTCTTGTATTATGATTTCTAATTTTTCATTTTCTCTATCGCAAGAAAACACAAGAAACATTAGTAAGATTAGTAATTTAAATTTCATAAACTTAATTATATTTTGAAAAGGCTATCGCCATCTCTAGTTGTAATTCCGTTAATATTACGTTCAATATTTAGTGGATTATTGTTTTTTAATTCACTTGGTAGTAAATTTTGAGGAAAATCTTGAAAACTCACCGGTCTTAACCATCTTTTTATAGAATTAATTCCAACGGCAGAAAATCTTGAATCTGTAGATGCCGGGTAAGGTCCACCATGAGTCATTGATGGGCATACCTCAACTCCTGTAGGCACGCCATTAAATATAATTCTACCAACCTTTAGCTCTAAAGCATTAATAATTTCCTGTGTTAAATAATCGTCATTTTCTTCAGCTAAAAGTGTTCCTGTTAATTGACCTTCCATAGATTTAATTACATTTAACATTTCATCTTGATCTTTACATAAAACAAGCAAAGAACAAGGGCCGAATATTTCTTGTTGCAAACTTTTATCTTCAATAAATTTATTTGCAGTAACAGATGAGATTACATGATTAGGAAAATTATCATCTAGCTCAATATGTTGTTTAGTTAGTACGGATACACTTTTATTTTTTTTAATATTTTCTAAACCGTCATTATACGATTTGTGAATATTAGGATGCAACATACAAGAAGGTGATATCTTTTCAATTTCTTCAACTAGTTTATTTTTGAATAAATTAAAAATTTCAGAATCAAAAGATATAATAATCCCAGGGTTAGTACAAAATTGACCAGACCCAATCGTTATTGACTTAGCATATTTTGCCGCTAATTCTGAATATTCTTTTTTAAGCTTTTTGGGGAAAATCAAAACTGGATTAACACTACCCATCTCTGCAAAAACTGGTATAGGAGTATCTCTTTTTGATGCTAAATTATATATTGCTCTGCCTCCCCTTAAACTTCCTGTGAATCCAACGGCTTTTATGTAATGACTATTTACTAACTTTTCTCCCACCTCAATCCCTTTACTATTTAAATTTGAAAAAACTCCGTTAGGCATTTTTGTTTTTTTAGCTGCTCTAATAATAGCTGCTGCTACTAATTCTCCTGTTCCAGCATGCATTGGATGAGATTTTAAAATAACTGGACACCCTGCAGCTAACGCTGATGCAGTATCACCGCCAGCTGTTGAATAAGCTAAAGGGAAATTACTTGCTCCAAAAACTAAAACAGGACCAATTGGCATCAACATCTTTCTCAAATCAGGTTTTGGGACTGGTTTTCTATTGGGGATAGAAGTATCAATTGATACTTCTTGAAAATTTCCATCATTAAGAAGTTTTGCAAAACTCTTAAGTTGATTAATCGTTCTGTTTAATTCAGCTTTGCACCTAGCTTCTGGAAGTCCTGTTTCTGAACAATATACATTTAAAATATCATCAGTAATTAATCCTAATTCATATGAAATCTGATTTAAAAATTTTGACCTTTCTAATGACGAGACTTGTTTAAATATTTTAAATGCATCATTAGCAAGTTTAGTCGATTTTTCAATTTCAATATCACTAGCCTCAAAAAATGTAATATTATTTTCAATATTTAATATTGGATTAAATGTTTTAAAACTTACAGAAGAATTTGAAGATAATTCATCTCCAATATAATTTTTACCAGTAATCATAATTAATAATTATATTTTGTCAAATCTGGCCTGTTACTAATTCCGGAATTTATAACAGACAAAACCTCCTCCCTTTCTTTTCCATAAAGAGGTTTTCTGGGAAGTCTTACATTTTCGGAACCAATTTCTAAAATCGATTCAGCTAATTTGATATTTTGAACCAATTTTGGATTTATGTCCAATTCCAATAAAGGCAAAAACCACCTAAATATTTCAATTGCTTCTTTAATTTTTCCTTGAGATTGAAGTTTATATATAGCAACTGTTTCTTCTGGAAATGCACAAACAAGACCAGCAATCCAACCATCAGCACCCATTAATAAACTTTCAAGTGCAATTGTATCAACCCCAGTCATAATTTTCAATCTAGATCCAAAACTATTTTTTAACCTTGTAACATTAGAAATATCTCTAGTGGATTCCTTAACTGCCTTTATGTTATTACATTTTAATAATTCTTCAAACATATCAATTGTAACTTCTATTCCATAGTCAACAGGGTTATTGTATATCATAATAGGAAGGTTAGTTGACTTAGCTATAGATTCAAAATAACTAATTGTCTCATTTCTTCCTGATTTATATCTCATTGGAGGTAAGACCATTAAACCACTTGCGCCATATTTTTCAGCACATTTTACGCTTTCTAATGCTTCTTTCGTTGACTGTTCAGCAATATTAACAACAACAGGAATTTTATCATTAACAAATTCAACAGTATTTTTGGTGAGAATATTTTTCTCATCACGGCTTAAAGTACTAGCCTCACCTAAAGATCCTGCTAATACAATTGCTTGGACATCTGATTTTAGCTGAAAGTCTAAATTCTTATTAAATAGGTCTAAATCTAGCTTATCATCACTGGTAAACTTGGTAGTAATCGCTGGCATAACACCACTCCATTGCATATAAAAAATTTTATATTGAAGATAATATTTTTTTACTAATTTTTTAGTTCAATTAGGTTATGAACAAATCTGAAGCTAAACCATCGGTTAAAAATTTGTAATCTCTAGATGGATGTAACTTATTATCGGTTTTAACTAATACTCCATCAATAATTTTTAATTCAATTTGTTGTCTTAATTTTTCTAAATTGAGATTTGAAAATTTCGATTCGATTAAATCTAAATCTAGTCCTCCAGAAGTTCTCAAACCGATCATTATTATTTCATTTAGAGTATCCGTTTCAGACAAAATCTCTGATTCATATGCTGTTGAATTTACTTTTATTTTTTCAATATACTTCTGATTATTACTGATATTCCACTTTCTTTTAACTCCATCAAATGAATGAGCAGAGGGTCCAAAACCAATATATTTTCCTCTATTCCAATAAGTAACATTATTTTTACATTCATATCCAGGCTTAGCAAAACTTGAGAATTCATAATTTATATACCCTAAACTTAATAGATAATCATATACATACTCAAATTGTAATTTTTGATCTATATCACTTACTTCTTTAATCTTATTTTTTTCGATTAATTTAATTAAAGCTGTTTTGGGCTCAACAGTTAATACATATGTTGATATATGAGGTACATCATATTTTAATCCAATGTCAATATTCTTTTTCCATATATCAAATGAACTTTCTGGAATACCATAAATTAAATCAATAGAAAAGTTTTTGAAATTGTCTTTAATTAATTCAATTGCTTGAATGGCAGTACTTGAGTTATGACTCCTGTTCATTAGTTCCAGATCTGAATCAAAAAAAGACTGAACCCCAAGACTAATTCTGTTTATATTGTTTTTTTTCCATCCTTTAATATTTTTAATATTAATATCATCTGGATTGCATTCCATTGTTACTTCAGATTTTTCTGAAATATGAAATTTTTTGTTAATTGCGTTTAAAATTTTCTTAGTATCATTTTCGCTAATTAGAGATGGTGTTCCTCCTCCAAAATATATAGAGTTGATTTTCTCATTTAATTCATCAGCTCTTAAATATATTTCGTTTACAATAGAATCAATAATTGAATCTTTTGATTTTAAAGAGGTTGAAAAGTGATAATCACAATAGTGACATGCTTTTTTACAAAATGGAATATGAATATAAATGCTACCTATGACTTTCTGATTTTATCTTTATTCTGTTTGACAAAACTTGACCATCCAGAATATTTTGATCCCTCAATGATATTTTTTGAATTGTAAAAATGGCATACTGCGGCAGCCAATCCATCTGTTGAATCTAGGTTTTTTGGCAATTCTTTTATTTGGAGTAAGTTTTGTAACATTTTTGCAACCTGTTCCTTACTTGCATTTCCATTTCCTGTTATGGCCATTTTTATTTTTTTTGGGGAGTATTCAGTAATTGGAATTTCCCTCGAAAGTCCTGCCGCCATTGCTATCCCCTGTGCCCTACCAAGTTTTAACATACTTTGAATATTCTTACCAAAAAAAGGAGCTTCAATAGCTATTTCATCAGGCTTGAAATCCTCAATCAAAGCAATAGTTCTTTCAAATACTAATTTTAATTTCAAATAATGGTCTTTGTGCTTTTTTAGATTTAATTCATTCATCTCAATGAGACTCATTTTTCTATCATTAACCTTGATAATTCCAAAACCCATTATTGTTGTACCTGGGTCAATTCCTAAGATAATTTTTTCACTCATTATTAGTCCTCGGTTGAAATTATTATTGGAATATTAAATATCACATCAACTTCTTGACCTCGTTTAATTGCTGGATATAATTTAGGTAAACTTGAAACTGTATTTTCAAAAGATTTGGTAATAACTTCCTTATACTTATTATTTTGATCTGAAATAGTCATATTCACAATTGAAATTTTACCCATCTTATCCACTTTTAATACCATTCTAACAGTGTCAACAAGAGTTCTGTTAAGAACTAAATTATTGGTTTTTAAGTTTTCTCTAAATGAACTAGTAATTGTTTCTACAAAGCAATTATTTTTATTTTTTACATTATTGATTTCCAAACAACTTTCAAAAACAGGATACTGATCAACATCATTCCAATTAAATGATTTTAGTTCTTCAGTTATAAATTCATCAACTGTAATTTTTTTATCAATTTGAAAATCGTATTCACATGAAATAAATAAAAAACAAAAAATAATAATCAGAGTTTTTCTCACAATTGATTTTATTAATTAATTTAATAAAGTTAATTGATTTTATTTAAAATAATCTTAAATATAATATGGATATCTTTTTACTAATATTGTCTTTCTTAATTATGATAGCAGGAATTGTCGGAAGTGTAATTCCTGTTTTACCTGGCCCTTTAAGTTCATGGTTAGGACTCTTTGTTTTTAGTAATATTTCTACTGTCAAAGTAGATTGCAAATTACTTGTTTTTACACTTATTATAGCTTTAACAATATTTATACTGGATTATATAATTCCAATTTATACTTCAAAAAAATTTGGAGCTAGTAAGTTTGGAATTGTTGGAGCATCGGTTGGGACTTTAATCGGATTATTTTTACCCCCATTTGGAATTATATTTGGTGCTTTAATAGGTGCAATAGCTGGAGAATTATTTTTAAATAAAAACTTTGAAAAATCCCTAAAAGCCGCTGCAGGAGTTTTTCTTGGATTAATAGTATCAGGATTTACCAAAGCATTAATTTCGATAGTTTTCCTTGTAATTTATATCAATCTATTTTTGAATAACTTTAGTAATCTATTTTGAGCCACACCGGCTAATGTGATGGCCTGTATACTAATTTCTGGACTATAGTGTAGTACTTTAGTAACAGTTAAAACCGAAACTTTAAGCTCACTTTTGCTAAATTCTTTTTATTTTATAATTAATCGGTCAAATAAAATTCTTTGTGATCTATTACATTTGAGTCTGTTCCTATAAAAACATGAAACTTTCCAGATTCAGATTCCCAAACATTATTATAAGAATAAAATTCTAAAAGTGAATTTTCAATTTCAAAATTAACTATCTTGCTTTCTCCAGGATTTAATTCAATCTTCTCAAAACCTTTCAATTCTTTCATTGGTCTTGCAATACTGCCGACTATATCTCTTAGGTATAATTGAACAACTTCTTCTCCTTTGTATTTGCCAGTATTTGTAACTCTTATAGAAGCGTTTATTTTTGAATCCTTAGTCATAGTACTAGAACTTATTTCAAAATCTGAATATTTAAATTCAGTGTAACTAAGTCCATAACCGAAGGAATATAATGGGCTATTTTCAACATCAGCATAACCCGAGTTTGTCACCTGCTCAATCGATGTGCTAGGTCTCCCAGTATTTTTAAAATTATAATACACAGGAACTTGGCCAACATTTCTAGGGAATGACATGGTTAACTTTCCTGATGGGTTGTAGTCGCCATATAAAACTTGAGCAATTGCATCACCCGATTTTGAACCTAAATGCCATGCTTGAACTATAGCTGGGATATTTTGGTCTTCCCAACTTAAATCAAGAGGTCTTCCGCTCATAACTACTAAAACAATATTTTTATTTACTTTTTGAATCTCTTGCAAAAGCTCCATTTGAAGGCCAGGTAATCCAATATTAGTCCTACTTCTTCCTTCACCCGATTGATGTCCTTCTTCTCCTAGAACCATAATGACAACATCTGATGAAGCCGCGGCAAGCTTAGCTTTACCAAACTCTGATTTATTATCAAAATTTATTTTAACCCTATTATGAAAATTTGTTTTTCCGTAGTACAAATCAACTCCTTTTTGATATAGAGTTTTATTTCCTTTATATTTATTCATACCCTCAACCACAGAAACAGCAGAGTTATATTCAACCTGAGATCTCCAGTTTCCAAGAGGACTGTTTTTATCATTAGCTAATTGCCCTATAATGGCAACTGTTTGATTTCTTTTTTTAAGGGGTAACAACTCACTCTCATTTTTTAATAGAACAATTGATTTTTTTGCAGCCTCTAACGCAACACCCATATTTTCATCTGATCCAAGTTCAGTGTCTGATCTATCTTGATCACAATATTTATAAGGGTCATCAAATAAGCCTAATTCATATTTTACTCTTAATATTCTTCTGACTGCATCATCTAGTAATTCATCATTGACTTTTCCAGACTCTACAAGACCAACCAGTTTACTAACATACAAACTTGATTCCATATCCATATCGGAGCCAGCAATTACAGCCAACTCAGCAGCATGTTCTCCATCCCTTGCAAATCCATGTGGTATCATCTGATCAATCGAACCCCAATCAGAAACAATGAACCCATCAAAAGACCAATCTTCTTTTAAAATATCTCTCTGTATGTGTTTGTGTCCTGTTGCTGGAATTTCATCTAGGGTATTAAAGGAATTCATAAATGTCCTTACTCCAGCATCAACAGCAGCTTTGAAAGGAGGCATTATTGTATTGTGAAGTGTATAATGATTGAAATCAGTTGTATTGTAATCTCTTCCTGCCTCAGAAAATCCATAACCAGCAAAATGTTTAGCACATGCTACAATGGTATTTTGATCACTCAAATTATTTCCTTGAAAGCCATTCACTCTAGCCTTTGCAATTAAACTTCCCAGAAATGGGTCCTCACCGGCTCCTTCCATTACCCTTCCCCATCTGGCATCTCGCGAAATATCAACCATTGGAGCAAAAGTCCAATGTAAACCATCTGCACTAGCCTCAGTTGCAGCAATTCGAGCAGACTGTTCCATTAAGTCTAAATCCCAACTCGATGACTCAGCCAAAGGAATTGGAAACATTGTTTTGTAACCATGAATTACATCATGACCGAAAATAATTGGAATTCCTAATCTTGTTTCTTCAACTGCAATTTTTTGTAATGCTCTTATTTCATCAACTCCGATAACATTCAGCATAGAACCAACTTGGCCGTTTTTTAGTTCATTATACCTTTTCTTTTGATAATCACCCTCGGGCATCGGACCAGTGGCATCCCAAAAACCATTATATTGATTCATTTGACCAGCTTTTTCAGCAAGAGTCATTTGAGAGATTAGATTTTCTATAAATTTTTCTTTTTTGGAATCACTTGATTCTTTACAGGATACTATAAATAATAAAAATAAAATTGTGTAAATATGTTTTTTCATAATTCTTATTGATAAATTCTTATATAATCAACTTCCATTGTTGACTCACTAAATTCCGGATCTATATCAAACCAATGACCACCCATTGCAACATTTAAAATAAAGAACATTTCTTGATTAAATGGCCAATTTTTTGAGTCTTGTGGCGAAGGTGAGTATGTGTAATATAGTACATCATCAACAAAAAATTGAACTCTATTTTCATTCCAATCAATTGAATAGATGTGAAATTCTTCATTGTAATCATTAACATTTGAATAACCATGGGTCCAAGTATCTCCGTGACTCATTGGAGTATGAATTGATCCTGCAATTACTGTCGGATCATGCCCCCAATGTTCCATAATATCAATTTCTCCACATGCGGGCCATCCAACATCATTGAAGTTTGCTCCGAGCAGCCATAATGCTGGCCAGGTGCCAACTCCGGTGGGTAATTTAGCTTTTATATCAACTCTACCATATTGGAATTCAAATTTATCCTTTGAAATAATTCTCGCTGAAGTATACTCATATCCTACCATATCCTCTCTTTTAGCAGTAATCTTTAAAACCCCATCTTCAACTTTAACATTATTTAAACTGCTGGTATAATATTGGGACTCACCATTACCCCAACCCCATTCACCATTACCAATTTCGTGGGTCCATGTGTTCGAATCAACAGCACCATTATAATTAAACTCTTCAGCCCATGTTGCTTCAGGTGCTTCACCCGCTACAAATAAATCAAAAGTTTGAAAAGTACTTATATAATCACCTGTTGATGAATATGCATATACGTACACAGTGTATGAATTTGTTCCTTCAGTTATGTATGAATATTCCGTTTGACCATTGGTTGATTGTTCAGTAACACCGCCGCCGAATCTAAATTCGTAATTTACAGCATTAGTTGCAGTAGCAGTACATATAATTGATCCTGAACCATCACCATTTGGATTTGAATCATTTTGACCAACAATACTAATATCAAGAGTTAAATTAGAAGGAACTATAACTTCAGAGTTGCCGTTTGAATTATTATTAGAGTTATCAGCTCCATCTGATGAACATGCAATCACAAAAAACATTGAGAAAATTGCAACTTTTAAATAATTTTTCATGATAATGGTTAGAGTTTGACAAATATAAAAAATAAGAGAGAAGTTTATTGACCTTCTCTCTTATAAATTAATAGTAAATTATTTTTATTCTTGGTTAGTAATTTTAATAAACCATCCGTTATTATCAAATCCAATAGTCTTTAGATAAATCTCAGTTGAAGTTCTAGAAAGAATCGTGTAAGAATGATTTCCTCCAACATAGAATCCTGCAAAACCATTTCCTGTAAAATTTAAAATCAAGTATCCGTTATCTTCTGAAATAGTCCAATTTGAATTAAAATTATCAGCTGGATAATAAGCATGCTCACCATCTGAATTTGGATCTCCTAATCCTTGATTGCCAGAAAAATCTGATTCAAGTGGAGGTGCTTTTCCGAAAATACTTCCCTGCGTCTGATATTCCATAATTCCATCAGATGAAAATACCATTCTGTCGTCGTACATAGCAGTATCTGATTTGTCGTATGGACCGGCATTCCACCAAGTAGCCACACCATCAGGCGCCATATCATCATTTGGACCAACACCCATATGAGCAGGCGCTTCAGCCATAACTCTCCATCCACCAGTTGTTAAGTCGGCAACTAAGTCAGCAGGAGGTTCAAATGTGTAAAGAACCTCAACTGATATTGATGCATTCGTAATTTCTCCGGCTATTCCAGAAGCAATAACATCAATATCATAAATATGAATACCAGTTGTAGTAAATCTTGTAGTAAATAAACCGCTTGGCTCCATATAATCAACTCCGTTTTGGATGAATTTATAAGTGATAGCATCTGCAGCATTAGCTGTAAATGTTACATATCCACTACCATCGCCATAAGGATTATTTTCATCAGCTCCTTGTATTACTGCTGATATTGTTAAATCTGTTGGATTTATTATATCTCCAAGCTCATAACTTTCTTTTTCACAATTATTAAAAAGTAAAATAGATAGTGTGAAAATTAAAAATTTTATTTTTTTCATGGTATTTAGCTTTTATTATTTTTAATAACCTGGATTTTGAGTTAATCCAGAAATATCAATTTCTTGTTGAGGAATAGGAAAAACTTCGTGTTTGCCTTGGATAAAACCAGGAATCACAGATGAAGCTTGACTAGTTCTAACTAAATCAAAAAATCTGTGTCCTTCCATCGCTAATTCAAATTTTCTTTCTTCCCAAATTGCATTAGTTAAATTAGCACCAGAAAGATTATTTAATTCAAATTCATCATCATCAAATGCTCGAATTCTTACTTGATTAAGATAACTTAATGCCAAATTATCATTTATTCCACTTCTGTTATATGCTTCTGCTGCCATTAACAATACATCAGCATATCTAATTATCCGATAATTGGTTAAATAATTTAATTCAATCTGTCCGCCTGACTCACCAGCACGAGGAATATATTTATTATTGAAAAAACCTGTATGATTATACCCTTCAGTGTATGAAGCGCCAGTTGCAGTCGCAAATTCCTCAATATTTAGTATTGTTGCATCCCTTCTTAAATCTTGAGGATGATATGAATTATAGAAGTCTTCAGTTGGCACATTAAAGCTCCATCCTTGAGCATATTCAGGTCCATTCCATCCTCTTGGTCCATTCATAATTATACCATAATTTCCCTCACTACACTGAGGACAACCCCAATCATACCAATTTGAGGTGTTTGTATATTGAATTTCAAAAACAGATTCAGGGCCATTTTCTCCAAATCTTAAAAATTGAGTTCCATAATCCCCTAATAATGAATATACTCCTATAATATTATCAAATGTTGATGCTGCTTCAGTAAATTTATCTTG
Source organism: uncultured Bacteroidota bacterium (assembly GCA_902519075.1). GTDB lineage: Bacteria > Bacteroidota > Bacteroidia > Flavobacteriales > Flavobacteriaceae > MED-G13. The sequence continues at coordinate 11,605 of CABYIO010000003.1, read as the reverse complement.
ATATAATAGAACTTTTCCAAGTAATGCATAAGCAGTGTATTTATTAACCCTTCCAGCCTCTGATTGTGAATTTGGTAATACTGCAATTGCATTTTGAAGATCTAATTCAATCTGAGCATAAACCTCCTCTTTTGGGGAGCGTACCAAATTTCCTGAATCACCAGCTGTTAACCTAAACTCAGTGAATAAAGGAACATCCCCAAAAAACTTCACTAATTGAAAGTAATAGTAAGCCCTTAAAAAATATACTTCCCCATATAATGATTCCTTACCATCAAATTCTATATTAGGTTTATTCTCCTCCATATAATTTGCTCGATTCACACCTTCGTAAAGCCACTGCCAGATTCTAGTAAGAACATCATTTTCTGGATAATGAGTCATATTATCAATCTGTTGTAAACCAATATAGTCTGTTGCACTCTCACCTCCACATAGAGAAATTTCGGATGCGATAGTACCAATTTGAATATTGAAAAATAGCCATTGTAGTGGATCATAAGTTCCAACTAAAGCTGCATGATAATCTGACTCCTGCTGTAAATAAACATCAGCTGTTATTTGATACCCTTCAATTGCTTCATAATCAACATGATTAGTACATCTATTGAAAACTGAAGTAACTAAAATTATTAATAATATTGTTTTTAAATTTTTCATATTATTTTATTTTAAAATTTAATGTTTAACCCCATTGACCAAATTCTTGGCTGTGGATATGTTCCATAATCAATTCCTGTGTTTAGAACTCCTCCAACTGATATTTCTGGATCATAGCCAGAGTATTCAGTTAATGTTAAAGCATTCTTTACCTGAAAATATGCTCTAACTTCATCAAATCCCAATTCATCAATAAGAGTATTTGGGAATTTATAACCCAGCTGAATATTCTTAATTCTCAAATAGCTACCATCTTCGATATATCTGTTAGATGCTCTGTTATTGTTATTAGAGTCAACAAATGTTACTCTTGGTTCATCAAAGCTTGTCCCAGCACCTGTCCATCTAGCTAGTGTTGATGAAAATCGATTAGTATAATTTAAATTTCTTTCATATGCTCTATAAATATCATTTCCTACTGATGCATATGTAAATATGTTAAGGTCAAAAGCCTTATAATCTAAATTTAAATTCCATCCAATTGTAAAATCTGGAAAAGGGTCTCCAATTTGGGTTCTGTCATTATCGTTAACAATTCCATCTCCGTTAACATCAACAAATCTGATATCACCAGGAACGGCACCATTTTGAGTAGCATGATTATTGACTTCGTCTTGGGTTTGGAAAATTCCATCAGTTACATATCCAAAGAAATAGCCTGGGGAAAATCCTTCTTCAAATCTGACAATTGATCTGTATGGAATTCCATAACCAGCTCCCCAAATGTATTTGTCACCATTATTAATCGCAACGACTTTATTTTCGGCTGTAGTAAAGTTTAAATTAGACGATATTGCTAAGGCCCCAATAGATGAGTTTAACGAAATTGTCGCGTCAATACCCGTACTCTCAGTACTTCCAATGTTTGTTGTTGGAAATGAAGGAGTTCCAAGGTATAGCGAAAGATTAGGACTAAACAATAAATCATCAACTGTCTTTTTAAAATAATCTACAGAAAAAGATACTTTATCGTTAAAAATCCTTGTATCAATTCCAACATTCATTTGAACTTGATTCTCCCAAGAAACATCATCATTAGGAATTGATCCAAGACTAGATCCAGGTGTAATTGATCCATTAAATACATAACTTGGAAATGTTGAAATCAAAGAAAATTGAGGGCTAATATTATCATTACCTAAAGTACCATAACTAGCTCTAAATTTAAGATAGTCTAATACAGGAATATCTTCAAAGAATTCCTCTTTTGACACCACCCATCCGATCGAAGCGGATGGAAAAAAACCAAATTTATTGTTTTTACCAAAAGAAGTACTACCGTCCATTCTTCCTGTAAAAGAGGCATAGTATTTTTCGTTGAAATCGTATAATACTCTTGCAAAATAAGAAAGATTTCTACTAACGTATTGCCAAGAGCCAGATGTTTGTTGTGTTGCATTTCCTGTTGCCGCACTTACATCAGCGTAGTCCCAAGAATTAAAGGGGATATCTTCATTTGTAGCAGAAATATTACTTCCCTTGTTTTCACCAATTGAAAAACCAGCAACTGTTTGAAAATTATGATTTTCATTTATTGTAAAATCATAATTACCATAAAGTTCATATGTATAGTTAAAGTAATTTGTGTGACTTTCTGTGACTCTGTTATGAGTAGATGTTACATTTCCTTCACTATCTACCGCAACTATTGGTGATAGATCCGGATTTGCATTGGTTTGATTATGTCCAGCCCCATAGAATTGAAAAGGAATAAATGCCTTTCCGTAAATGTCAACATACGTGTAACCAAATCTTGAAGTAATATTGAATTTATTCATCAACTCATGTTGTAATTCAATTTTACCCTGAATTTTATTTACCTTATTTTCATTATAAGTATTATCAATCTGAGCAAGTGGGTTAATAATTTCTTGAGTAATAGTTTCACTAATTCCAAAGGATTCATTTTCAAATGGGCTCACTGTTGGATCAAAATTTAAAGCATTTGACAAAACACTTGTTATACCGTTCTCAGCTAAACTTTTGCCTTTAATATTAGTATAATTTGTGTTTAAAAGAAGTTTTGTTTTATCAGTCAAATCAGTATTAATATTTGTGGTAAAGTTTGTTCTATTGAAAAATGATTTTTCACCTCCGCCCACAACACCATCTTGACCTGTATAACCAGCAGAAACATAATATGAAGTATTATCACTACCGCCTGATGCTGTAATCGAATGATTAACAATCGGTGCTTCTATCAAAACTTCATCTTGCCAATTAGTTCCATCACCAAAATCTGAAATGTTTGGAAATACAATTCCTTCACCAGCATTTGCGCTAGCCTCATTTAAAATAGCGGCATATTCATAGGCATTTAATACATCAATTGTTCTTACAACTTCCTGATTACCAATAGACGTATTTAAAGAGAAAGAAGTTTCAGTATTTCTTTTTCCAGATTTTGTAGTTATAACAATTACGCCGCTTCCTCCTTTTACACCGTAAATAGATGCCATAGCAGCATCTTTTAAAACATTGACAGATTTTACATCATTCGGGTTAAGAGAATTTAAATCATCTATTGTAGCGGAAACACCATCAATTACAACTAACGGGTCATTTCCTGCATATGAAGTAATACCTCTAATCAAAACTGTTGGCTTTGAACCTGGCGATCCACTTGAAATGATATTTATTCCAGATGCCTGTCCTTGAAGTGCATCTTCAACTCTCACTGGTGAAGACACCTCAATAGCATCTGCATTAACTGTTGAAACAGCACCAGAGATATCACTTAATTTTTGGGAACCATATCCTATTACAATTACCTCATCAAGTTCAGCTAGGTCTTTTTCCATTGATATCAAAATATTATCATTTAGAAGATCAGTGGACGAAATTTTAAGGTTTAATGTTTTATATCCTAAATAGCTAAAAACTAAGGTCGATCCAGATTGAAAATTTTCGATGGTAAAATTTCCATCAAAATCAGAAACTGCTCCTTGGTTTTTATCCTCAACTAGAATATTTACACCAGATAAAGGTTCGCCATCATCTGAATCAGTAACTAAGCCTGAAATGTTCTGTGCTTGTAATCCTGCACAAACAACTATAAAGGCGATAAAAAAGTTTAAAAATGATTTCTTCATATCAGTTTAATTTTTGAGTCCGAAATTTAAGAATTTAAGAGGGAACTATTGACTAATATTCGAAAAAATAATCAATAAATCTTAACGCACTTATAATTTTTATAATAAGACAGATAATTATTCAATATAATAATCGATTTAATCAGAATTTGATGATTAACTAAGTGTAAGATTAAAACAAAGATTTAGGATAAAACAAAAAAGCCTCCCAAAAGGAAAGCTTTCATTGGTTTTAAAAAAACCTCTTGTAAATTAATACAAGTTCAACACTATACAAAGATAATTAATTTTTTAATATACCAACATCATATAGTTGTTTGGCAGAATTAATTATTTCTATTTCAGCACTTTTTGGAAACCATTCAAGCAATTGGTTAGCATTTTTTGTGTGTAATTTTTCAAAGGTACCCAGTCTTTTTGCGATTGACCTCATTGAGGGGATAAATAGTGCAAGAAATTTGAAAATGAAATTAGGAATTACTTTTATTGGCACTTTATTAAAGCCTGCATTTTTAAGAATCTGTGTTAACTCAACGAGTTTAATTGTTTTTTCAGAAAGTAAAAATCTTTTTCCGTTTGATTTTGTTGACTCCATTGCCCTTACATGGGCATCAGCTACATCCATAACACCAACTACACTGATTGCCATATCAGGCACAAATGGTAAGCTGAATAATTTTTTTATAGTTAATCTGTTAGACATACTAAGAATTCCGGTTAAGGATGGGCCTAAAACTAATACGGGATTAATTGCACATGCACTTATGTCAGACTTTTCTACCATTTCCCACATTTTTTTTTCAGACTTTGTTTTACTGATTTCATAAGGAAGTAAATTTTTATTTGATAAATCTGTCCAATCGTCATCACCATGTTCAGATTTATCGTTTCCATATATAGCAGCATAAGAGGAAGTTTGAACAAATTTTTTAGCACCATTTTTAATTGCCGCATTTAAGCATCTAGTCATTCCCTCAACAGCCGGCTTCACAAGAGAATCTTCATCAACATCACCAGGAATAACTGGAGAAGCAACATGCAGAACATACTCACAACCATTTAATGCATCATCCCAACCCTCATCTTTTAAAAGATCTAAAATTGTAAAATTTAAATTTTCAAAAGCCACATTGTGTTTAAGTAATGATTTTTTAACCAAGTCAATTTGACTTTCTTCTCTAACTGAGGTTACTACATTATATCCCTTTTCTAATAAAATCTTTATGCAATACATTGCAATATAACCTGAACCACCACTTACAAATACTTTTTTCATAGATTAAAATCGAACGGCTAATGTATAAATTTTTTGGTATAATATTTGGGTTTTTTAAAACATGAAACAATTTTTGTTATTAATTATTTTAATTTTTAGCCATCAAGATCTTTTCTCTCAACATTTTTACACTGATAAAGGAGTTACAAAATTTGACGGTTCAAAAGCAGCCTTTGAGCCTATTAAAGCAACTAATAATAATACAGTCTCTATTATTGACTCTAAAACAGGTCAAATAGCAGCAGTTATATTAATCAGCAAATTTGAATTTAGATTAGGGCTGATGCAAGAACATTTCAATGAAAACTATTTAGAAAGCAATGTTTATCCTAAGTCAACATTTGAGGGTAAGATAAAAGACTTTAATGTTTTAAATCTTACTGAAAATGTAATAACACATGAAATAACGGGAAACCTAACTATTAAGGGTGTGGCAAAAAAAATCAAAACAATTGCAGAAATAAGTAAGCTAGACAATCAAATTAAAATCAAATCTAATTTTTCGGTATTTTTAAGTGATTTTGGTATAAAAGTGCCGAAAATTGTTTTTAAAAAAATAGATGAAGAAGTAAAAATTAGCTTAAATTTCACTTATGATAAAAAACAATAAAATTAAAGCCTCGATTATTATTTTAATTGGATTACTTTCTAATTCTTTCATTAGCCAAAATAATTTGTTAGATGAAATAGATTATGATAATGAAGAATATAAAGTTGGATTATCAGCTTTTAAAGCTCATAAAATAATGAATGGTCAATCGACTAAACAATCTAGTAAAGATGAACTTTACCTGTATGTGGCTCACCGATTTGGTTCTTTAAATGGAGGAATTAAAACCTTGTTTGGTTTGGATATAGCTAATACAAAAATTGAACTACTTTATGGCTTATCTGATAATTTGCAAGTTGGGTTTAGTAGGGAGTCATTAAAGAAAATATACACTCTAAATTTTAAATATAAATTGACCGATCAAGGATCAAAATTTCCAGTTAATACATCATTTTATGCAAGCTATAATTACAATTCGTCTCTTGACGAAGATATTTATCCAACATTAACAGAATCAGATAAAAACCTGTTTTTAGGGCAACTATTATTATCTACCCGAATAAGCGATAAATTATCTATACAATTATCTCCCACTTATGCTAAAAAAGGTTTTACAGAGACAATTTTCGAAGAAGAAAATAATATAATTATTGGACTTGGTTCAAGTTTCAGAATTACTAATAAACTTGCACTTAATGTCGAATATTTTGCAAACTTAGACAGACCTGAAATTTCACCCTATCAGGATGTTTTGAGCTTTGGGATAGATATTGAAACTGGTGGTCATGTATTCCAACTGTTATTTTCAAATACTCAAACGAGCGATGATGTTTCAGTTTTGACAGATGCAGAAGGGTCTTGGAAAGATGGTGAAATATATTTTGGCTTTAATATTTTAAGAGTATTTTAAATGAAAAAAAATTTAGAGAATAGAAGGGAGTTTTTAAAAAAAGTTTGTCCTACTATAGCATTTGCTTTTTTTGGACTATCATTTTTAGAAGCATGTTCCACTGGTGACGACTCTGATAATGATAATTCAGGAGGAAATGATCAAAATGGTGGATCAGACAATAATGACAATAATAATGATACCTTAGGGTTTAGTTCATCCGGAAGTGTTTTTACAATTGATTTAACCCATCCAAATTTTTCAAATTTATCATCTGTTGGTGGTTGGATGAATGGTTATAGTATTGGACTAAGCATGTTGTTTCTTAGAATTAGTTCAAATCATATTCAAGCTTATACAAACGTATGCCCTCATCAAGGGACTCAAAACCAATGGTCATTACAATCTGGAAATATTTTCAGATGTGCTAATCACAATTACACTTTTGATAGCACCTGTGATACTTCAAGTTCACTTCCATGTTATTCTACAAATATTGATGGTGATAATCTAATTGTTGCTACTTAATCCGTTAGCGTAGGTAATTTATTTGGAGAAATTATATATTGCAAATGTTGCTAGCCAATGCTCACCTCCATAACCACTTTCAAACATAATATTATAACCTTCCTCAGAATGATTTTTTGCAATTTTTAACAATAAATTTTTATCACTACTATCTTCAAGTTTTGTTGCAATATCTTTTAGAGTCCATGCTCTATGAAACATTAAACCTATTAAGTGACCAATACCAGGATCCTCTGGATCAAGTACTTCGGGAGGGTTAATTATATTACCAAAACTCCTTTTGTCAAATGAAGGTAAAAATTTATATAGCCAATCATTAAACTCTCTTTTTTCAAGAATTAACGACATTAATGCAGCTTCGGCAAGGCAAGGAGAGAGAAAATCTGTACCTGAGGGCTCATATTGTACGGGGCAATTTATATCTTCTTGAAAATTCTTAATACTATATTCCTTAATCTTGTTAAATAACAACCTGTCATTTGCAACTTCAGAATACTCTATCATTAGTGAGAATGAAAACGCAGTATTTGCATGTGTTCCTGGTCTAAGGGGAGTTGAAAGTTTATCTAAAAACAATATGGTTCTTTCACTAAGCAGATCTACAAGTGGTTTCATATTATTTGCCCATGTCTGTGCTTTATCATGATCCCAAGAAACTAGTTCTGAATATAATTTCATTAACCAAGCCCAGCCATATGTCCTTTCAAATCCCTTTGCAAAATCTTGTTTAAAAAATTGATATTCTTTAATCAAATTTTCCTTACTTAGATTTTTATCAAGTTTAGATAAAATAACATCTCTATCAGGAATTTCAGGAAAATCCTTTAATATTTTTACCATTGCCCAATGACCGTGAACAGCGGAGTGCCAATCCCAGCATCCATAAAACGAAGGGGTTAGTTCATAATGTGGTTTTAACCAACTTTCATCACCATATCTGTATCCGATTTTATATGGATATTTTTGATCAACACATTTTACGGAAAGAGAAACTAGCTCATTGGCTAATTTCTCATTTAGTTTAATGTTTTGAATTTCTTCTTGCTTATTATCTGAACATCCGGAAACAAGTAAAAGAAATAATAAAACATATGTCTTATTTTTTAGTAACACTTGCTAATATTATTTAGAAAAAAGGTAGTAATTTTAAATTATTTTGTCTCTCTAAAATGAAAAAAACCCTTTCGTTTTGAAAGGGTTTTTGATTTAACTCGCGGTCTGGACGGGACTCGAACCCGCGACCCCCTGCGTGACAGGCAGGTATTCTAACCAGCTGAACTACCAGACCTTTTTTGCGTGAGCAAATATACATTTGATTTTTATTAGAACAAATATTTTCTTTTAAATAAATTTTGAATTAATACTCAGGACAGCCAAAACAATCCTTATTGTTTAGGAAATCATAAGTTATTGAAAATTCAGATATCCCTCCATCTCCTCCAATTTTACTTAAATTAAAGTCATATGAATATCCAAATTTAAATCCTTCCCATGCCATTCCAATAATAGGGTTTATTGAGGTTATAAAATGACTTTCTTCAGAAGTTTGAATTGGGTTAGTTGTAGCAGTTAGGGCAAAAGAGAATCTATCAAAAACATACTGAAAACCTAAATCAAATCTATCATATTTAGCTTGCTTCATGAAATTTGTTATGAAGTATACACTACTATCATTGTTGTACTGTAAGACAGGCAATTCTAGTGAAGCATGAACTGATATAAATATATCTAATGGAATATCCCCCTGAGAAACCATTGATACATTTGGTCTATTTAGATGCCTTAATGTAATACCAATCCAATGATTATCATTATTGAATAAAAAAGAGGCTCCAATATCAACATATCTAGCATTCTCACCCAGTACTATCGGATCAAATGTGTTAGAATTAATTATATTTTGGAATATATTGATTTGATCTTCAAATAATAAATTATCAAATCCAAAATCTTTTGTAGCAAAACCAAAAGTAACACTTGGTCTAAAATCCCAATCATAGTTTAATTGAACTTTATAAGCCCAACTTAAGTTTAATTGTTTCAAGGAATAATTGGTAAATGTTTCCTGATGGTTCATTAAACTAATCCCTATACCACTATTTAAATCCGGATACCAATCATCAAAATACAAGTATTGAGAGTTAAGGTTAAAATCAAATCCAGACCATTGCTGGTTTTTGTATAGCAAGCCTGCTTTGGTGGTTTCATAGAATCCAGAAAATGACGGATTAATACTTTCTGGAACCATAAATGATTGAGTAAAAGCGGGATCCTGTGAATATGACTTCACTGAAAAAATAATTGCTAATATTAAGATAATTCTCTTCATAAATAATTTTTATCTCAGTAATACAAAAACTCCTCTTAAATTAATTTCTTCGTTATAAATTGTAGTTCCATTAACCACAATTAAATAATTACCATTTTCTGCTAATTTACCGTTAAGAGTTCCATCCCAACCATTCAGCTCAAGATTATTCTCGTAGTAAATTAACGAACCTAAAGTATCATAAATACTCATTTCAATATTGTTGACACATGCATAAACTGGTCTTATAGTGTCATTCATTCCATCCCCATTAGGAGAAAAAGCATTTGGCAATACGATATCATATCCGTCTGTAATCTCTATTTCAACAGTATTCACTTCTACACAACCATAATTATATTCAACAGTCTGTGTTACAGTAAATGCTCCTGAATTTAAGTATTGATGAGTAACAACATCTCCAGTTACTAATGCACTGCCATCTCCAAAGTCCCAGATTACATTTGTGTAATCACCAGATGATGTATTGAAGAAGCTTAATTCGTTATAAATACTTACTCCACAATCAATATTTCCATTACTATCATAATCAAAGGATGCTTCACCTAATTCATCAAAATCAATTAAAATATCCGTGCTGACTTGACAACCATATTGATCTGTTACTAGAACATTGTATAATCCATTTTGATAAGCAGTCATAAATGTATTATCATTTATACTTACCGATCCACCTGACCAATTCACTGTATATGGGCCAAGACCACCTGAAATTGTGATTCTATTTTCTTGTGTTACAAGATTATTTTCACAGAAAGGAACAATTTCCGTATCCAACTGAACTGTTAAATCTTCTTGTCTAAATATGTTAAATGTTTCAGAAATCGCGATACAACCTTCACTATCTGTAACTGTAACACTGTAATCTCCTGGGCCTATATTATTTAAATCCTCAGTTATTGCACCGTTACTCCAGAGGAAATCATAAACACCCGAACCACCTGTAACTGTAATATTTATATTTCCACTGTTAGGATCATTACAATCAAGAGCGTCAACAGTTGATCCTGAAATTCCAATTTCACTTAGAACACTAATACTAAATGTTTGAGGATCTCCAATACATACTACTCCATTATTTTCATAAGTTGGTGTCACGGTTATTGTCGCTACTTCCGTAATCGGATTTAAATTTATAGCTGTAAATGATGGAATGTCTCCATTACCAGATGAAGAAAGTCCAATTGAAGTATTGTCATTAGTCCATGTGTAAGTCGTATTTCCGTCAGTATTCGGAGTCGTAAATTCTATTATAGTTGATATTTCATTGTTACATAATACAATATCATCTATATTATCCATTTCAGGGGAAGGATTAACCACTATAGTAAATGTCTCTGCATTACCGTCACAAATAATTCCGTTATTTTCATAGCTTGGAGTCACCGTTATTGTCGCACTTATTGTAGACTGAGTTGAATTTGTCACCTGGAAACTAGGTATTCCCCCTTCTCCAGAACCTGCTAATCCAATAGCAACATTATTGTTTGTCCAATTAAACGATGTCAAACCATCTGTATTTGCCGTAGTAAACGAATATACTGGTGTGAATTCACCATCACATAAGATTGTATTGTAGTTTGTGACATCATTAACCTGTGCTGAAGGATTTACGTTTATGGTAAATTGTTCTGAATTACCTGAACAAATTACTCCATTGTTTGTATAAGTTGGAGTTACTGTGATAGTAGCTGATTGAGCACTAGTTGATGTGTTGACAACTGAGAATGAGCCAATATCACCTGTGCCTGAAGAAGCAAGACCTATAGATGTATTTGTATTGGTCCAATTATATTCTGTAACACCATCAGTATTAAGAGTTGTAAATAGAATTGGATCTGTTAATTCTCCGTCACACAAAATTTGATTATCAATAGGGTTAACCTGAGCACCAGGATTTACAGTTAGAACAAATGTTTCTGAAGGGCCAGTGCACTCTACCCCATTATTTGTATAAGTAGGTGTAACTGTTATTATAGCATTTTGAGAATTAGCAGAATCATTTAAAACCTCAAAACTTGGGATGTTTCCAACTCCACTTTCTGCCAATCCAATTAATGGATTATTATTGGTCCATTCATATGTTGTTGTCCCATCGGTATTAATTGTTGTAAATTCTATTGGAGCTGTTACTTCTCCTTCACATAAATCTTGATTACCAATTAAATTAACTTGTGCTGTTGGATTTACAGTAATTGTAAAGGTCTCCGATGGACCATCACAACTAATTCCATTATTAGTATACGTTGGGGTAACTACAACTGTTGAAGTCTCAGAAACT
>CABYIO010000002.1 GCA_902519075.1 uncultured Bacteroidota bacterium | reverse complement strand
TTTAGCGAAGATTTTATCAAGGTTACAGGAAAAGGAAATAAGCAAAGGTTGGTGCCTGTGAACGATATTAATAAAAGATGTATTAACGATTATTTATTGAATTCTAGGTCTAGAATAAAAATAGTCACAAAACACTCAGATATTCTTTTTTTAAACAGAAATGGCAGTAAGTTAACTCGGGCTATGATTTTCACAATTGTTAAAAATCTTTCAAAAAAATCAGAAATAAAAAAGATTATATCTCCACATACATTTAGACATTCTTTTGCTACCCATCTGTTAGAGAATGGAGCGGATTTAAAAACTATTCAACAGTTATTGGGTCATGAAAGTATAACAACCACAGAAATCTATATGCATTTAGATAATAAAGCTTTGGTTAATGTAATGAATAAATTTCACCCTAGGTCTAAAACTACTTAGCAATATTAACAGCACGAGTTTTCCTTATAACAGTGACTTTAACCTGACCTGGATATGTCATATCAGTTTGAATCTTTTGAGAAATCTGAAACGACAAATTTGATGCCTCATCGTCATTTATCTTTTCACTTTCAACCATAACCCTTAATTCACGACCAGCTTGAATAGCATAAGCTTTATCAACGCCATTAAAATCATTCCGGTAATAAATCCGAAGAACACATAAATAAGTAAAGGTGTTGATATTTCCATATTTTTTAAAAATTTTAAATAAAAAACCTACAAAAGCTTTTTTATTTAAACTCTAGTTAAACAGGATTAGGGCTACAAGACTGATCAAAAATCTGAGTAAAATTTCAGCACGATTTAACAATCTAAACTCACCCTTTATAATTAATTAGCGTTGAGTTTACAAAAAAAACTAATGTAGGTAGTTTTACAATATTATATAAAGAACTTATTTCTTATCATCAAGAATATTTATCATCTTAGATAATCTATCCTCTATATCATTAATAAATGATTCTTCATTCAAAGAACTTTGTTTCTTGCTTGAAGCAATCTGAAGAGCACACATCGCTAAAGCATCTTGCTTATCACCAACAGAGTAATTCTGTTCAAACTTTTTTATCAGACTATTAATTTGCTGAGAAGCCAACCTTAAACCTTCCTCTTGTGATGGATCAATTGTTAAAGGATAAATCCTGTTAGCAACTGACAACTTAATTTTGAGCTTATCACTCATTTTTTAGTCCGATAATTGAGAAATACATATATCTATTTCTCTGATAAGTGAGTCAATCTCACTTCTTGTTTCATTAATATTATTTTCGCTACCCGAAATAGTATTTGCAATTTTTAATGCCTTAAATTTTTCATCAAGCAATCTAAATTCTTCATTCAATTCATTCTTTTCATTAACCAGGATTTGATTCTTATCTAATAAATCATTTTTTTCATTCTTCAACTTTGAAAGCTCGGTTAAACTAGACTCAACTTTTTTTTCTAAATCAAACAGTAAATCCTGAATTTTTTTCACATCATAAATACTATCTCTACAAATTTAACATTCAATTTTAAATTTTCTGAGTTTTTCATTTATTAATTACAATTATATGTTATTTTAGATTACGATGAGATATTATTTATTGACAATATTTTTTCTGTTTAATTCAATAATAAATTCCCAAAACTCTGGAGACTATCCACTTGATATACCAATAATTCTTTCAGGTACTTTTGCTGAGTTAAGACCAAATCATTTTCATGCAGGTATTGATATAAAAACAAAGGGAACTGAAGGTTTTAATGTATACTCAATTGGAGATGGTTACATAAGTAGGATCCAGATTACTCATGGTGGTTACGGAAAAGCATTATATATCAAACATGACAATGGTCAATCATCTGTTTATGCGCATTTAAAAAAGTATTCTCCTAAAATTGAAAAAATTGTAAAAGAAATTCAATATTCTAACGAGTCTTACACCTTTAGGGTATATCCAAAAGAAAATGAAATTAGAATTTCTGAAAAAGAGTTAATCGGCTACAGCGGAAATACAGGAAGAAGTTATGGTCCACACCTACATTATGAACTGCGAGATGATAAAGACAGACCAATAAATCCATTGAAATATAAAAATTACACTGTTTTAGATACAATACCACCTGTAGTACTTGGTTTACATTACAAAGAAATACCACAAAATTCAATTAATGGTTCAAACTCAAGCTTTAAAAATCTAAAACTTACAAAGATTTCTAGTAAACTTTTTATTTCTGACACTCTTAATACAAGTGGCTTAATAGGATTTGGTGTAAACTCATATGATAAAATGAATAATACCTGGAATAAAATGGGTTTATCTAATATTAAAGCAAACTTAAATGGTGAACAAGTTTTTGAAATGAATTTAAATTCATTTTCTTATGAAGAATGGAGACATATTAACACTTTTATTGATTATGCGTCATACAAGAATAAAAAAATCAGAATACAGAAACTCTATATTGAGGACTATAATCCTCTAGATATGTATAATAGATCTCTCGGAAATGGGGTTATAAATATAACAAATCAGGATAAAGTTTACTTATATGCTATTCGTCTATTTGATTACAATAAAAATTACACTGAAATCCTTGTTCCTATAAGCTGGAAAGAAAAAATAAATTATAAAACTAAGGAGTTAGAATCAGACAATATTTACTCCATTAATAAGGATAGTGTGTACAATTTATTATTTGCCAGTTCGTCTATTAAATTAAGTAAAAATACTTTCTACACTGATAAAGAAATTGAAATTATTGAAAGAAATAATATTTTATCAATCGATGAAGATTCAATTCCTGTTCTTAAAGAAATAACAATTAAATTTAACACAGCCCGTTATAATGATTCGTTAGTAAACAAAACTTATATTGCCAAGCTTGAGAAAGACGATAAATCATCTTTTGTTTCAAATAGCTTAAAAAATGATAATCTAATAGCTGATATTAAACTTTTGGGTGATTATATGATAAAAGTTGATTCAATTCCGCCAAGTATAAATTTAATTGATATAGAAGATAGTCAGTGGATTTCAAACAGGGATAAATTGCAAATAAAAATAAATGATAAAAATTCAGGAATAAGCTCCTACAGAGGTACCTTGAATAACAAATGGATTCTATTAGAATACAATCCCATGAAAGGAATTTTGACCTATGATTTTGATGATAACATCAATAATTCTGAACCTAAAAATATATTAAAAGTTAATGTTACAGATAATGTCGGGAACACTAAACATTTAGAAAAAGTTTTTTTTAGAACAGTAAAAAAATGAAAAATTTTGTGCTCATCTTATTTTGTCTTGTATCCACTTGTTTTTTTTCGCAAGATGCTATTATTACAGGTTTGATATTAGACGAAGAAAATTTTCCAATAAAAGATGTTAATATTCAATTTGATAATAAAGGTTCAATCAGTGATGTTGATGGATATTATAAGATTGAAGTTGAGTCGGGTAAAAATATCAATGTTGTATTTACTCATATAAATCACAAAAGACTTCAAATTACAGTTAACTTATCTAAAAAAGAAATCCTTGAGTTTAACCCAGTTTTAAGTGCCAATTTTGAACAAATATCTGAAGTTATTTTGAATACAACTAGAAGAGAAGATTTAAAGTCTATTCAAAATATATCACCTGAAAAGCTAAGAGATATTAAAGGTGTTCAGCCTGGAATTGAAAACATTTTAAAAACTCTTCCTGGGGTAAGTATTAATAATGAAATGAGTACACAATACTCTGTTAGAGGTGGGAATTTTGATGAAAATCTTGTATATGTAAATGGGATTGAAATTTATAGGCCTTTTTTGATAAGATCTGGTCAACAAGAAGGCCTTAGTTTTGTTAATTCAGAAATGACTGATGATATAAAATTTTCATCAGGTGGATTTGAAGCGAAATATGGGGATAAAATGTCATCCGTGTTAGATATTAAATATAAATCTCCAGATTCAAATCAGTATAGAATTAACACGAGTTTCCTGGGAGGTAGTTTTACTTCAGAAAATGTTTCAAAAGATAAAAGTATTTCAAATATACTTGGATTGAGATATAGAGACAATAGTCTACTAGTCAATTCAAAAGAAACAAACTCAAACTTTAAGCCTTCATTTTTTGATTTACAAAATCATTTAAGATTATCGATTAATCCAAAACTTAGTATATCAACTCTAACAAATTTTTCATTAAATAGATACAATTTTAAACCACTAAATAGACAAACTAACTTTGGAACACTTGATGATCCGCTTGCATTAATAATATATTATGACGGAGAAGAAAAAGATAGATATACTACTTTTTTTAACTCTATTTCCGTTGATTATAAACCAAATCAACGTGATACCTATACAATAAACTCATCTTTTTACAACACAACCGAAAAAGAGTATTTTGATATTCTTGCACAATACAACCTAGCAGAAGTGAATACTAATATTGGTAGTGAGGATCTTGGGGAAGTAGAATTTAGTCAGGGAATTGGAAGTCAACTAAATCATGCTAGAAATGATTTAAATGCTCAAATTTTTAATATTGAGTCTAAACTTAAATTAATAAGAAAGAAAAACGAATTCAATTTCTCGTTTAAATTCACAAAAGAAGATATAAATGACAGAATTGTTGAATGGGAAGTTATTGACTCTGCTGGGTATTTAATTGATCCACCTTTCATTACTAATATCTCTGAGCAACCTTATGAAGCTAATGAGGGACCAATAGTACCATTTCAGAACATTAGATCTACAATTGATACTTCAATAGAAAGAATCCAATTTTATTCCCAATGGGAAAGTGAAAGCTATATAAATAACAATAAAATTTATTATAACCTGGGGCTCAGAGTACACAATTGGTCCCTAAATTCCAACGAAGATTGGTCAAATAATATTAAGAAGAAAACAGTAATAAGCCCTAGATTTCAAATTGGATATGTACCAAGCTGGAATCCAAAAATGATTTTCAATTTAAAATATGGTGTATATTACCAACCTCCATTCTACAAAGAACTGAGAAATTTTTCTGGGGAAATTAACCCCTCTTTAAAAGCTCAAAAATCAACACATTATGTCTTATCAAATGAATATAAGTTTGATTTATGGAATAGACCTTTTAGGTTAAACTCAGAGCTGTATTACAAGGATTTAGATGATTTAAATACATACACTATCGATAATGTAAGGATTAGATATGTGGCTAATAATAATGCGTTTGGATACGCCTATGGGCTAGATTTAAGGTTAAACGGTGAGTTTGTTAAAGGAACCGAATCGTGGTTTAGTTTTGGATACTTAAAAACTGAAGAAAATATTGATGATAGAGGCTACATATCCAGACCAACTGACCAAAGATTAAAATTTGGAGTTTTATTCCAAGATTATGTTCCCAATATGCCTAATTTAAAGATGTTTATTAATCTGATATACAATACTGGATTAACTGGAGGTTCTCCTAGCTATGCAGATCCTTATGAATATCAAAACAGGCTGCCAGATTATAAAAGAGCTGATATAGGAATTATGTATTTGATTAAGGATGCTAAAAAACTTTTTAATGTAGAGGAAATCTCAATTGGAATGGAGATATTTAATATGTTTAACATGCAAAATACAATCACAAATACATGGGTAAGAGATGTATATTCAAAAAGACAGTATAGTATTCCAAACTATCTAAGCCCAAGAATATTTAACCTTAATATGGATATTAAATTCTAATTCATCAAATCATTAATTTGATCGATGACAAAGTCAAGCTCGTCTTTTGTATTATAGATACTAAATGAAAATCTTAGAGACACCTTCTTATTATCTTGTTCATTTTGTATTTCTTTTAGAACATGTGAACCAGTGTCACTCCCACTCTGACAAGCACTTCCTTTGGAGCAGGCAATTCCTTTCAAATCTAATTTAAACATAAACAACCCGCCAATTTCACTCTCTATTGGTAATAATATATTTAACAATGTATAAGTTGAGTTATTTAAATCTTCACACAAACCATTGAATTTGACATTTTTCACCTTCTTTTTTAGTTCTGAAATAAAGTAGGTTTTTAATTCAGTAATATATTCTTTTTCAGATTTGAGATTTTTAGTTGAAATTTTTAATGCCTCAGACATCCCAACTATGTTATGGACTGACTCAGTTCCTGCTCTGAGCCCCTTTTCCTGCACCCCCCCTGTAATATATGATCCTAGGTTTGTATTTTTTCTTACGAATGCAAATCCAACACCCTTAGGGCCATGAAATTTATGAGCACTTGCAACAAAAAAATCAACTTTTATATTTTCAAAATCTAAATCATAATGCCCAACAGATTGAACTGTATCACTATGAAATAAGGAGTTGTATTTTTGACAAATTTTAGAAACCAATTGAATATCAGTGATATTTCCAATTTCATTGTTTATGTGCATTAAGCTTACTAAAGATTTTTCATCAGATCTTTTTAATATTTCCTCTAAATTATTTAAATCAACATCTCCAGATTTTGATACCTTGACATATGAAACCTTAATATTATTTGATTCGATAAGATCATCAATTGTATGAGTTACGGCATGATGTTCAATTTTTGTTGTAATTATGTGGGAAACCCCTAGATTATTAACACAATTTCTGATAATCATATTATCACCTTCCGTACCACCAGAAGTAAATATTATTTCGGATGTTTTTACATTTAAAATATCTGCAATTTCTTTCCTTGAAGATTCAATTAAAGATTTAGATGATCTGCCATAACTATGTGTAGATGAAGGATTTCCGTATTCATTTTTTATGATAGATGAAATTGTATCAACTATCTCCTCTCTCACCTTTGTAGTAGCGGCATTATCAAGATAAATTGTAGACATATTGAATGGTTAGCAATACTAATTTATTAAAATATTATTCAAAATCTTTAAGTGACGATATAATTATATCAATACAATTATTTAACTGCCTCTCATTAATGATCAAAGGAGGTGCAAATCTTATTATATTACCATGTGTGGGTTTAGCAAGCAATCCATTTTGAGCCATTTTTAAACATATATTCCAAGCAATATCACTATTCTCTTCATCATTTATTATTATGGCATTTAACAATCCTTTACCTCTGATTTTTTCAACAATTTTGCTTCCATTAATGTATGATTGGAGTTTTTCCCTAAAAATAATCCCCATTTTACCTGCGTTTTCAGCTAATTTCTCATCCTTAATAACATTCAAAGCAGCCATGGCCACCTCGCAAGCAACTGGATTACCCCCAAAAGTTGATCCATGTTCACCGGGTTTAATCGTAAGCATAACTTCATCAGATGCTAATATTGCAGAAACCGGAAATACACCACCAGACAAAGCCTTTCCTAAAATTAATATGTCAGGCTTGAATCCATGATGTTCGCAGCAAAGCATTCTTCCTGTTCTACCTATACCGGTTTGAACTTCATCTGCAATAAATAAAACATTTGATTCTTTACACAAATCATATGCTTTCTTTAGATAATCGTCATCTGGGACTACAACCCCAGCTTCACCTTGAATTGGTTCAACCATGAAGGCAACCACATTTTGATCCTTTAAAGAATCTTTAAGAGAGTCTAAATCATTATATGGAATAATTTCATAACCCGGCATAAACGGACCAAAACCGTTAGTACTACTAGAATCTGTTGACGAAGAAATAGCACCCAAAGTTCTACCCCAAAAATTTCCTTCAACAAAAATAATTTTTGCGCAATTATTGGGAACCTTTTTAACTTCGTAACCCCATTTTCTTGCTAATTTAACCGCAGTTTCACCACCTTCCACCCCAGTATTCATTGGTAATACTTTATCATACCCAAAAAATTCAGTAATAAATTTTTCATATTGACCTAAAATATTATTGTGAAATGCTCTGGATGTTAGGGTTAATTTATTCGACTGATTAACTAATGCCGAAATTATCTTGGGGTGACAATGCCCTTGGTTAACTGCAGAGTAGGCAGATAAAAAATCATAATATTTCTTCCCTTCTACATCCCATAAAAAAACTCCTTCACCTTTTTCCAAAACAACTGGTAAAGGATGATAATTATGTGCTCCATACTTATATTCTAGATCAATTATGCTTTTTGAAATTAACATTATAATAATTTTACGCTGGTTATATTTTGTCCAAATTTAATGAATTATATTTAGTAAAATTTAATTTGAATTGGGCAGAAAGAAAAGAAAAATAGTTTTAGAAAATATTGAACTGACTGATGCAGGTTCTCTCGGAAAATCTATATCAAAAAAAGAAGGGGAGAAAATAATTTTCACAAAAAATGGTGTCCCTGGGGATATAGTGGACATCAGAATAAGAAAGAAAAGAAAATCATATTTAGAAGGCGACATAATTAAATATCATAAATACTCTTCTAAAAGAACAAATCCAAAATGTTCACATTTTGAACTTTGCGGAGGATGCAGTTGGCAAAATATGAATTATGAAGAACAACTCAAATACAAGGATAAAGAAGTAAATGAAAATTTAAGTAGAATTGGTAAGATTGGATCTCTTAAACAACTCCCTATAATTAAATCTGAGAAGACCTATTACTATAGAAATAAGATGGAGTTCTCTTTCAGTAACTCTCGATGGATTACAGAAAAAGAAATTAAAGAAGGAAATAATATTGAAAATAAAAATGCACTAGGTTTTCACAAATCTGGAATGTGGAGTAAAGTTGTCGATATTGAAAAATGCTACTTGCAAGCAAATATTTCAAATAAAATCAGAAATTTTATTAAGAAAAAATCTGAAGAATTAAGCTTAGATTTCTTTGATTTAATTAAGCAACAAGGAGATATTAGAAATTTAATGATTAGAACAACAACTACAAATGAAATAATGGTGTTAATTCAATTCTATAAATACTCCAAAAAGGCCGAGAATCTTTTAGGATTAATTAAAAATGAATTTAATGAAATAACTTCAATCATGTATGTAATTAACAACAAGCATAATGATACAATTTATGATCTTAAGATACTTTGTTTTAGCGGTAAGAATTATATAACTGAAAAAATTGGTGAACTTTTATTTAAAATATCTGCCAAAGCATTCTTTCAAACAAACTCGTATCAAACCAATAAACTTTATAATATAGTTAAGAAATTTGCAAATCTCAAAGGAGATGAAATTGTTTATGATTTGTATTGCGGAATTGGCACTATTTCATTATTCCTTTCTAAAGAGGCAAAAAAAATAATTGGTATTGAGACTGTTAAGGACGCTGTTCAAGCAGCAAAATCTAACTCAAAATTAAATAATATATCAAATTGTAAATTTATCCACGGAGATGTTAAAGATATTATTGCAAAGCCTATTGAAGTAAACGAAAAGCCTGATATTATTATAGTGGACCCTCCAAGAAATGGATTAGAAAAATCAGTTATTAAATCAATAATAGAGCTTTCACCAAATAAAATCATTTATGTGAGCTGTAATAGCTCAACTCAAGCAAGAGATATTATAGATTTGAAAGGATTTTATGAGATAAAGACTTCACAAGCAATTGACATGTTTCCACAAACATATCATGTGGAAAATGTTGTACTTTTGGAAAAAATATAGATGAGTAAATATTTATTTTTATTTTTAATTATTCTCACAATATATAATTGTGAGAGTGATGATATTTGTCCCGAATTAACATTAACAACTCCCAGACTTATAGTTACTTTTTATGATGTAGACAATCCGGAAGAAAGAAAAAATATTGAAAGTCTTGGCGTGTATATTGTTAAAAATAGTGAGTTGATGTTAATCAACGAAATAAACGGTATAAATACTGATTCTATTGCAATTCCACTAAGAGATGATGAATCTATCTCAAACTTTAAGTTCTGTAAAGATTTTTCAGAAGACATAACCGTAATTCCAAGTGGCTTACCAAATCACGTCTATTTTGACTATGAAATTAGTGAATCCTTTGTTTCAAGAGCATGTGGTTTTATAAATAATTACATTTTATCAGATGCCCTCCCCTATGACCCATTAGACACCTCAGGGCCCACGAATTGGATTTCTGAGGTTATTATTTTAAATGATTCTGTAACTAACGAAAATCAATCGCATGTCAAAATACTTCATTAGTTTAATTTCTTTTTTATTTATGAATATTACCCTTGGTAATGTTAGTTTAGTTAATGACACAATCGAAAAGTTTGGCGTCAGAGCAGGAATAGATATTAATAAGATTGTTAAGTCTGCTACAGATGATGATTACAAGGGATTATCTATAAGTGGAGATATCAGACTAAAGGAGTCTTTTTATGTGTATTCTGAAATTGGAAATGAGGAAAAACAAATTAACAGCGATTATTTAAATTCATCGGTTAAAGGGACTTATTTGAAGTTTGGTGTAAATTTTAAAATGAATAATGACATTAGAACTCAGAATATTGTTTATTCTGGTTTTAATTTTGGATACAGCAATTTTGATCAAAATATAAACAGATATACCATTTATAACACAAATAGTACTTACTGGGGAGAATCAACAATTAATGAACCTAAAAATTTATCAAACTTAAATGCTTTATGGGTTGAGCTAGTATTTGGACTAAAGACAGAGATATTAAATAATCTTTTTTTGGGTTTTGAGCTGCAATTAAAGAGCATTATAAAACAAAAAAATATTCAAAATATCTCCAACCTTTATATTCCAGGATTTAACAGAACATATGATAGTTCAGGTTTAGGAGCTGGATTTAGTTATACCGTTTCTTACCTAATACCAATTATAAAAAAATAAAATCATTCCTTATTTTTTTTTGAACCAGGGTAAATATTGTAATTCAACAACCTTGATTCAAGGTTTGAATTAAATAACTTAATTTTTTTATTTGACCTTAGCCCTATCGATTTAATAGCCTCTAAATTTGCGGTTATTATCCAAACATCGGAATACAAGTAACTATTCTTAAGAGTATCACCAATTTTTTTATATAATTCATTAACATCTGCTGATATTCTCTTATCATAAGGTGGATTGATTAATATATGTAATTTATCTTCATCTGTTTTTTTAGAATTTAGAAAGTCTTTTTTAATAACCTCTAAATCAATGTCAATTTCAGCAATTTCTATATTTTTTTCAGCCTTTTTGATCATTGCATTTGAAATATCAAATCCGTATAATTTATATTCAAAATCAATCTCTTTATTTCTTACTGATTCTTCAATTATTTCAAATAATTCGTTATCCCAATCTTTCCATTTTTCAAATGCAAATGAAAGTCTATTTAAATTAGGGGCAATATTTTTAGCAATCATTGCAGCCTCAATAAGAAAGGTTCCTGTTCCGCACATAGGGTCTAATAAGTCAGACTTTTTATCCCAATTTGACATTAAAATAATACCTGCGGCAAGAACTTCATTTAATGGAGCAGCAGAATTATATTTTTTATAGCCTCTTTTATGAAGAGATTCGCCAGAACTATCCAAAGAAATAGTACAGGTATTTCTGCTAACATGTATTTCTATTTTCAATTCAGGATTGAATGAATTTATACTAGGTCTTTTCTTAAATTTATCTCTAAATCGATCAGCAATCGCATCCTTTGCTTTTAATGAGGTAAATTTTGAATTATTAAAAACATTAGAATGAAAAACAACAGAATTTATTAAAAATGAACCTGAGGAATCCATATAATCCTCCCATTTAAAACTATAAATATTATTATAATATTCATTTATGTCTTTAAATCTAAATTCGCATACGGGTTTAAGTATTTTTAAGGCGGTTCTTAAACTAAGATTAGATTTATATAAAAAACCTTTATCACCAAAGAAACTTACATTTCTATTTCCTTTAACTATTTTTTGAGCACCTAAAGCAAGCAATTCCTCTGCAAGAATATCTTCAAAACCATAAAAAGTCTTAGCTATCATTTTAAAATTTTCACTCATATTCTTCTTAGTTTTTCTGTTTATCCCACAAACTTTTCAATTTAAATAAATCATGAAGTTTAGCTGGTTCTCTGTATTCTATTAGATTATCTCTAATTGATCTTTGTACTATATCCTCAATGTAATAATCATCAATATTAGTTTCTGGCAAAAACTCACTTTTTAAATTCATATTGAAAAACTTAGCAGTAGCGTTATAAAAAAACGCTCTTAACCCATTCCTTAATTGCTTGATTAAATCATAGGTTGACATCCCTGTTTGACGATGAATTAATTTTATTAAAATTCTACCTTCTGACTGAGTAAACTTACTTAGTTCCGGAGTTAATTCGTCTTCTAAAAATTTTTGAACCATTTTTGTATATCTCTTTTTTCCCCTCTTAGTTTTTATAAGACTCAACCTTTCATTAAGACTATTTAACCTATCTGAAGCCATTACAGAGTAAGGATAAACCTTTAGAGTTTTTCTTTTTATAATTAAATATTTTCTGATTTGATCAGAATTATAAAATGGTCTTTTTGGTAATAATAAAACCTCATTTAATCCTATTGATCCTTTAACAATTGTATCACCTGAAATTCTTATATATTCAGAAATTGAATCATTTTCAACCTGTTGAGTGTAAGTATTTACAATTGTAAAAAAGACTAATAAAAATAGGAATTGTTTCAATTAAAAATAATTATTTAATAATTGATAAAATTATATATAATAAATAAAGAAATCATTATTATTTTTACATATATAATATTTAAAATCAAACCGAGATGAGTAGCAAGAGCATATTAAACAAAAAGTCCATGCAATTTCTTGAAAAATATTTAAATAACGCCTCTCCTACTGGATACGAATGGGAAGGTCAGAAAATTTGGATGGACTATTTAAAGCCATATGCAGATAAATTTATAACAGACACTTACGGTTCAGCTGTAGCGGTTATAAATCCAGATCACAAATATAAAGTTGTTATTGAAGGACATTCAGATGAGATTTCTTGGTATGTTAATTATATTTCGGATAAAGGCTTAATATCAGTTATAAGAAACGGAGGAAGCGATCACCAAATTGCTCCAAGCAAAATTGTTAATATTCATACTGAAAAAGGAATTGTAAAAGGTGTTTTTGGATGGCCTGCGATACATACTAGATTAGCCTCAAAAGAAGAGCCTCCCAAGTTAGATAATATATTTATTGATGTTGGATGCAAAAACAAAAAGGATGTTGAAAAACTTGGTGTTCATGTTGGATGTGTAATAACTTACCCTGATCCATTTCATATTTTAAATAAGGATAATTTTGTATGTCGTGCACTCGATAATAGAATTGGTGGTTTTATGATTGCTGAGGTAGCCAGACTAATTAAAGAAAATAAGAAAAAATTACCTTTTGGCTTATATGTTACTAACTCTGTACAGGAGGAAGTTGGCCTAAGAGGAGCTGAAATGATAACACAGACTATAAAGCCAAATATTGCAATTGTTACCGATGTTACTCATGACACCACAACTCCAATGATAAATCAAAAGAAGCAAGGCTATTGCGAACTCAACAAAGGCCCAGTAGTTACATATGCTCCTGCAGTTCAACAAAAACTTAGGGATTTAATAATTAGTACTGCAAAAAAGAATAAAATTCCGTTTCAAAGAGCTGCTTCTAGTCGTTACACAGGCACTGATACTGATGCTTTTGCCTACAGTAACGGTGGAGTTCCCTCAGCTTTGATATCTCTACCACTTAGATATATGCATACAACTGTTGAAATGGTTCATAAAAATGATGTTGAAAATGTAATTAAATTGATTTATAATACAGTATTAAACATTAAGTCTGGAGAAGACTTTAGCTATTTTAAATAAATATTCAAATTTTATAATGAAGAAAGAATTCCTTGAAATATATTCTTCTAGCGGAAAAAAAACCGGAAAAAAAGCAACCAAATCACATATTCACAAAAAAGGTTTATTTCATGCAACAGTTCATGTGTGGATCTTCAGTGAAAAGGGAAATGTCCTAATTCAGAAAAGGTCAACCAAAAAAAAATTAAACCCTGGTGTTTGGGATGTTTCAGTTGCTGGACATGTTGAATACAAAGAAGATATTAATGTTGCAGCTATTCGAGAAACATTAGAAGAAACAGGTATATATATCAAAGAAAAGGATTTATTTAAACTTGGTATTTATACAAGTGTAAGTGATTATCCACAGATAATCGATAAAGAGTTTCATCATACCTATGTTCTAAAAATTAATGAAGTTAAAATAAATCTAAACTATAAAAATGATGAAGTTGATGATTTAAAGTTGATTTCATTAGAAGAAATGGATTCTCTATTAAACCAAAACAATAGAGATATATTCATAGGAAAAAATAAGAATTACTACAGAGATGTTCTTGAAGCAATTTCAAAAATAACTAAAGAGAATTATCAATAATTTCCTTAACGATATCAGGATTTAACAGGGTGCTAATATCTCCTAGATTATTAAATTCCTTAGAAGCAATCTTTCTCAGAATCCTTCTCATTATTTTTCCAGATCTGGTTTTTGGAAGACCATTAGTAATTTGAATCTTATCTAGTTTAGCAATTGGACCTATTTTTTTAGAAATTAATATGTTAATTTCTTTTTTAATCTGCTCTAGGTTTTCATATTGTTGGTTTAAAGTAATGAAACCATACAGTGCATTACCTTTAATATCATGAGGAAAACCAACAATTGCGGATTCTGCAACTTTTTCGTGTTCGTTAATTGCATCTTCTATTGGAGCAGTGCCAAGATTATGACCTGAAACAATTATAACATCATCAACTCTTCCAGTTATTCTAAAATTACCATCCTCATCTATAAACGCGCCATCTCCTGTAAAATACTTGTTTTCAAAAGCTGAAAAATAAGTATTAATATACCTATTATGATCTCCCCATATTGTTCTTGCTATAGATGGCCATGGATATTGAATACATAGCTTACCTACAGTATTAAATTCTTTCAATTCATTGCCGTTTTCATCTATCAATATTGGTTGAATTCCTATGAAAGGTTTTGTTGCAAACGTTGGCTTTTCTGGAATTACTTTTGGAATTGATGAAATTAATATCCCCCCTGTTTCTGTTTGCCACCACGTATCTACAATTGGACAATTATTCTTCCCAACATATTTATTATACCATTGCCAAGCCTCCTCGTTTATAGGTTCACCAACTGTGCCAAGAACTTTTAACGATGATAGATCATTATTTTTTAGAAAACTAGCACCTTGTTTTGCCAAAGCTCTAATAGCAGTTGGGGCAGTATAAAATTGGTTTACACCATATTTTTCAACTATTTGCCAAAACCTACTATAATCAGGAAAACTAGGAACACCTTCAAACATAATCGTTGTTGCTCCGTTTGATAATGGACCGTACAATATGTAGCTATGACCGGTAATCCATCCTATGTCTGCAGTACACCAATAAATATCTCCATCATCATATTGAAAAACATTTTTAAATGTAAAAGATGTATATACCATATAACCTCCACAGGTATGAACCATACCTTTGGGTTTTCCTGTAGAACCTGATGTATATAAAATAAATAATGGGTCTTCTGAATCCATGATTTCAGCATCACAGAAATCATCAACATCAATAATCAAATCATCTAATAAAAAATCTCTTTTGTTATTGATATTAACCAATTCATTGGTTCTTTTTACCAATAATACTTTTTGATCATTTTTACATATATCCAATGCGTCGTCTACAATTTTTTTAAGATTTAAAATTTTTTCACCTCTAAATGAACCATCAGAAGTTATAATTATACCGCTTTCACAATCATCTATCCTGGCGGCTAATGCATTAGAGGAAAAACCAGCAAAAACAACTGAATGAATTGCACCAATTCTAGCACAAGCAAGAACAGAAAATGCTAATTCAGGGATCATTGGTAAATAAATACAAACCCTGTCCCCTTTTTTAACACCCATTGACTTCAAAACGTTAGCCATTTTACAGACCTCTGTTAATAATTCTGAATAGGAATATGATTTATATTCTTCATTAGGATTATTTGGCTCAAAAATTATAGCAGTTTTATCAGGATCATTTTTTACGTGTCTATCCAAGCAATTAGTTGTAATATTTAACTTAGCATCTTTAAACCATGAAACTTCAGCTTTTCTAAAATCCCAATCTAAAACTTTAGACCATTTTTTTTCCCACAAAAAATTATTTGAAGCTAATTCTGACCAAAAAATCTCGGGCTCTTCAACAGACGCCTTATATAATTGAGAATATTTCTCTGGGCTATCTATGTTATATCTATTCATATTCAGGAATTCTTATATTATCTACTATATCTTTTATTTTATTTGGGGTTGGAGTAGTAAACCTCATTACAACAAAAGAAACTATAAAGTTCAATATCATGGCAACACTACCAAATCCCTCGGGTGAAATCCCAAACCAATAATCGTCAGCCGAACCTCCTCCAAAAAAATTAAACTTAAACTTTAGCATATAAAACAGCATCAACCCGATTCCTGCAAGCATTCCACAAATTGCCCCCTCCTTATTCATATTTTTATAAAAAATTCCCATTACAATAGCAGGAAAAAAGGATGCGGCAGCTAAACCAAAAGCTAAAGCAACCACAGCAGCAACAAAACCTGGGGGGTTAATTCCAAAGTATCCTGCTATACAAACCGCAAAAAAAGCAGAAATTCTTGCAGCTACTAATTCACCTTTTTCACTTATTTCTGGATAATATACTCTCTTTATAAGATCATGAGAGACAGATGCTGAAATAACAAGCAAAAGGCCAGCAGCAGTAGACAAAGCTGCTGCTAATCCACCGGCAGCAACAAGTGCAACTACCCAATTTGGCAAATTAGCTATTTCTGGATTGGCCAGAACCATAATATCTCTATCAACATATAATTCGTTTGAATCATCATTAGTGTAATCAATCATCCCATCATTATCTAAATCATCAAATTTTATCAATCCTGTATTTTCCCATTTTTTAAACCATTGAGGTATATCTGAATAGGATTTTGTAGAAATTGTTTCAAGTAAATTTGTTCTTGCAAAAGCAGCAACTGCTGGAGCAGTAGTATATAAGATTGCTATCAATAGCAATGCTATACCTGCGGATTTCCTAGCATCTGCAACTTTTTTTACAGTGAAAAATCTTACAATAACATGTGGCAAACCAGCTGTGCCAACCATTAAAGCTAAGGTAATTGCAAAAACATCTATTAAAGGTTTTGTATTGTCAGTATATTCATTGAAACCTAATTCAACATTTAGATTATCGAGTTTATCTAAAAGATATGTTGAAGATCCATCTGTTATTTCACTTCCAAAACCAAGTTGAGGTATTGGATTCCCTGTCATCTGAATGGAAATAAAAATTGCTGGAACCATAAAAGCAAATATTAAAACACAATATTGGGCAACCTGAGTATATGTTATTCCCTTCATACCGCCCAATACTGCATAAAAAAGAACGATTAACATGCCAATTATCACACCTGTATTTATGTCAACCTCTAAAAATCTTGAAAAAACAATCCCAACTCCCCTCATTTGACCAGCAACATAAGTAAATGAAACTAATAAAGCACAGAAGACAGCAACTAATCTAGCATTATTTGAATAGTACCTATCACCTATAAATTCTGGTACTGTAAATTTTCCAAACTTTCTTAAATACGGAGCTAACAATAAGGCTAAAAGAACATACCCACCTGTCCAACCCATCAAATAAACAGCACCATCATAACCAGCAAAGGAAATAATACCAGCCATTGAAATAAATGACGCAGCACTCATCCAATCAGCAGCAGTAGCCATTCCATTTGCCCAAGCACCTACTCCACCTCCTGCAACATAAAAATCCTTAGTTGATTGAACTCTTGACCAAATTGCAATTGCGATATAAATCGAAAAAGTAACTCCTACAATGATATATGTCCAGGACTGAATACTCATTTTCTATTTTTTAAAACCAAATTTTTTATCAAGATTATTCATTAATCTAACATATGTAAAAATCAAGATAACAAAAACATATATAGAGCCTTGTTGAGCAAACCAAAATCCTAATTTAAAACCAGCAATCGAAAACTGATTTAAAAAATCCTTTAAAATAATACCAAATAAAAATGAGAAGGTAAACCATATTAAAAGTAGTGTTAAGACATATTTAATATTTGTTCTCCAATAATTATTGTATCTATCTTTTGATTTCATATTTGTTTAATTCATTTAAAACTTTAGGTGCTAAAATCAATGTAGCAATCATTGTTGGAACAGCCATCAATGCAAAAAATGTATCGATTAAATTAATCATCATTGATAACGACGTAGTAGCACCCAGCATAATGCTAATTATATAAATGTAGTTATATTTTTTTTTGTTGTTATCCCCAGCAAGAAAAGAAAGGCATTTAGTGCCGTAGTAAGAATAAGAAAAAAGAGAAGAGATACTAAACACAAAAACACAAGCAAGTAAAATATAATTACCGGCATTAGAAAAAGATGATTCAAAAGCTGCTGCTGTCAATGACACTCCATCCGCTTGCGTTTTCCAAGCTCCAGTAACGAGTATAGCAAGTGCCGTCATTGTACAGACCACAAGTGTATCAATAAATGGACCTAACATTGCAACAAAACCTTCTTTAACAGGATTATTTGTCTTTGCAGCACCATGAGCCATTGGAGCCATCCCTATGCCGGCTTCATTTGAAAAGGCACCTCTTCTTATTCCAAGTATTATTAAAGCTCCTAAAACACCACCTAAAGCTGAATTACCTGAGTAATAATCTGCATTGAATGCGTCATAAAAAATTAAATATAAGTATTCGGGAACTTTATTATAATTAAGTGATAGGATAACCAGGATTGATAATATATAAATACCTACCATAAAAGGGACTAGTTTAGCAGATACACGACTAATTCTTTTCAACCCCCCTAATATTACAATTGATGTTGAGATGATTAATATAAGCCCAATGATTGAATTTGAAAATAAACTTACTTCAAAGCCATTTGGTTTTAGAACAATATCATTAATTGCCTGAGTTAGCTGATTAACATTAAAAACTGGTAATGCCCCAACCATACCACAAAAACTGAAAAACATTGCCATAGGGATCCATTTTTTTCCTAATCCGTTTACGATAAAATACATAGGACCACCTTGTTTATTTCCAGCAGAATCAACGCCTCTATACATAACAGCTAAAGCAGATGTGAAAAATTTTGTTGACATTCCAATTATTCCACTCACCCACATCCAAAATATTGCTCCAGGGCCACCAATTGAAATTGCTACAGCAACACCTGCAATATTGCCCATTCCTACAGTTGCAGAAAGAGCGGTTGTTAAAGCTTGAAAATGACTAATCTCTCCGTCTGATTTTTTATCATTAAACTTACCTCTAATGATATCAATTGCATGAAAAAAATATTTAAAAGGAATAAATCTGGAAATAATTAATAAATAAATACCCCCTCCAATTAAAATAAAAAGAAGTGGGTAACCCCAAACAAAAGATGATATTTCTGAAATAATTTTATCAAACTCCAAAATATTCTTTTAAATAGTTTTCAGTATTTGTAAATATTCTATTTTTAATATTTTTCAAATCAGATTTGATAAATATTTCAGATGTTATATTTTCATATAACTCAATATACCTGTCAGAAACTGATTTCACATATTCATCTGACATATTAGGAACCTTTTGTCCTTCGAGACCCTGAAAGTTATTAGAAATTAACCATTGTCTTACAAATTCTTTAGATAATTGTTTTTGTGGTTCATTTTTCATTTGTCTTTCATAGTATCCATCAGAATAAAAGTATCTTGAGGAATCTGGGGTGTGTATTTCATCAATTAGTACAATTTCACCATCTTTAGTCTTTCCAAACTCATATTTAGTGTCAACCAAAATTAAACCTCTTTCTTTTGCTAATTCTGACCCTTTTTCAAAGAGTGATCTTGTATATTTTTCAAGAATTTCATAATCAACTAAACTTACAATTCCTCTACCGATTATCTCTTGCTTACTAATATCTTCATCATGTTTACCAAAATCAGCTTTAGTTGCAGGTGTAATTATAGGCTCTGGAAATTTATCATTTTCTTTCATTCCATCTGGCATTTTAACCCCACAAAGAGCTCTTTCACCTTTTCTATATTGTCTAGCAGCATGTCCTGACAAATAACCTCTGATTACCATCTCAACTTTAAAAGGCTCACATAAATGCCCTACAGAGACATTGGGGTCAGGACTATTAATTAACCAATTAGGGACTAATTCTCTGGTTTCATTCATCATTTTAATTGCAATTTGATTTAGAATTTGACCCTTAAATGGTATACCTCTTGGCATAACAACATCAAATGCAGAAATTCTATCCGATGCCACCATAACCACAATATCTTTTTTTAAGTAGTAAACATCTCTTACTTTGCCTTTGTAAACTTTCTCCTGAGATGTAAAATTGAAATCCGAGCTGGTTAATGTTTCTGACATTTTTAGCTATTATTTTCGATATTTTTATATGCGTCAACGATTTTCTTTACCAACTTATTTCTAATCACATCAGATTCATCTAGATGAACTATACCAACACCTGGTGTATTTTTCAAAATTAATATCGCTTCTTTGATTCCAGAAATTGCATTTCTTGGTAGATCAACTTGACCTGGATCTCCAGTAATTATAAATTTCGCGTTCTTACCCATTCTTGTTAAAAACATTTTCATTTGTGAATGAGTAGTATTTTGACCTTCGTCAAGTATCACAAATGCGTTATCAAGTGTCCTACCTCTCATAAAAGCTAAAGGGGCTATCTGTATCACTTCATCCTCCATATATTTCTTTAGTTTTTCTGATGGAATCATGTCTTTTAAAGAATCATATAATGGCTGCATATATGGATCCAGTTTTTCTTTTAAATCACCAGGTAGAAACCCTAAATTTTCACCTGCTTCTATTGCTGGTCTTGTCAATATTATTCTCTTAACATTTTTATTTTTCAAAGCTTTAACCGCTAATGCTATTCCTGTATATGTTTTTCCTGTACCTGCAGGGCCTATTGCAAATACCATATCATTCTTCATTACACTGTCAATTATTTTTCTTTGATTTAAAGTTCTTGCTTTAATAACTCTCCCACTTATACCATGCAGAATTGGCTTATGACTTTCAGCAGATGTTTCTAATTCATTATCTGATTTAGTAAGTAGAGTTTCTATTTCATTGTCTGAAACAATATTATATTTTAAAAAATAATTGATGATTTTATTGATTCTAATCTCCAATTCGGATAAATCTTCAGATTTACCATATGCCTTGATTTGACTTCCCCTAGCAACAATCTTTAAATTTGGGAAATTACTTTTTAAAACCTTTATATTTTTATTCTGTGGACCAAAAAAATCTTTTGGATCAATACTTTCAATTTTGATTACTTTTTCTTCCAAATTATTAATTGTTATTAATCAGAGTATATTTTACTAGATTACTAAATCTAAAATACGTAATTTCATAACCACTTACATTATTAAATATTAACAATTTAATGTCTATTATTACTCTAATTACTGATTTCGGAAATAAAGATCATTTTGTTGGAAAAATCAAAGGTGATATTTACAGTAACTATAATCAGGCAAAGATAGTTGATATTTCTAATAATGTATCCCCTTTTAACATTATGGAGGCTGCATATATCCTTGAAAATTCATACAAAAGCTTTCCAGAAAAAACTGTACATATTATTGATGTTGATTCTGAAAAGACGTTAGAAAAAAAACACATTATAGTTTATTTAGATAATCATTTTTTTATTTCTGCAGATAACGGTATTTTGAGTATTTTGTCTCAAAGCATTAATCCTGAAAAAATATATGAAATCAATATTCATGAAGAATTAAATCAAATAGATTCAAGCACCCAAATTTTTTCAAAAGTAGCATGTCATTTAGCTAAGGGAGGTAAACCTGAACTTGTCGGCAAAGTAATTAATAAAATTAAACCTGTAAAAAACCTTAAACCTTTTATTAACGAAGACTTAACTCAAATTATTTCAAGTGTAATTTATATTGATAATTTTGGAAATGTTGTAACAAATCTTAAAAAAGATGTGTTTGAAAAAATTCAGAAGGGAAGATCTTTTGAGATTTCAGTTAGAAACTATAAGTTTAAAAATATATACAACAATTATAGTGATATAGTAAACTTTGAAACAGCAGTAAATGAACGAAATGATGAAGGTAAAGGATTAGTTGTCTTTAATTCAAGTGATCTTCTTCAAATATCAATATACAGAAGTAATCCTCAGAATGTAGGTACAGCATCATCATTAATGGGATTAAAAATATATGACTCGGTAACTATTTCATTTAACTGAGTCATTTATGTTAATAAGTTTATTTAAGAATAATTTATCAATATGATATATTTGTTAATAATTTCTAATCATAATCTATGAAATTCATTGTTTCAAGTAGCACACTTTTAAAGAAACTTCAAATCCTAGGAGGTGTAATAAATACCTCGAATACAATTCCCGTTTTAGATCATTTTTTATTTGATTTAGATGGTTCTAAGTTAAAAATAACTTCTAGTGATCTTGAAACAACGATGATTTCATCTATGGAGGTAGATAGCTCAAGTAAAGGTTCAGTAGCAATTCCCTCAAAACTTCTAATTGATACATTAAAAACGTTTCCAGAACAACCACTCACTTTTACAGTTGAAGATAATAATACCGTTGAAATAAGCTCAAATCACGGAAAATATGCCCTTGCATACACTGAAGGCGATCAATTTCCAAAAACAATTACACTAGATAATCCTTCAAGTACCAAGATTTCAAGTATGGTTTTGGCAAAGGCAATTAATTCGACAATATTTGCCTCAGGAAACGATGATTTAAGACCGGTAATGAGTGGTGTTTTTTTTCAATTAAGCTCTGATAACTTAACGTTTGTTGCAACTGATGCACATAAACTGGTTAAATACAAGAGAAATGATTTAAAGGCAACTACGTTAGCAGAATTTATAATGCCAAAAAAACCTCTAAATCTTTTAAAAAATATTATAGACTCCGATCAGGAAGTGACTATAGAATACAATAATTCAAATGCTAAATTTGATATGGATGGTTTAACCGTAATCTGTAGATTAATAGATGGACAATACCCAAATTATGAAGCAGTTATTCCAACAGAAAATCCAAATGCTTTAACAATTGATAGATCCTTGTTGCTTAGTTCGCTTAAAAGAGTGTCAATTTTTTCAAATAAAACAACCCATCAGGTTAGACTTAAAATTGCAGGTGCTGAATTGAACATTTCGGCGGAAGATGTTGATTTCAGTAATAAAGCTGAAGAAAGATTAACCTGTGATTACAAGGGTGAAGATATTGAAATAGGGTTTAACTCTAGATTCTTAATTGAAATGACTAATAATTTAGATTGTAAGGAGGTTAAATTGGAAATGAGTCTTCCCAACAGGGCAGGAATTCTTAAACCTCTAGACGGATATTCAGATGATGAAGAACTTATAATGCTAGTAATGCCTGTTATGCTAAACAACTAAACTATTTTTTAAAAACAACCAGCTTAGCCTTATAACCAGTTGAAATCAACCATTTTTTATTTGAAAGCTGCTTTCCAAATTCGTCAAGCACAATTAGTTGAGCTGTATTAGGACTTGACTCGCCTTCGTTTAGGGCTATAAAATCAATATTATTGTATCCATCATCAAGATCTACATCAACCACATAAAAAACAGACGATAATGAAATATTTGGATGTATCACAGCTCCGTTTATCATAAGCCTAATCCTATCACCATCAACATATTCATGGTCTCTACACTTAATTATTATATATTCTGAATTAGTTTCTAAATCACCCAAATAAAAGTCTTTACTAAACTTAGATTTATTTACACCACCTTCATTAAATGATTGACGAATAGTCCATGTTGGTGTTACTAAATCTGTTTTGTTAGTGATATCTATTTCTTGTTTACTAGAGTTAATATCAAAATCTAAATTATAATCAAAAAAACTTATTTGATCTTTGTTAGTAAGACCAGTTGGCTGAATTCTATTGAGATTAAAACTCTCTTTATTTATATTATTTGTATCTAAAGATTTTATTTTCAAGGACTTAATCGCAGTTTCTTGTGCTAAAGAATTTATGAATAGAAAAAAAAATAAAAATAATAATTTATAATGCTGCATTATCTTTAAAATAATCTGTAACAAAGATATTTAAAATGATTATCAGATTTTAAAATATTAAACTTATCTTAACACTTGCCTTGTAGAAACAAACTAAACATTCTCATTGGAAACATTTGAATTCTTAGGATTTATTGGAGCTTTTATGGTTGGTCTTATTCTAGGACTAATAGGGAGTGGTGGATCTATCCTTTCTGTACCCATTCTTGTTTACTTATTTGGAATTAATCCAGTCACTGCCACTGCATATTCTCTATTCATTGTTGGTACGACCTCATTAATTGGTTCAATTAAAAATTTGAGAGATAAGCTAATAAATTACTCATCAACTATACTTTTCTCATTTTCAGCAGTAATCACTGTGTATTTGACCAGAAAATATGTGATTCATTTAATTCCTGAAACAATTATAAATTCAGGATCAATATTCCTAAGTAAAGATCAATTAATTATGCTGTTATTTTCTCTATTGATGCTTGTTGCGGGTTTCCTAATGATTAAAAGAACTCCAAAAACAATTGTTGGATTAAAACAGACAAAAACAATAGCTCCAAATAAATTATTAATATTTGCTGAAGGATCACTTATAGGTTTTTTAACTGGGTTAATCGGAGCTGGGGGTGGGTTTATAATTATTCCAATACTTGTAATTCTTTCAGATCTAAGGATGAAAGTAGCAATAGCAACATCTTTGGTAATTATTTCATTAAAATCTCTTATTGGATTTTTAGGAGATGTTCAAAATCTTGAAATTGACTGGTTATTTTTACTCACATTTACACTAATTTCTGTAGTTGGTATTTTCATTGGACAATTATTTTCTCAAAAAGTCGAAGACAACAAATTAAAAATGGTTTTTGGTTTATTTGTAATATTAATTGGGTTGATTATTTTAGTAATCGAGTTTACTTAGGATCTTTTCTAAAGTAAAATCCTAGCGGAAGAATTAAAAAAAGAGCATAAATTTTAAATAATAGACCCATTAAAGGGATAATTATCATTAAAAAAATCCAAAAAGTTTTATTCTTTAACAAGGCTTAATCTCTTTTTATTGCCATACACTCAATTTCTAGCTTGGCTCCTAAAGCTAAACCACTACCCGCAAAGGCACTCCTAGCTGGAAGTTTGTTAGGATTAAAGAATTTTTTATACTCTTGACTCATAAGGGGCCAATCTTTTATGTCCGAAAGCATACAAGTACATTTAAAAATATCATCCATTGAACCACCTATCTTTTCTAACTTGTTTTTGATATTAGCAAGCGTTTGCCGAGTTTCTGGTATAATACCCCCAGGAATAAGACTGCCGTCGGGTAATGTACCTATTTCACCCGATAAATATATTATACCATTAACAACTGTTGCTTCTGAAAATGGGTAGCCCCTATCAATATTCTCTTGAGAATTAATAAACTCAATAGTTGCATGATTTTTTACCGAACTGCTTTTAACGTCTTTATTTCCAACTTTTAAGGATAAACAGGAATTAAATAGAAAAACAAGAACTATAATTGGGTATTTAACCTTCATGTTTTTCAAATTTAGAATTATTGAAAATAAGGAATGCGAAAATTAGCATTCCAATTAGTGATAGTATAGAATTTATAATACCAGTATTGGTTAAAAATATATAATCTGAAACTATATCAAATAAAATTATTGCTACAAAAACCCCTTTTCTTTGCTCAAAGAAAAGTGCCGAAACTCTTTTATAAGAAGTTGCTAACCCAAACCAAACAGGAGGAATAAAGCAAATAATAAATATAAATATCCAACCATAAGTAAAGGATTGCATAAAATCATTTAAATAAAATTCTGGATTCTCTGAAATCTTCTGAGCCAATTCATCACCAAAAGATTGTATCTCCATCTGATTCTCCATTGATTGATCAGAAATATCAAAATTTCCTAATGACATAAAATAAGTTGTCCATTTAGCAATTATTGCTACTAGAGATGGAAGCATTAAAAGAAAAACAAATAAAATTCTTAATAAAAAGGTAGTTCCACTAATTGTTCCAGAAAAACAAAAAAATTTTTTCATATTATTTTTTGTTATTCATTTCAATACTTGACATTGAAAACATTTTCCAAGACTTATCGACTCTTTTGTACATGTATATTCCTCTACCAGTGAATATTCTATCATAATTTTCGTTAAATCTTGAGTATGTAGCATCAAGCATGCAAATTTCTTTTGAAATCCACATAATCCTTGATTTTTCTAATTTGCTGTATTTATAACCATCTTGCACATTGGATCTAATATAATTGTAGAATTTAATTAAATCATTTTCGTTTTTAACAATAATTGGATCTCCAAAAAGGGAGAATGTAACAGGATATGTAAAATAAGTTTTAATCTTATCGAAATCAGAATACTCAAATGCTCTACTATATTCTTCCCACATATTAATAATTGTCTTTTCTACCTTCTTCTTCATTTCAAATGGCTTTGGATCAAGACTCTTCTTCTTTTTTATTTCCATTTTTTTCTTCATGATCGGATTCATCTGCTTCTTGATCATTGGATTTTGTGAAAAAGAGAATATCGGTAATAAAAAGGCTATAATTAGTAGTTTCTTCATATTGGTTAATTTAATAATTCCCAAAATTAACCAAAAATTTTAAAAAAAAGCCTTGGGGTATTTTTTATATATTCTTTAAAAGAATCAAGGTGGCCCCATTTTTTTTCTGCTTGAGCCTCTAAAATTCTAACCCCTGAAATATAAACAAGTAGAACATATACAAATATTGGGGAAATGAGTGTTAAATATTGAAGACCTTGTAAAGATGAAATTGACATAATTGCTATACCTGTCCACAATAAAATTTCACCAAAATAATTAGGATGCCTAGATAAAGACCATAATCCTGTTGTTATAAATTTATCTTTATTTTCAATCTTTCTTCTAAAAACTGTTTTTTGGTAATCAGCAATTATTTCAATAGATAAGCCTAAAATAAAGACTATTAAACCGATAAAGAATATGCTATTCATTATTACTCCAGAATACGATGAAAGTGCTGTTAAAACACATAACAAGCACATTGACACCCACATACCTTGAAGAGTCCAGGTCATTAAAAATCTTGTAAAATTTGGCTTGATAGTTCTAAACCTACGATCCTCTCCTGCTTTATGGATTCGCATAAATAAAAATGAACCTAATCTAATTGCCCATACTGCAACACATGCTACTATTATTAAATCAAATAAATTATTTGATCCTGTTACATATAATGTGTAGAATACAGCTGTCAAATAAGTGATACTACCTGTTAAATCATAAAACTTTTCGGTTTGAAAAATAAAAGCTGGTATAAAGCTTACCCATTGTATACAAAAGATTAATAAAATTAAATTTTTAACTAAAACTAAATCAGTTAATAAAGCAATTTGAAATGGTATATAAAAAGCTATCAGGGATGATATAATATTAAATATGTGGTTCTTCATTTTATTAAGATATAAATGATAAAAAGCAATAAGTATACCATCAAGTATATTCTATATTGATTTCTTACTTTAATGTATGCATCATCTTCTGGAAAAATATTAAAAAAAAGCCCTTTTAATTCTTTAATAAATACCGGCTTTATATTAATCTTCCAGTCCTCCGTTTGATATACTATCTTTCTAAATTTACTTCTAAAAAAAGTACTAGGAATACCCCATAACAGTAATAAAATAAATATAAAATTAGAAATCATTTTTCTTTATTCATTACATATTTATCTAACTATTTAACTTTAATAAGGACAACGTATTTACTAATCTCTTTAATTTGTTCAGTAAGAGGCAATGACTGAAGTTTTGTATTTGAGGGTAAGTCAATATTTTTTGGCATAACATCTATAAGGTTAACGATATAACTTGATTTAATCGTATATGCAACATTATCGGCCACATCTTTTCTAATACCTGAAGAATTTATACCTAATAAATTTCCTTTTTCATCAAACAATGGACCTCCACTATTTCCTTCTTGAATAGGAGCAGTTATTTGATAAGTTGTAATATCTCCATCAAACCCCGATTTAGAGCTAATCATTCCATCTGTAACTTTAATTTCTTTGCCCATTATCGATAGAGCCATTGGATAGCCATATGCATATACTTTTGTACCTACATCTGCACTTCTTATTTTGAAGTTATAAGGCAATTCACTAACTCCATCAAAATTCATGTCAAATATTTTTATAATTGCCAAATCATTTACTTTATCTACTTGAACTATTTCTGAATTAAACTTTTGAATTTCATCATTTAAAATAAATTCTACTTCAATATCATTAGCATCCTCAACAACGTGATGATTGGTAATTATATATCCTGATTTAGAAATAATAATTCCTGAACCATTTCCTGTCCATTCTCCAGTTCTATTTTTGTTGATATTGCTAGGTTCAAAAGTTGGATATGACTTCAAAAGATATGCTCCACTCCACCAAGCTCTTTCTTCAAGTTTTAAAACTGCCTCTGATTCCCTATAAACCAAAAATGTATTTATGAAAAAATCATCCACATCTATATTATATTTCCATAGAACATCAAACACTCCACTCTCTGCAGTTTTGTTCATTTCAAACTTTATATGACCAGGATATTGTAATAAATCATCTCGTTGCTCATATATACTATTTGGTTTCATAATATATCCATTATATTTACCATCCTCATATAAAATCAAAAATGTAAAGTCCTTTTTATTATTTCTAAAGCTATAAATGCCTTCTACTCTATCTAAGCTTTCAATTTTGTTATCTAAATAATATTTTACAGATTCATCACTAAATGGAGTAACTAATTCACTATTTTCCCATTCTCCAATGAGTAAACTTCCATAGCCGTTTTTCCCTATATCCCTTTCGCTATAAAAAAAAGTTCCATACCCAGTCCTTTTTCCATTTTTATATTCACCCTCAAATCTACTTCCATCAGAAACCGTAAAAATTCCTCTTCCGTGGAATACACCATCCATCCATCCCCCTGAATATTTATCTCCATCAATATGGTTAATGGTTCCTTGACCATGCTGTTTATCGTTTTTCCATCCTCCTTCATAAACATATAGATTTGTTCTATATCTTCCCTGACCGTGTTTTTTACCATTCATAAATTCACCCTCATAAAGTTCAATGCCGTCTGACGAATACATCTTTCCTTTACCGTTTTCACAATCACCTGACACACAATTCCAATCCTGACCAAAAGAAACAAGTGGAATAAAAAGTAATAGTAATAACAGCTTTTTCATACCTACAATTTACAATAATTAATTTTTTTGATTATACTTACATAAGTAATTGATTATCAATAACTTACTTGCCAATACAGAATTTCGAAAAAATATTTCCAAGTATTTCGTCATTTGAAATTTCACCTGTTAGTTCTCCCAAATAGTAAATAGCCTGTTTAATGTCAATTGCCAATAGATCAGATGAAACTTTATCTGCAATAGAAGTTTTCACTTTATGTATTTCTTCAAAAGTTTTATTTAATAAGTCATAATGCCTTGAATTAGAAATTGTTGAATTATCGATTTGTC
Organism: uncultured Bacteroidota bacterium; assembly: GCA_902519075.1. Lineage (GTDB taxonomy): Bacteria > Bacteroidota > Bacteroidia > Flavobacteriales > Flavobacteriaceae > MED-G13. Next base: position 38,097 of record CABYIO010000002.1, on the reverse strand, counting down.
TAGTTAAATTGGTGATATAGGCGCTTATTTCTTTTGTTAAAGATTCAATATTCAACTTATTTTTTGCACTAATTTTAATCGGATTAAATTTATCTAAATCGTTCACTGAGGCATCAGACTTTACATCATTTTTATTTAGGATTGTAATAAGTTTAGTATTGGGAAATTTTTCTTCAATTTCATTTAGATAATCAACATAATAATTTATCTTATTTTTATCCAGATCTGAATAATCAATTAAGAAAACAATTATTTCGGACTCACTCATTTTTTTGAATGTTCTTTCAATCCCGATACTTTCTATTTCATCATCCGTTGATCTAATACCAGCCGTATCAATAAACCTACAGTTGACACCATTTATAATGATTTGATCTTCGATGGTATCCCTGGTTGTACCAGCAATTGAGCTAACTATTGCACGATCCTCATTTAGTAATGTGTTTAAAAGAGTTGATTTTCCAGTATTTGGCTCTCCAACAATTGCTATTGGAATTCCGTTTTTAATAACATTACCCGTTTTAAAAGAATCTATCAATTTCTTTAGATTAGATGTAATTTTATCTAGTAATTTATTTAGTTCATTCATATTTGCAAAGTCTACATCTTCCTGTGAAAAATCAAGCTCTAATTCAATTAATGAAGCAAAATTTACAAGCTCAGTTCTTAGATCATTTATGTCATTTTTAAAACCACCTCTCATCTGATTCATAGCTAATTTATGGGAAGCCTCAGAGTTACTCGAAATTAAATCTGCAACCGACTCAGCTTGGCTTAAATCCATTTTTCCATTTAAAAAAGAACGCATAGTAAACTCTCCCGGGTTTGCTACCCTACAATCAAACTTTAACATAAGTTGAATTATAGATTCCTGAATAAAAGTACTTCCATGACATGAAATCTCAACTAAATCTTCACCCGTGTATGATTTTGGATTTCTGAAGATGGTAACTAAAACCTTATCAATTGTCCTTTTGTTATCGATTATATAGCCTAGCTGGACCGTATTTGCCTCTTGATCAGCAAGTTTGATTTTTTCAATACCGTCAAATATATTATCAACAATAGAAATACTCTGAGGGCCAGATATTCTAATTAAAGAAATCGCTCCAACTCCAGAAGGTGATGCTAATGCCAATATGTTTTCATTCTTTACCAACTTGATTTAGATTTTATGTAAAAATATATAATAGGTATAAATAATATGAATACAGTTAATAAATTGGTAAGAACTACTAGTGGTGCTATAAAAATTGTACTGAAAAAACCAGCAATAGCCCCACCCAGATGAGCTTCATGACCAATATTATCATTTAACTTATTCATAGAGTAAATAGAATAAAATAAATAACCTAAACCAAAAAGATAACCAGGCATAGGAATTACAAAAAAGAATAATGTCATGTCAGGATTTAAAAGAATAGCTGAATAAACTATCCCCATGACTGCCCCACTAGCACCAACTGCACTATAATTTAACTTGTTTATGTTAAACCTATATGTAAGCCAATTTCCAAAAATTAGACTAATCATATAAATAATCAAAAAATTGATTTCACCAACCCTAAAAATAACGGCATCTGTAAAGAAGAAAAGAGTAAACATATTGACAAATAAATGCGTTGAGTCAACATGTAAAAAACCAGATGATAGATATCTAACTTTTTCACCTCTTTTTATTTCATATGGACTGAATTTATATTTATTAAAAAAAGTGCGATCAGAAAAACCTTTATATGAAAGATATATGTTTAATCCTATAATTAAAATTATAACAGAGTTCACAGAAAATTATTTAAATGATATCAAATATAACATATATTTGCCTCAAAGGATTTAAATGAATCTACTTGTATACATTATAGCTTACCCCTTTATATGGCTAATTTCAAGATTAAATTTTTCTACAATTTATTTAATTTCTGATTTTCTTTATTATGTGCTTTATTATGTTTTTTCTTACAGAAAAAGCGTGGTGCGTGAGAACTTAAAATTAGCTTTTCCAGAAATGTCTAAAAAGGAAAGGCTTGAAATAGAAAAAAATAACTTTAGAAACTTAACTGATATATTTTTAGAAACCTTTAAATCAACCAGGATGGAAGAAAATGAATTGAAGAAAAGGTTTGTTTTTAAAAATCCTGAGGTTCTAGAAAAAATATATAATAACAACCAGGATGTTATTGTAATGTGCAGTCACTATTGTAGTTGGGAATGGGTTTTTGGAATAAGAAATATTACACGTTTCAATATTAATGCTGTCTATAAGCAACTTTCAAATAAGTATTTTGATAAGTTGACAAAAACCAGAAGAAGTCAATACGGTGCTAACATGATCACAACAAAAGATACATTTAGAGAAATAAGTAGGTTGTCAAAGCTAGAGGGATTAAATTTTTATGGATTTGCATCTGATCAATCTCCAAAAAAGAGTACAGCAGTATACTGGAATAACTTTTTAAATAACTGGGTTCCTATTCACATAGGAGCTGAAGTTATTGCAAAAAAATATAACATGGCTATTGTTTTTATGGACCTTCAAAAAATTAAAAGAGGTTATTATGAAGCTTCATTTTCTTTAATAACTGATAAACCTAAGGATTTTGAAGATTTTCAACTAACTGATAAATATATTAGAATGGTAGAGAAGCAAATTCAAAATAAACCAGAGTACTATACTTGGACACACAGAAGATTCAAACATAGGCAAAGTCCACCTAACTAAAACTCTTTACTTCATTTATAAACTTTGATGATAATTCTTCAGCGCTATTTTGAGATTTAGCTTCAGAATAAACCCTTATAATTGGCTCAGTGTTACTTTTTCTAAGCTGAACCCATGAGTCTTTAAAATCAATTTTTAAACCATCTTGAGTGTTTATTTTCTCTTTTGAATACTTTCTTTTTAGATTTTCCAAAATCAAATCAACATCTAATCTCTTATTTAATTCAACCTTCTGTTTAGACATGAAATAATCAGGATAGGTGCTTCTAAGCTGGGAACAGGAAATATTAAGCTTTGACAAATGTGTTAGAAATAGAGCAATTCCTACTAATGCATCACGCCCATAATGAAGCTCTGGCAATATAATACCACCATTACCTTCACCTCCAATAACTGCATTTTTTTCTTTCATCATTTCAACAACATTTACTTCACCAACAGCACTAAAAAAGTGTTCACATCCATTTAACTCAGTAATATCTTTAAGCGCTCTCGATGAACTTAAATTACTTACCGTATTCCCAGGGTTGTTTTTTAGGAAATAGTCTGCACATGAAACTAAAGTATATTCTTCTCCAAATACTTCTCCGTTTTCAGAGACAAAAGCTAATCTATCCACATCAGGATCAACAACAATTCCGAGATCTGCTTTTTCTTTTATTACTAATTCGGATAAGTCCTTCAAATTTTCTTTAAGTGGTTCTGGATTGTGGGGAAATTCACCATTTGGATCACAATACAATTCTATAACATTAACCCCAAGTTTTTTCAATAAGTCAGGCACTGCTAAGCCGCCAGTTGAATTAACCGCGTCAACTACAACAGTAAAATTTTTACTTTTCACCAAGTCAACATCAACACTTGACAGGTTAATTATCATATCAGTATGTATATCAATGTATGTATTGTTAAATTCAACACTACCAATTTTTCTATTAATATTAATGGAAGGATTTGAATTAGCTATCTCCAATAGTTTTTCTCCGTCGTTAGCATTAATAAACTCACCTTTACTATTTAATAATTTTAATGCATTCCAATTTTTTGGATTATGACTAGCTGTAATAATAATTCCAGCATCTGCATTTTCCAATGGTACAGCAATTTCTACTGTTGGAGTTGTAGATAAGCCCAGACAAACTACATTTAAACCCATTTTAGTCAGAGTATCAAGAACTAAATCCTCTACCATTTCACCAGAAATCCTAGCATCTCTACCAACAACAATTTTATTATTGATAATTCTGTTTTCTGATTGCAGCCACAAAACAAATGATTTAGTATAAAGAACAATATCCTCTTTTGTCAAGTCTTCACCTTTTCTGTCTCCAATGGTTCCTCTTATTCCTGAAATTGATTTTATAAGTGGCATTATAATTGTTTTTTGCAAATATACTTTTAATTATACTAGTGTAAAAAATTGAATTTGTAAATTCGGACAAAATAACAATATTGAAATATTTAATCAAATACTGTTTTCTACTTATATTCATTTTGTCATGCAATAAACCTAATGAAGGTCTTATTTCTAAAAATGCCATGGTTGTTTCTGCAAGAGAAGAAGCTAGCAGAATTGGTGTTGAGATTCTTAAAAAGGGAGGTAATGCTTTTGATGCAATGATGGCCACCGAATTAGCATTAGCAGTTTCATATCCATCAGCTGGAAATATAGGTGGTGGTGGCTTCATGGTTTACAGAAAATCTAATGGTAAAACTGGAGCATTAGATTACAGGGAAAGAGCACCGATTAATTCTACCAGAGACATGTATTTAGATCAAAATAACAACATAATTGAAGGATTAAGTATGATTGGAGGGCTTTCTGTTGGTATTCCTGGTACAATCGCTGGAATTTTTGAAGCCCATGAAAAATTTGGTACACTTTCCATTAAAGAAATAATTACCCCTGTTATCGATTTGGCAAAAAACGGAGTCATTGTTACAGAAAATCAAATGAACAGAATCAATGAAAATCGAAAATATTTTCAATTTGTAAATAACTCACAAATATTATTTGACAATACTTTTCAAAAGAATGATACGATTAAAAATCTAAAACTTGCTGCTACCCTAGAAAAGATAATGATAAACGGAAAAGATGAGTTTTACAAAGGAGAAACAGCAAAAAAATTAGTAAAATTCATTAGCGAAAATGGAGGGATAATTACAATGGAGGATCTTGAAGTTTATAAGCCTGTTTGGAGAGACCCTGTTGTTTTTAATTATGATGAGTTAAAAATCATATCTATGTCTCCACCCTCTAGCGGTGGGATTTGTATAAATCAAATCTTCAAAATGATTGAGCCTTATAATTTAAAATCATATGGGCACAATTCTACAGATTATATAAAGTTATTAGTTGAAGCTGAAAGAAGGTCCTTTGCTGATAGGAGCCATTTTTTAGGAGATCCAGACTTTGTTTCAATTCCAACTGAAAAGCTAACAAATGAAGATTATTTAAATAATCGCATGATAGATTTTTCTTTCAAAACACCAACAAATTCTGATGATATCGGTTACGGAAATATTGAGATTTCTGAAAGTAATGAAACTACACATTATTCTATTGTAGATCAATTTGGAAATGCTATCGCAGTAACAACTACATTAAATGGAACATTTGGCTCAAAATTATATTCAGATGAACTAGGTTTCTTTTTAAACAATGAAATGGATGATTTTTCAAGTAAACCTGGTTATCCTAATATGTATGGTTTGATTGGTGGGGAAGCCAATAAAATTGAACCAAAGAAAAGAATGTTAAGTTCAATGACTCCAACTATTGTTGAAAAAGGGGGTGATTTATATATGACATTAGGAACACCAGGTGGATCAACAATCATCACTTCAGTTGTGCAAACAATTTTAAATGTTCATGAATTTGAAATGACGATGAATGAAGCTGTAAACTCACCCAGATTCCATCATCAATGGAAGCCTGACTCTATCAGGATTGAATTAGATTACTTTGATAAAAAAGTTAAAGAACAACTAATTAAATCAGGATATAAATTAAATGATAAAGGTGCTATTGGTCGAGTTGATGGGATATTAGTAAGAGCAGACAAAATGTTAGAAGGTGGTGCCGATAAAAGAGGTGATGACACCGCTATAGGTTTTTAGGTCATTATGAGTGATGTGAATGATATATTAATTTTTGGTGCCAAGTCAAATAACTTAAAAAATTTAGACCTTACTATACCAAGAGACAAACTTGTAGTTATAACAGGGCTTTCAGGTAGTGGAAAATCTTCTTTAGCATTTGATACCATATACGCTGAAGGACAAAGAAGATATGTCGAAACTTTTTCGGCTTACGCCAGACAATTTTTATCGAAATTAGAGAGACCCGATGTTGATAAAATTGAAGGCTTATCTCCAGTTATTTCAATTGAACAGAAAACTGTAAATAAATCACCTCGGTCTACTGTAGGCACAACAACTGAAATATATGATTTTTTAAGACTACTTTTTTCAAGATGTTCTGAAGCTTACAGTTATATGACAGACAAAAAAATGGTTAGCTATACATCTGATCAAATTGTAGATCTTATTGAATCTCTATACTTAGATAAAAAAATTATATTGTTATCACCAGTAGTAAAGTCAAGAAAGGGTAATTATCAAGAGTTATTTCAACAAACTATCAAAAAAGGGTTTACCCAATGTCGTATTGACGGAAAAATTGAGGATATTTCAAATAGCACAAGTCTTGAAAGATATAAGAATCATGATATTGAGATAGTGATTGATAAACTTTATCTCGAAAAAAATAAATTTTCTAAAAAAAGACTAAAAGAAAGTATTGAAACATGTTTTTTTCATGGAAACAATTCAATACTCATTATAGATAATGAAACCAATAATGCAAGATACTTTAGTTTAAATTTAATGTGTGAAGATTCGGGTATTTCATATCAAATTCCAGACCCAAATAACTTTTCTTTCAATTCTCCTAGAGGTGCTTGCAAAAAATGCAAAGGATTAGGATTAGTCAAAGAGGTTGATATACAAAAAATTATTCCAGATGATAAAATTTCGATTAACGACGGAGGTATTGATTTGATTAAATCAAAAAAATCATGGATATACAAGCAAATTGAACTTATTTCAAAAAAATTTAAATTCTCTTTAGATGACCCTATCAAAAAAATCCCAAAAAAAGGGATGAATGCTATTTTATATGGATTAAAAGACGAAATTATTATTGAAAATAAATCGATAGGAGTTAATATTGATTATTTGATATCATTTGAAGGTATTAGCAACTTTATTGTTGAACAATACCAAAATAATGATTCTATTAGATTAAAAAGATGGGCAAATAATTATTTTAAGGAAATTTTGTGTGATAGTTGTGAGGGTTCTAGACTAAAGAAAGAAGCACTATATTTTAAAATTGATAGTAAAAATATCAACGAAGTTGTAAATCTAGAAATTAAAGATTTGGGAATTTGGTTTAAAAATCTCCCTTCTAAGCTAAATGATAAACAAAAAATTATTTCAGAAGAAATAATAAAAGAAATTTCCGAAAGGATAAAGTTTCTAGATGATGTTGGTCTTGGTTACTTAACACTTAACAGATCTTCTAAATCTCTTTCTGGTGGTGAAAGTCAGAGAATACGATTAGCATCTCAAATAGGCTCTCAACTAACAGGGGTATTATACATATTAGATGAGCCTAGTATCGGTCTACATCAAAGTGATAATCAAAAGCTCATTAACTCACTAATAAATCTTCGTGATATCGGAAATTCAATTATAGTTGTGGAACATGACAGAGATATGATACTAAATTCAGATCATATAATAGATATCGGACCTTTTGCTGGCAAACATGGTGGTGAAATAATTTTTTCTGGTAATAAAAGAGAATTACTTAGTTGTGATTCCTTAACCGCGCAATATATTAAAAATAAAAGAAAAATATCTGTTCCGAAAAATCACAGACTAGGAAATGGCAAGTATATTGAATTAAAAGGCTGTAGAGGTAATAATTTAAAAAATATAGACCTTAAAATCCCATTAAATACATTAACACTGGTCACTGGAGTTTCTGGAAGTGGTAAATCAACATTAATAAATGAGACTTTATTTCCTATTATTCATAATAAGATTTACAATGCCGAGAAACACACACATTTATACGAAAAAATTGAAGGTTTAGAAGAAGTTGATAAAATCGTTAATATCAACCAATCTCCAATAGGTAGAACTCCAAGAAGTAATCCAGCAACCTATTGTGGTGTGTTTAGTGAAATCAGAAATATATACTCAAAACTAAGTGAATCAATTATTAGAGGTTATAAACCAGGTAGATTTAGCTTTAATGTTCCGGGCGGAAGATGTGAGGAATGTAAAGGAGCCGGATTGAAACAAATTGAAATGAATTTTCTTCCAGATGTTTACGTTGAATGTGAAGCATGTATGGGGAAGAGATTTAATAGAGAAACATTAGAAATAAAATACAAGGGTAAATCGATTAATGATGTGCTTAATATGAGTATAAATGATGCAGCAGATTTTTTTGAACATATTCCAAAAATTTATAGAAAACTTAAAACTATCAAAGATGTTGGATTAGGTTATTTAACGTTAGGTCAGCAAAGCACCACCCTCTCTGGAGGCGAGGCTCAAAGAATAAAATTAGCCACTGAATTAAGTAAACGAGATACAGGAAACACTCTATACTTGTTAGATGAACCAACTACTGGATTACACTTTGAAGACATAAGAGTTTTATTAGAAGTTCTAGAAACACTTATAAATAAAGGAAATTCAGTGATTATAATTGAGCACAATATGGATGTTATAAAAAAGGCTGATTATATAGTTGATTTAGGTCCAGAAGGTGGTAAAAATGGTGGAGAAATGATTTTCCAAGGATTTACAGATGATTTTTTAGATTGTAAATCAAGTGTAACTGCTGATTTTCTTAAAAAAGAACTAACTTAGTTTACAGAAATGAAGGAAAGAAGAAATAAAAAATGGAATGAAACTAAAACAAATGACTCATGGTCAATTTTTAAAATCATGGGTGAATTTGTTGAAGGATATGAAAAATTAAGTGCTATAGGGCCTTGCATTTCAATTTTTGGATCTGCAAGAACAAAACCAGACCATAAATATTACAAATTAGCTGAAGATATTTCTGAAGCTATCGTTGAAAGAGGTTATGGAGTTATCACTGGTGGTGGCCCTGGAATTATGGAAGCTGCCAATAAAGGTGCAAATCGTGTAAAGGGTAAATCTGTTGGGTTATGTATCAACTTACCTTTTGAGGATACTAATAACAAATATATTGATAAGGATAAACAGTTAAATTTTGATTATTTCTTTGTCCGAAAAGTAATGTTTGTTAAATACGCTCAAGGCTTTGTTGTGATGCCTGGAGGTTTTGGTACTCTTGACGAACTTTTTGAAGCAATCACCTTAATTCAAACATACAAAGCTGAGAAATTCCCAATAATATTAGTAGGAACAGAATTTTGGAATGGTATGATTGATTGGATTAAAAAAACACTACTTACAAACAACAAAAACATAAGTGAATCAGATTTAGATTTGTTCCTTACAGCAGACACAAAAGAGGAAGTAATTGAAATCCTTGAGGAATTTCATAAAAATTATGTTTTTACTCCAAATTTTTAATTTTCAGGTTACGCATTAATAATTATGCTTAAATAGCAAAAGAAAATTGCAAATGCATTGATGATTAAGTAAATTTGTAATCTGCTATTTCATCATTCCATGCAATCTAAAAACAATAAAAACTCAATCTCATTTGACCAATTTAAAGAAGAGATTCTAGAAGATTACAGAGTTGCGTTCACTAGCAGAGAATGTAGTATAATTGGAAGAAGAGAAGTTCTTACCGGAAAAGCAAGCTTTGGAATTTTTGGTGATGGAAAAGAGCTTCCACAGATTGCAATGGCAAAGTTCTTTAAAAAAGGTGATTTTCGTTCTGGATATTACAGAGATCAAACTTTTATGCTATCTATAAATGAAGTAACACCAAAACAATTTTTTGCAGGACTATATGCTCATACCGACATCAATTATGACCCAATGAGTGCAGGTAGACAGATGGGTAGCTCGTTTTCAACTCACAGTCTTGACAATGATTATGATTGGGTAAATCTTAATAATCAATATAACTCAAGTGCAGACTTATCTCCCACCGGAAGTCAAATGCCAAGGTTACTTGGATTAGCTCAAGCCTCTAAAATTTATAAAGAAATTAAAATTTCTGACTCCGAAAAGTTTACAAAAAACGGAAATGAAATTGCGTGGGGAACAATTGGTGATGCAGCTACAAGTGAAGGTCATTTCTTTGAAAGCATAAATGCTGCTGGAGTAATGCAAATACCAATGATTATAAGCATTTGGGATGACAATTATGGTATTTCTGTTCCAGCAGAATATCAAACAACAAAAGGTGATATTTCTGAAGTTTTAAAAGGTTTTAAAAGAGATAAAGATTCAAAGGGATTTGAAATATTTAAAGTTAAAGGATGGGATTATGTTGAGCTTATGAAAACTTATGAAAAAGCAGAAGAAATTTGCAGAAATAAACATATTCCTGTCATAATTCATGTAAATGAACTTACACAACCACTTGGACATTCAACTTCAGGTTCTCATGAAAGATATAAATCTAAGGAAAGATTGAAATGGGAAAAGGATTACGATTGCATTAAAAAAATGAGAGAATGGATATTAGAAAACAAAATTGTCAATTCTAAAGATTTAGATAAAATCGAAAGTGATAGCAAAAAAAGTGTCAGTAAATCGAAAATTGATGCGAAAAGAAATTCGGTAAATCAAACAGTTGAAAATATTAGTGAACTGAACACTATTCTAAAAGAAAATATCAATACAAGTAATTCCAATATCATAAATATACTTGATGAATTAAATAAAGTCAAAGAGCCGTACAAAAGAGACTTATTTACCTCTACAAATAAAATCATACGAGAATTAATGTTGGAAAAAAACACTAATATTTATTTGTTAAAAGATTGGTTGAATAAACTTCGTATAAAGACACAATATGATTACAGCTCGCATTTATATAGTGAATCAAAATATAATCCATCAAACATTTCTGTTGTCAAACCTATATATGACGAAAATTCTGAAGTAGTAGATGGTAGAATTATATTAAGAGAAAATTTTAGACAAATTTTAGAAAAGTACGATAACGTTGTAATATTCGGTCAAGATTCCGGAAAGATTGGTGGGGTAAATCAAGGGCTTGAGGGTCTTCAAGATATTTTTGGAGAAACAAGGGTTTTTGATACTGGAATTCGTGAAGCTACTATTATTGGACAAGGTATTGGATTAGCCCTGAGAGGTTTAAGACCTATTGCAGAAATACAATACTTGGACTACCTGCTTTATTCAATTCAAATATTAAGTGATGACTTAGCTACACTTCATTACAGAACAAGAGGAAAACAAAAAGCTCCTCTTATTGTTAGAACTAGAGGACATAGACTTGAAGGTATTTGGCATTCAGGTTCACCTATGGGTGGTATGATAAACCTGTTAAGAGGAATATACCTTTTAGTTCCCAGAAACATGACAATTGCGGCAGGATTTTACAATGCTTTACTTAAGGGTGATCAACCTGCAATTGTTGTTGAATGTTTAAATGGTTACAGATCAAAAGAAAAAACACCAAATAATATTGGAGAATTTACCGTTCAAATTGGTAAAGTTGAAAAAATAAGAACAGGTAATGATATTACAGTTGTTTCTTATGGCTCAACATTAAAGTTAATTGAGAAAGCTGCAATAGAATTAGAAAAGTTCAATATCAGTTGTGAAATAATTGATTGTCAATCATTAATTCCTTTTGATTCAGATAATGATATATGTGAAAGCGTTAAAAAGACAAATAGAATCATAATTATTGATGAAGATTTTTCTGGAGGAGCTAGTGCTTATATATTAGACAACCTCATAAATAAACAGAATATATATAATTATTTAGACAGCAAGCCATATACTTTATCAGCCCAAGATCACAGACCAGCATATGGGACAGATGGGGACTATTTTTCCAAGCCATCGATGGATGAAATTTTTAACAAAATTTATTCAGTTATAAATGAACTAAATCCTGAAGAATATCCTATTTAGCTTATATTAATAATTTTTACTACCATCTCTTTTAGAAGAGATGGGTCTGCCTTTTTAACCCCTACTCCTTTTGAGAACATGTCATAATCTCTTAAAATTGAAATAATTCTTACAACCTGTTTTAAATCATAGTTTATTGATGCGGTTTTGTATTCTTTTATAAAAAATGGATTAATCCCTAACAAAGAAGCAATTTTAGTATCATTTAGCGTGTTATTGGAATGAAAAAGAAGCAGCTTATTGAAGAAATCAAAAATTATAGAAATAGTTACAACAATTGGGTTAGAATTAGGATTTTCAGAAAAATATTGCGTTATCTGGAATGCTTTATTGTAATTTTTTTCACCCAATGCTTTTCTTAATTCAAAATTGTTAAACTCTTTTGAAATTCCTATATATTTCTCAATATCATCTAATTCAATTATTTTTTCTTTTTTCTTTATTTCAAGTAATTTATCAATCTCGTTAGAAATCTTACTCAAACTATTTCCTAAATGCTCGTTTATAAGGCTAACTGATTTTCTATCAATTGAAAAACCAGCTGAATTGATAGTATCATTTATCCAGTTTTGAACCTGATTATCATATAATTTTTTAGATTCAAAAACTTTGGCATTTTTCTTAAGTTCTTTGAATGAAGACTTTCTTTTATCAATCGATTTGTGTTTGTAATTAATGATTAAGATTGTAGACTCTAGAGGTTTCTTGAAATAATCAATAAGACCATCAAAAGATCTAGATAAGTATTGAGCTTCTTTTACCAAAACAATTTGATGTTTTGACATCAAAGGATATTTTTTACAAATAGATATTATTTGATCTACAGAAGTTTCCTTTCCGTACAATATATTTAAGTTGAATTCTTTCTCCTCCTTGGTAAGTACATTTTCAATAAATAAATTAGTTATATTGTCTATGTAAAACTCCTCCTCACCCATCAAAAGGTAAATGGGAGAAAAGTTTTTGTTTTTTATATCATTTTTTATTTCGGAAATAGTATTCAATAATCAAAAATCTATGTTAAAATTATCATTCCCAAATTATGAATTTAGATTAAAAAAAATTAATCAAAAGAGGTTTATTTTTGATGAAATTAGAAAAAAATTTATTGAATTGACACCCGAAGAGTGGGTAAGACAAAATTGTATAAGATTTCTAGAAAAAGAAAAAAAATTTAATAAAAGCTTAATTTCTGTAGAAAAAAAGATTAACCTAAACAATACAACTAAGAGATTTGATATTTTGGTTTATGATAGTGATGGATCATGTATATTACTTGTTGAATGTAAAGCTCCAAATATTAAAATTGAACAAAACAGCTTTGATCAAATTATAAGATATAATCAAGTTGTAAATGCAAAATTTTTAATGGTTACAAATGGAATAATTCATTATTATTGTAAAATCAATAATATTCAAAACAAAATTGAATTCCTAAAAGAAATCCCTTCTGATATATGAGTCTAGGAGTTGTTATATTAAATTGGAATGGTGAAAATTTGATTAAAAAATTTTTACCGTCTGTTATAAAGCACACACCTATTATTCATAATATTTATTTAATTGATAATGGCTCAAATGATGATTCAGTTGAATTTATAAGATCTAATTTCAACAGAGTAAAAATTATAAAATTAGATAAAAATTATGGTTTTGCTAAGGGTTATAATATTGGGTTGAAAAATATAGATGATGATATACTATGTCTTTTAAATAATGATGTTGAAGTTAGTGAAAATTGGACAGAAGAAATCTTAAAACAATTTACTGCTGAACCTAATACAGCAGTGATTCAACCTAAACTTAAGGATTACTATAATAAGTCAAATTTTGATTATGCGGGCGCTGCTGGTGGGTTTTTAGATAAATATGGATACCCCTATTGCAATGGAAGAATCTATAATAATGTTGAAGTAGATAAAAATCAATATGATAATACAAGGGAAATATTCTGGGCATGTGGGGCTTGTTTTTTTATTAGAAATAATATTTTTAAAAAATTTGGCGGTTTTGATGATGTTTATTGGGCTCATTTTGAAGAAATTGATCTATGCTGGAGATTACAAAATCATGGGTTTAAAATAAGATTTAATGCAAAATCTATTGTTTATCATGCTAACGGAGGTACATTAAATCATAATGACCCAAATAAAACATATTTAAACTATAGAAATATGTTATTTACAATCACAAAAAATTCAAAAAATAATTTATTCTTTCTGCTTATTGAGAAATTTTTTATTGATCTAATCATTGCAGTATTTACTCTGTTTAATAAGGGTAAAATGCATTTTGTAGCAATAATCAAAGCATATCTTTCGTTTTATAAACATATTAACCTGTTAATTAAATTTAGGAAAAACAACAAAAGGGAAATAAAACATTATAAAATAAGATCAATAATTTGTGAATATCTATTTTACAAAAGGTGAAAATTTGATTTAATAAAGTTTTCTTTTTTGCTACTTTTACTATGTACAACTAACATTAAATATTATAAAATGAAAAGAACATTTTTTTTAAGCTTAATTACATTATTTGTAATGTCTTCATGTGTAAGTAAAAAAGAGTATACATCTCTAGAAAACAGACACAAGAAAACACAAGACCTTTTAAATACTGCGACTATTAAATTAAACGCTTGTTTAGAAGAAAAAACTACCTCTGAAACCCTGGCAGATGCTTATAAAGAACAACTTACAGATTTAAAAAGAAGAAATGATCAATTGTTCATCCAAAGTCAGGATTATCTTGAGTTAACTACAAAAGGAGCTGAGAATTTAGAAAAAACCCTTGAAAGCATTAAAGAAAAAGATTTAAAAATCACTAGAATTCAGGATGCACTAAATAGAAAGGACAGTGTGACATTTGCTTTGGTTACTAGCCTTAAGAAGGAAATTGGAATTAATGACCCTGATATAGAAGTTAATGTAGATAAGGCAGTTGTTTTTATTTCATTATCTGACAAGTTACTGTTTAAAACAGGAAGCTATGAAGTTTCTGATAGAGCGAAAGAAATTCTAGGAAAGGTTGCAACAGTTGTTAACGGTAAGCCTGATTTTGAATGCATGGTAGAAGGTCATACCGATAGCAGATCTTATGAAAGAGGTGTACTTATTGATAATTGGGACTTGAGTGTTAAAAGAGCTACTTCTATTGTAAGAGTTCTTGAAGATCTTGACGTAAATCCTGGTAGATTAATTGCGGCTGGAAGAAGTTTCTATGATCCTTTAGTAGACAATGACAATGCTGAGAATAGAGCAACAAACAGAAGAACAAGAATTATTATCATGCCTAAAATCGATCAGTTTTATGACATGATTGAAAAAGAAATGCAAAATCTATCAAATTAGATTTGATGAGCTTATAAGAAAACCCACGTAATGTGGGTTTTTTTATGAAATAATTTCAAGCTTTGAGAACCTAAGTAACAGTTTTTTTATACCGTTTTTTTCAAATTTAATTTCAGCCTTCCTGTCCCCTCCAATTCCATCAATTGAAATTACTCTTCCTTTACCAAATCTTTCATGCATTACAATATTGCCAACCACCAATTTAGAGTCAAACAAGTTAGACTTAACAGATGATGATTTAATTTTTACAAAATTTGACGGAGGTCTTTTTTTAGGTTTTTTGTATCTAATTCCTACATTATTATATTTATCATTATTTGAAAAATTCCTAGTAATTGAATTTTGAATTATATTGTTTTCTAGAAATTCTTCATTTATTTCATCAATAAATCTGCTTTTTTCTGAATCTACAGGCTTTCCCCATCGATACCTGGATAATACATATGAAAGATATATCTTTTTCTCAGCTCTCGTAAGAGCAACATAAAATAACCTTCTCTCCTCTTCTAGCTCAGTTCTTGAATTGAGATTCATGGCACTTGGAAATAAGTTCTCTTCTAAACCAACAATATAAACAAACGGAAATTCAAGACCTTTGGCAAGATGAATTGTCATTAAGGCAACTTTATTTTTGTCATTACTTTCATTATCCTGATCTGTTGCTAAAGCAACATCTTGCAAGAATGTGGAAACCGAAACTTGATTTTTATCATTGTTTTCCACAAAATCTTTAATTCCATTAAGAAGTTCTTCGATGTTTTGAATTCTATTAATTCCTTCCATTGATTCGTCATTTTTATAAAGATTATATAGTCCTGATTGTTTTAACACTTCCTTAGTAATATCAAATACATCTAAAGATTCTAGTTTAGTCTTTATTGATTCAATCATAACAACAAAGTCTAATAACTTATTTTTTGTAGAGTTATTTAATATTGTGGAAGATTTTGAATAATCTTTTAAATATGTATAGTCAGACACAGAATTATTTTTAGCCTCTATTGATATCTTATTTAGAGTAGTTAATCCAATTCCTCTGGCTGGAAAATTTATGATCCTTTTGAAAGCTTGTTCATCATCATTATTAATTAATAATCTTAAATAAGCCAAGACATCCTTTATTTCTTTTCTCTGGTAAAAAGATAGACCTCCGTAAACCCGATAAGGAATATTTTTCTTTCTCAAGGCATCTTCAAATGAACGTGATTGCGCATTTGTTCTATATAGAATAGCAAAATCAGAATTTTGCATCTGATATTGCATCTTATTTTCAAAAATTGAACCTGCTACAAACCTTCCCTCCTCACCATCAGTCAATAATTTATTTACGCTTATTTTTTCACCAGACTCATTATTAGTCCATACATTTTTCTTTAACCTTTTTTGATTGTATTCGATTATACTGTTTGCAGCATTTACTATGTTTTTTGTTGATCTATAGTTTTGTTCTAATCTGAAAAGTTTTGAATCAGGAAAATCTTTTTGAAAATTTAAAATATTATTTATGTTGGCGCCTCTAAAACTATATATGCTCTGCGCATCATCTCCGACAACACATATGTTTTGAAATTTATCCGAAAGTGATTTAATAATTAAATATTGAGAATGATTTGTGTCTTGGTACTCATCTACCAGTATATATCTAAAAATATTTTGATATTTTGATAAAGTGTCAGGATAACTATTTAAAAGCTCATTAGTTTTCAGCAGAAGATCGTCAAAATCCATAGCACCAGCCTTAAAACATCTTTCTACATATTGTTTATAAATTTCATGAAATTTTGGCCTGTTTGAAATTTTATCAGACAACAACATCTCATCATCATTGATGTATTGATCTGCTGAAATAAAATTATTTTTCATAGATGAAATCCTTGAAAAAATAATTTTATACTTATACTGTTCTTTATCTAAGTTTAGTTCTTTTATTATTCTGGCAACTAGTTTTTGAGAATCATCTGAATCATAAATCGTAAAATTTGAAGTGTAACCAATCTTGTGTGCTTCAATTCTTAATATCCTAGCAAAAACCGAATGAAAAGTACCCATCCAAAGATTTTTAGCTTCACCCCCTACTATTCCAGCAATTCTTTCTTTCATTTCCTTAGCGGCTTTATTTGTAAAGGTTAATGCAAGAATATTGAAAGGGTCTACTCCTTGGGTCATTAAATAAGCAATTTTATAAGTTAAAACCCTGGTTTTGCCCGATCCTGCTCCAGCAATGACAATCATAGGGCCATTCATTTGAAGTGTGGATTCTAGCTGCGAACTGTTTAGGTTATTTAAAAAATCGCTCAACTGAAAATTTTAATGTTAAATTAAATATAGTTTGAAAGAAAAAGTGATATTAATTTAGTTAGTTATAAACAAAAATCAATAAGTAAAAAATCTTAAATTTAAGATAATGAACAATGACATCTTAAATACCTCTATCGAGTTTTTAAAAGGGGTTGGACCTAACAGAGCAAAACTCATTAAAAATGAACTTAAATTATCAAAGTTTAAAGATTTACTATTTCAATTTCCATTTAGGTATATAGATAAAACTAAATATCACAAGATTTCAGAGGTTAACTCATCCAATTCTGAAATACAACTAATAGGAAAAATAAAGGAAATTAAAGAAGTTGGTATAGGTTCTAAAAAAAGACTTATAGGTAATTTTTATGATAAAACAGGTGAAATACAATTAGTATGGTTCAAAACTAATAAATGGCTAATAGATTCAATTAAATTAAACACAAACTATATCCTTTTTGGAAAAATTAACGATTTCAAAGGAATTAAATCTATAGCTCATCCTGAACTTGAGATTTATAATGAGAATAATCTTAAAAAAAGAACAAATTTATTTGGTGTATATCCGTCTACTGAAAATTTAAACAAAAAAGGCGTAACCAATAAGGTATTTTCAAAGTTGATTGAAGAGCTACTTATCAGTATAAATAAAGATATTAGAGAGAATTTACCTGAATATATTCTTAATAAGTACAAATTAATGGGGCGACGCCAAGCCATTATATGTATTCATAAGCCAAGAACATTGTCTGAATTAAAGCAGGCGGTTAATCGATTAAAGTTTGAAGAAATTTTTTATCTACAAATAAGATTAATCAAAAAAAATATTCTGAGAAAACAAAAGATTAAAGGCTACCCTTTTGAAAAAATCGGAGATAACTTTGATGATTTTTATAAAAATCATTTAAAGTTTAAACTTACCAATGCTCAAAAAAGGGTAATTAAGGAAATTAGAAATGACATGGGTAATGGTGCTCAAATGAATAGACTACTACAAGGTGATGTTGGATCAGGAAAGACAATCGTTGCTTTTATGTCTGCCTTAATAGCAATTGGAAATGGATTTCAAGCATGTATAATGGCTCCTACTGAAATTTTGTCATATCAACACTATAATAAATTTAAAGATATATGTAAAGTATTGAATATCAACATAAAAGTATTAACTGGATCAAGTAAAGGTTCATATAAAAAACAATTAAAAGAAAGCCTCAGAAAAGGCGAAATTGACTTACTTATTGGAACCCATGCGTTAATTTATGATAGCGTTGAGTTTGAAAATTTAGGTTTAGCAATAATTGATGAACAGCACAAATTTGGAGTTGCTCAAAGAAGTAAACTATGGCATAAAAATAAATTCCCTCCACACGTATTAATCATGACTGCAACACCAATTCCAAGAACACTAGCCATGTCAGTTTATGGAGACCTAGACATGTCAATTATAGATGAACTGCCTCCAGGTAGAAAATACATTAAGACTTTTCATCAAACACAAAGAGATAGACTTAAATTACTGGATTTTTTAAAAAAAGAAATCAATAAGGGTAGACAAGCATATGTTGTATACCCCCTTATTAAAGAGAGTGAAAAACTTGATTTTAAAGACCTTTTAGATGGATATGAAACGTTTTCTCGTGATTTTCCGATGCCAGAATATCAAATCTCAATCGTTCATGGCAAAATGAATAATGAAGATAAAGAATATGAAATGCAAAGATTCATAGAAAACAAAACTCAAATATTAGTCTCTACCACTGTTATAGAAGTTGGTGTTGATATTCCAAACGCAACTGTTATGATTATTGAAAGTGCTGAAAGATTTGGATTATCTCAACTTCATCAACTTAGAGGTAGGGTTGGAAGAGGGAAGCATGAAAGCTATTGTTTTTTAATCACTGGATATAAGAAAACAAAGGAAAGTAAAATTAGGATGGAAACTATGGAAAAAACTAATGATGGTTTTGTTATTGCTGAGAAAGACCTTGAATTAAGAGGTCCTGGAAATATTATGGGCACCCAACAAAGCGGTGAAATGCCACTAAAAATCACAAATCTAGTTTATGATAGCAAGTTAATTTTAAAGATTAGGAAATTGGTTGAAAAAATCATGTCCAAGGATCCAAGACTTGAAAATGAAAACAACCTGCTTATTCTTAAAAACGTAAAAATGATAATCGAAAAAAAAGATATCTGGGAATATATAAGCTGAGTTTAATTAAATTTAGATTATTGTCTAAAAAGATTATAATAAAAGTTTTGATTTTATTAGATTGCCAGTATTCTTATATTTGCTACTAATTGATTTAATCTTAGATGAAAATTTCCTACAACTGGCTCAAAGAATATTTAGATTTTAAAGAAGATCACGAATCAATTGGTGAAAAATTAACTTCTCTAGGCCTCGAGGTCGAGGGTACAACAAAGTTTGAGTCAATTCCTGGTGGACTTGAAGGTATAGTAATAGGTAAAACAGAATCCATCAAAAAACACCCTAATGCTGATAGATTAAAAATAACCACAGTTGATATAGGTCAGGATGAATTAATTCAAATTATTTGTGGTGCACCTAATGTTGACAAAAACCAAACAGTAGCTGTTGCTTTAGCCGGAACAACACTCTATCCAAATAATGAAAAGCTGAAAATTAAAAAAAGTAAGATTAGAGGAGAAGTAAGCAATGGTATGATTTGCGGTCAGGACGAACTAAATCTTGGAGAATTTGATCAAGGAATAATGATTCTTGATGATAAGTATAAAGCAGGTATGCCGCTGAGTGAAATTTACAACATAGAAAGTGATTGGATTTATGATATAGGATTAACCCCTAATCGAGCTGATGCAATGAGTCATTACGGAACTGCAAGAGATTTAAGAGCTAGGCTATTACACGAAGGAAATAAAATTGAACTTAAAACAAAATCGGTTAGTAATTTTATAGTTGACAATAGAACAAAAAATATTAAAATAAACGTTGATGAAAATAGCTCAGCACCAAGATATTGCGGGATTGTCATGGATAATATTGTTGTTCAAGAGTCCCCAAAATGGCTTCAAAATAAAATCATTTCAATAGGTTTAACCCCTATAAATAACATAGTAGATATTACCAACTATATCCTACATGATATAGGGCAACCACTACACGCTTTTGACTATGATAAAATTGAAAATCAAACAATCAATGTAAAAAAATATAAAAAAGGAATAAAATTTAAGACTTTAGATGACGTTGAAAGAACTCTGAGTTCTCAAGATTTAACCATTTCTGATTCAAAAAAACCTCTATGTCTGGCTGGTATTTTTGGAGGTATTGATTCTGGAATTTCTGAAAAAACTACTTCAATATTTATAGAGAGTGCTTACTTTGATCCGATTACGGTTAGAAAAAGCGCTAAACATCATAATTTAAGTACTGACTCATCTTACAGATTTGAAAGAGGTGTTGATCCAAATATTTCAAAATATGCGCTTAAAAGAGCTGTTTTAATGATTAAAGAAGTATGTAAAGACTCAATTGTTTCAAGTGATTTAATTGATTTATACCCAAAACCTATTGAAGATATTCAGATTATTTTAGGTTTTGATAAAATCGAAAATATTATCGGTCAAAAAATTGATAAAGAAATCATCAAAAATATAATCAGTTCTCTAGATATTAAAGTTAACAGTATAACTGAATCCAATCTTGGCATATCAATACCCAGCTATAGAAATGATGTTACAAGGGAAGCTGACGTAATAGAAGAAATATTAAGAATATACGGATACAACAATATTCAATCCTCCAAAAAAATTAATCAGTCTATAAAACTTGAAGAAGCAAACCACAAAAATAAAATTATTGAAACAACCTCAAATCACTTAGTTTCACTGGGTTTTCATGAGATTATTACCAACTCCTTAATTTCAGCTAAAAATAATGCACTTAATAATGATATTGAAAATCTTTTAAATGTTGATGTACTTAATTTTTCAAGCATTGACCAAGCTCAGTTAAGAAATTCAATGATCTTTTCAGGGTTAAATGTTATAAAACACAATATAAACAGAAAAAGAAGTAATCTAAAGTTGTTCGAAGTGGGAAAAGAATACCACAAGAAAAAAGATAATAAATATGAAGAGTCAGAAAAGCTTGCAATATTCATTTGTGGAAATAGAAATAATATAAACTGGAATAGTAATGAAAAAAAATCTGATTATTTCTACTTAAAAGGTGTTGTAAAGTCTATAATACAAAAACTTGGATTTAATAATGTAAAATCAAAGCCAATAACAAAAAATAATATTTATGAAGGGGAAACAATTTCCTTCAATAAATCTGAAATTGTAAGTTTTGGTTTAATCGATAAGAATTTATGTCAAAATTTTGATTTAGAAATCGATGTTTTATATGCTGAAATTGATTTAAAAACAATTTTAAATAAATATATAGATAAACCAATTCAATTTAAAAGTATTTCAAAATTTCCAGAAGTCACAAGAGATTTATCAATTTTAATTGATAATGAATTAAAATTTGAAAAAATAAACAAGGCTATAAAGCAGATAAATCAAAAGTTAATCAAAGAAATTACTCTTTTCGATGTTTATGATGGTGAAAACTTACCTAAAAACAAAAAAAGCTATGGTATTTCTTTTAAGATTCAAGATGCTGAAAAAACTCTATCTGATGCTGAGATTGAAGATATTATGAATAAAGTTATTGAGAAGTTAAAGAAAGAATTTAGTGCTGAATTAAGATAATTCGTACATATCAACTCTTAATTGCTTTATTTTATCATCATTCATATATTCATCAAATTTCATATACCTATCTATAACACCTTTTGGAGTTATTTCTATAATTCTATTTGCGATAGTTTGAGCAAATTGATGATCGTGAGTTGAGAGTAAAACAGTACCCTTAAACTTATTTAAAGAGTTGTTGAATGCGGTTATGCTTTCTAAATCTAAATGATTAGTTGGCTCATCTAATATTAAAACATTTCCTTTTTTCATCATCATTTTAGATAGCATGCATCTCACTTTCTCACCTCCAGAAAGAACAGTACATTTTTTTAAAGCTTCCTCACCCGAAAAAATCATTTTACCTAAAAAACCTCTAAGATAGACCTCCTCACGCTCCTCTTCAGTTTTTGCCCAATGTCTCAACCAATCAACTAATGATATATTCTTGCTAAAAAACTCATTATTGTCTAATGGTAAATATGAATGATTTGTGGTTATACCCCATTTAAAACTTCCAGAGTCAGCGCTAAGATTCTCATTTATTATTTGGTAAAAACTTGTAGTAGCTCTTGAATCCTTAGAGTAAAGCAAAACTTTATCACCCTTTACAAGATTCAAATCAATTTGGCTAAACAGAAGCTCATTATCTATAGATTTTGAAAGATTTTCAACATTTAATATCTGATCTCCAGCTTCTCTTTCTCTTTCAAAGATTATTGCTGGATATCTTCTGCTAGAGGGTTTAATATCATGAATATTTAATTTTTCAATCATTTTTTTTCTACTCGTAGCTTGCTTACTTTTCGCAACATTCGCGCTAAATCGAGCAATAAACTCCTCTAATTCTTTCTTTTTTTCTTCGGCCTTTTTGTTTTGTTGGGCTCTTTGCCTTGCTGCTAGCTGAGATGATTCATACCAAAAAGTGTAATTTCCTGAATAGTGATTTATTTTACCAAAATCTATATCAGAAATATGTGTACAAACTGAATCAAGAAAATGCCTATCATGAGAAACAACAATTATACAATTATCAAAATTTGCTAGGTAATCTTCTAACCATGAAATTGTTTCATAATCTAAATCATTTGTTGGCTCATCCATTACTAAAACATCAGGATTTCCAAATAATGATTTTGCTAGTAAAACACGAACTTTTAATTTTGGGTCAATATCATTCATTTTGGTCTGATGCAATGATTCTTTAATTCCTAAATTTGATAACAATGAAGCTGCATTACTTTCAGCATTCCAACCATCCATTTCTTCAAATTTTACTTGAAGAGAACCAATTTTTTCAGCATTTTCATCTGAATAATTCTCATATAAAGAATCAATTTCTTTTTTAATTTCATACAACGAAATATCACCCATAATAACTGTTTCTAATACTGAATTAGAATCAAAAAGGCTATGATCTTGTTCTAAGACGGACATTCTTTTACCAGGTTCAAGATGAACATTACCTGATGTTGGGTCGATTTTACCACTTAATATCTTTAAAAATGTTGATTTACCTGCTCCATTAGCTCCAATGATACCATAACAGTTACCATTATTAAATGAAGTATTTACATTGTCAAACAATACTCTTTTGCCAAACTGAATAGATAAATTAGATACCGAAAGCATTACAAATTTTTATTTGCCGCAAAAATAGAAATTAATTCCCTTTTTTATGATCTTTTAAAAACTTATCTAATCCAATATCGGTTAATGGGTGTTTTAATAACCCCGTAATAGATGAAAGAGGAGATGTGATTACATCTGCACCAATTTTTGCACAATCAATTATATGCATAGTATGTCTAATTGAAGCTGCTAGAATCTGAGTTTCAAAATTGTAATTATCATAAATATCCCTTATTTCTGAGATTAAATTTAAGCCATCAGTTGAAATATCATCTAACCTACCAAGAAAAGGAGATACATATGTCGCACCAGCCTTAGCAGCCAACAAAGCCTGTCCTGCTGAAAAAACCAAGGTTACGTTGGTTTTAACTCCTTTATTTGAAAAATATTTAGCTGCTTTTACTCCATCTTTAATCATAGGTAGTTTTACAACTATCTGATTGTCAAGTGAAGCTAACTCCTCACCCTCCATTATCATATTTTCGAAATCAGTTGCAATTACCTCAGCAGACACATCACCATCAACAATATCACATATATTTTTATAGTGTTTTAGAATATTGCTTTTTCCTGTTACACCCTCTTTAGCCATCAATGATGGATTGGTTGTAACTCCGTCAAGAATACCTAAATCTTGTGCTTCTTTTATTTGGTCAATATTAGCTGTGTCAATAAAAAACTTCATAATATCAATTTGATATAAATTTACGACAAATAAAGAGGTATTTGCTAGTAAAAAATTAAAAAAGTTTTAACACCAAGTATTCAAAAAATCTTTGAGGTAAAATAAACTTTAGGATTATTCCAAATCTTTCAAGAAAAGAACCAGAAATATATTTTTTTCTAGGGTTTTTAAGGTGAATAATTTTGTTAATCAATTTTGCAACCTTGATAGGGTTTGCACCCTTGGTTATATTTTCGTTCATTTTTTTTAATGATGATTCATATTTGTACTGATAACTAGAGCCTTCAATAATCGGTGAATGAAACCTGCCTTGAGAAATATTAGTCAAATAATCTCCAGGAGCTACACAAACAACCTTAACATTGAAGTCTTTTGTTTCCATATTCAAGGTTTCTGAAATTATATCCAAGGAGGATTTTCCAGCGCTATATATTGATCTGTAAGGAGTACCAATATGTCCAGCAATTGAAGTAATGTTAATAATTAATCCACTATTATTTTTTCTCATATATGGTAAAACCTTCTTAATAAGATTTATGGGACCATATAAATTTGTTTTAAAATGTTTTTCTATTTCAGAATTAGGGGTTTCCTCCAATGGACCAGTTATACCAACACCTGCATTATTGATTAGAACATCAATTTTTCCTTGTTCCTGAATAATTTTTTCTATGCAGTCATTTATTGATTTTTCAGAAGTTACGTCCAATTCTACAGGAAAAAAAGCTACATCGTCAAGTTTTTTTATATTTCTGCTAGAACCATATACAACATAATTATTTTTTTCATTAATATATGTTGCTATTGCTCTTCCAATTCCAGAAGATCCACCTGTAATAAGTACTACTTTTGACATAATGATACAAAAATGGCAAGCTATCTACATCACACTGCTACAACCGAATACCTTTGCTGTGTTCCCACCCTGGAGGATTAATCAGGAGCTAGTTGTGTAGGACTTGCCACTATAAATATACAATTAATTAGAATTAGAGAATAATAATTTTTGACTATGTTGAAAAATATAGCTTAAATTTGGAAAAGCTATGAAATACTTAAACAAGCTCTTAATTTTTCTTATTCTGCTAAATGTATTATTGTTAGAATCATGTGGTGAAAAGTCTATTAACGACAATATTTCTGTTATTAGTAATCTTACCGATAAAAAAATAAAAATAGATGATACCCTTAAGATTAAATTGAGTAAGAGCTCAAAAAATATAGCATTTGAAATAAAGTCTAACAACCAAATTAAGAAAATCAAACCTTTAGATTTAAATGTTGAAAATAGCAATCAATATAATTTCCTTCTTAGCAATCTCACACTAGGAAAAAAAGAACTTGTTATTAAATCCATAGATGGTGAGAAAAAAGTAAACTTTACATTGCTAAATAATGTAGCTCCAAAAATATATAGCTACGAAATAATCAATGAATTTAGCAGATCGAACAATTCATATACCCAAGGTCTTGAATTTTACAATGACATCCTATATGAAAGCTTAGGAAGGTATGGTCAATCAAAACTTGTTAAAGTTGATTTTAAAAATGGTGCAAAATTAAAAGAAATTAAACTTCCTTCAGAATATTTTGCTGAAGGGATTACCATATTAAACAACAAAATCTTTCAATTAACATGGAAAGAGATGGTTGGTTTTGTTTATGATGTAGATAATTTTAATAAAATTAATTCGTTCGAATACAAAAACAGCATGGAAGGATGGGGAATTTGTAATGATGGTAATAAATTATACAAAAGTGACGGAACGGATAAAATATGGATACTTAACCCCGAAAACCAAAAAGAAGAGAGTTATATAGAAATATATACGAATAAAAACAAAGTTGTTGGGTTAAATGAACTTGAATGGATTGATGGTAAAATTTATGCAAACAGGTATTTATTTGACGGTATCGCTATCATTAACCCAAAAAATGGTGCAATTGAAGGAGTAATTAATTTATCATCCCTTAAAAGTAGAGTAACTCAACATGAAAAACTTGATGTTATAAATGGGATTGCATATAACAAAAAAAGAAATTCAATATTCGTAACAGGAAAAATGTGGGATAAGCTATTTGAAATAAGAATTAAAGATTAATCATGAATAATTTAATAAAGTTATTATCGGTTGTTTTTATTTTATTTTTCTGGAATTCATGTAACAATGATATCGAATTTCAAATTAACGATACCCCCCTATTATTTTCAAAAGATACAGTATATTTGGATACTATTTTTACCAATATAGGTTCCAGCACTTACAACCTTAAGGTTTACAATAATTCAAATAAAAATATATTAATACCTGAGATTAAACTATCAAATGGAAATGATTCCTTTTTTAGACTTAACGTTGATGGTATTTATAATCAAAATGATGATGAAGGGAAAAGATTTGAAAACATTGAACTTTTGGCTAATGATAGCCTATATATATTTATAGAAACAACAATTAATATCAATGAAATTAGTTCGGATCAAAACTCTTTCTTATATGAAGATAAAATTGAATTTTTAAATTTAAATGGTGCGCAAGACGTAAACCTAATTTCTTTAGTTAAGGATGCAATATTTATATATCCTGGTAGATACGAAAATGAAGAACAATATATTTATGAAACACTAGAAATTGATTTTGACGGGGACGGAATAAATGAACAAACTGAAATTAGAGGTAGATATTTGGATGAAAACGAGCTGATATTCACTAATGAAAAACCATATGTTGTTTATGGATATGCTGCTGTTGGTAATGGACAGGAATTAATCATCGAAAAAGGATCAAGAATTCATTTTCACGATAATTCAGGTTTAATTATTGCCAGCGGTGGTAGTATTAAAGCAAATGGAGAATTTAGTCAAAATCAAGGCTTAGAAAATGAAATTATTTTTGAAGGAGACAGACTAGAACCTTTTTTTGAAAATATTCCCGGACAATGGGGGACAATTTGGTTATTAGATGGTAGTATTGATAATGAATTTAGTTTTTGCACTATTAAAAATGCTTCAGTTGGGATTTATACTACTGGTGGAGCAAATTACGATAGCTTTAAGCTTGATTTATATAATGTTCAAATTTATAATAGTAGTAATTTTGGAATTCTTTCTTTATCATCATCTATTGAAGCAGAGAACTTAGTAATCAATAAATCTGGACAATCTTCTTTTGCTGGTACTTATGGTGGAAGATATAAATTAAATCATTGCACCATATCGAATTTTTGGAATTCTGGCATTAGACAATTCCCTTCAATTCTATTTAGTAATTTTTTTATTGACTCAGATAACAATGAATACGTTAATGAATTGTTTGATGTTGATGTTTCAAATTCGATAATCTATGGGAATCAAAATATTGAGTTTCTGGTTGAAAATTTAAGTGATGTAGATCTTGATTTCAAACTTATCAATACACTTATAAAATTTGACGATGTAAATAATTTTTTTGAAAATGATCCTAAATATGATTTTTCAAATGATCAATACTATGAAAACCTTTTTGATAATTTACTTCCTGGATTTATTAATCCTGTTCAAAATGATTTAAGAATAGATCAAAATTCAGAAGTAATAGGGCTTGGTTCATTAGAATATGCAATTCAAACACCTTACGATATATTGAACATTAACAGGACCGCAAACAGTGATTTAGGGGCTTATCAACACGTAATTATCGAAGACTAGTTTTCAAACAAAGGCCTGTGACTCATAAAACCCTTAACATCTGTGGCAATTTGTCTTAAGTACTGATCATCGTCACTGTTAGTTATTGCTTTATCAATAAAATCAACGATTTTAATCATATCACCTTCTTTCAAACCTCTTGTGGTAACTGCTGCGGTTCCAATTCTAATACCTGAAGTAACAAAAGGAGATTTATCATCAAATGGAACCATATTTTTATTTACTGTTATCTCAGCTTTACCTAATACGGACTCAGCATCTTTCCCAGTGATATTTTTATTTCTTAAATCAATAAGCATCATATGGTTATCCGTTCCACCAGATATAATTTTATAATCTCTTTTTACAAACTCATCAGCCATAACTTGAGCATTTTTCTTTACTTGAAGAATATAAAAAAGAAAATCTTCTGAAAGCGCTTCACCAAAAGCAACTGCTTTTGCAGCAATAACATGCTCAAGGGGACCGCCTTGGTTTCCTGGAAATATTGCAGAATCTAATAGCGAAGACATTTTTTTAAGTGAACCATTTCTAAGCCTGATATCAAAAGGATTATCAAAATCTTCCCCCATTAAAATCAACCCACCTCTTGGACCTCTTAGGGTCTTGTGTGTTGTTGTGGTTACAATATGACAATGAGGTATTGGATCATTTAAAATTCCTTTTGCTATTAATCCTGATGGATGAGATATATCGGCAAGTATTAGAGCATTAACAGAATCTGCAATCTCTCTGAATCTTTTAAAATCAATATCTCTAGAGTATGCAGAAGCACCGGCAATAATCATCTTAGGTTGTTCTTTTCTTGCTATCTTTTCAATTTCATCATAATCAAGCATACCTGTTTCTTTATCTACACCATAAAAAACTGGATTATACAATTTTCCTGAAAAATTTACACTCGAACCGTGAGTCAAGTGACCGCCATGTGCTAAATCAAAACCTAAAATAGTGTCACCTGGTTTTAGACATGCAAAAAATACTGCAGAATTAGCCTGGCTCCCAGAATGTGGCTGAACGTTTGCCCAACAAGCACCAAATAGTTCTTTAGCCCTTGCAATAGCTAGAGTTTCAATTTCATCAACAATTTGACAACCACCATAGTATCTTTTACCTGGATATCCTTCTGCATATTTATTTGTTAGAATCGATCCAGTAGCGGTCATTACCTGATCACTTGTGAAATTTTCAGAAGCAATAAGCTCTATTCCGTCAATTTGACGATTCTTTTCAGCATCAATTAAATCAAATATCTCCTTATCTTTTTGCATATTTGTAGTATATTTTGGTAAAACAAAATTAAACAATTGGAAAAAAAAATTATCAGAATTAACTAGATTAATATATTACTTATTAATAACTAATTAACAGCTATGATTAAGAGAATTTTAATATCGTCAATACTATTGATAAGTTTTGGATGCAGTCCCATAAAAAAAATAAATAACAATGTTGTTTCTGGTGAATTTGACAAGGCAATAGATAAGACGATTTCTGAGTTAAAAAAGACAAAAAATAAGAAGAAAAAAAATCAGTATGAATTAATTTTAACTGATATATATGATAGATCTGTTATAAATTCTAAAGATAAAATATCAAGATTTAAAAAGGATGGCAATCCTGAATTTTTTGATGACATATACTTTGAATATGAAAAGCTAATTATAAGACAGAATAAGTTAAAAAATATCTCCAGCGAAAGATTAAATTTAAATTTTGAAAATTACGATTCAGAATTAATAAATTTTCGATACAAAACATCAGATTATTTTCTCGAAATATCAAATTCTTTAATTTCAAATGATAATAAATTTGATTATCGAAAAGCACACAATTATTTAACAATAATCGAAACTATTAATCCTAACTATTTACAGACAAGATCTCTAACTGAATTATGCTCGGTAGAAGGAAAAGACAATATACTTTTGACTGTACTTAACGAATCAAAATCTGTGCTTTTTGAAGATTTAGAAAATGATATTTTAAATATTAAAGGTTACGACTTGAATTCTACTTGGATATCATTTTTCACTAAAAATGATTCATTTGAGGTTAAATATGACTTTTACATTGATTTAGCCTTTAAATCGTTTATTATTTCTCCAGAAAGGTTGGTACAAAGGGAAGGTTCGAGAGAAAAAAATATAGTTGATGGTTTAACTTACCAATTAGATGCAGAAGGCAATGTTATGAAAGATAGTTTGGGTAATGATATTAAAATAGATAAATTAATTAAAATTTCTGTTAAAACTATTGAATCAATACAGTCAAAATCTGCTAGGGTTCTTGCTGAAATTAGATTTTTAGATAAGAAAAAAAATATTATTGATAAATTTCCTTTGGAAAGTGAATTTTGGTTTAGAAATAGATTTCTTGAGTATGATGGTGATAAAAGAGTATTAACAAATGATGAAATTAAGTTGTCAAAAAAAAGATTTATGCCGTTTCCCCCAGACGAAGTTTTAATTTTAAATAATTCTGAAAACATTAAGAGAAAGATGAAAAATATTATTTATAAATCTTTCAAATAATGAACTGTTATGAAAAAATCAGTTAAAATAATTAATAAGAAAGCAAAATTTGAATTCATTTTACATGATTCATATCTTTCTGGTATTGTGTTAACTGGATCTGAGATAAAATCAATTAGAAATAGTAAAGTATCAATTAGAGAAAGTTTTTGCAAATTCACAAATAATGAACTTTTTATTATCAATATGAATATTGAAAGATATGATTTTTCAAATGATGATAGCTTTAACCAAAAAAGACCACGAAAACTACTTCTAAACAAAATTGAATTAAGAAAACTTAAAAAATCTGTTGAACAAAAAGGTTCATCAATTATCCCCTACAAGTTATTTATTAGTGAAAAAGGTTTAGCAAAACTGGAAATCTTTACTGCCACAGGTAAAAAATTGTATGATAAAAGAAGTGCATTAAAAGACAAGGACAACAAAAAAAATCTCGATAGATTAAACAAAAAATAAAAGTTAAATTTTGTCTTTTAACATGGGCACAAATTGAAAATCTCCAAAATCTTTGACGTCATAATCATCATCTGATATTTTTGTGTAAAGTAACATTTTCTGAACCCCGTCACCTATTGGTATAACCATTTTTCCATTTGTCTTTAATTGTGATAGCAACTTTTTGGGAACTTCAGAAGCTCCAGCGGTTACAATTATACCATCATATGGTGCTTCATCCAAGTAGCCCTTAAATCCGTCACCATAAATCATTTTTTTTGGGTAATAGTTAATAGAAGGTAAAAACATAGATGTTTTTCTGTAAAGCTCTTTAATTCTTTCAATAGTATACAGCTTCATACCCATCTCACATAATACAGCAGCTTGGTATCCGCTTCCTGTTCCTATTTCAAGAATTTTATCTCCTTTTTCTATCTGTAATAATTGACTTTGGAAAGCTACTGTGTAAGGTTGAGATATGGTTTGACCGGAAGAAATTGGAAAAGCCTTGTCTTGATAAGCATGATCAATAAAACCTGAGTCCATAAACATATGTCTTGGCACCTTAGAAATAGCATCCAAAACCAAAGAATCTTTAATTCCTTTATTAATTAATTCAGCAACAAGCTTATTCCTTAACCCTTTATGTTTAAATGAATCAATAACCAAAAT
This sequence comes from uncultured Bacteroidota bacterium, assembly GCA_902519075.1. GTDB lineage: Bacteria > Bacteroidota > Bacteroidia > Flavobacteriales > Flavobacteriaceae > MED-G13. The sequence goes on along the minus strand of CABYIO010000002.1, from coordinate 6,200 downwards.
TATTTAGATTTAAATTTAAAACATATTGGCCTCAAAATATTAAATTTGTAAAAAAAAATATGTTTAAAGCAGGTGTTGTAGGATGTGGTCATTTAGGTAAAATTCATATTAGACTATTAAATCAATCAGATAATTTTGATTTATTAGGAGTTTATGATAACGATGTTAACATTTCTAAAAAAACTGCCAGTGAGTTTGGATGTAAATCATATGGTAGTTTTGAAGAAATGATAGATGAGATTGACGTCCTTGATATTGTGACACCCACATCTTCTCATTTTAGCTATGCATTAAAAGCAATTGAAAACGGAGTTAATGTTTTCATAGAAAAACCTGTTTGCTCCAATACAGAAGAATCTTTAAAGTTAGTAGAGAAATCAAAATTAAATAACGTGAAAATTCAGGTTGGTCACGTAGAAAGATTTAACCCAGCATTTACAGCTGTTGAAAATAATATTAGTAAACCCATGTTTATTGAATCTCATCGATTAGCTCAGTTCAATCCAAGAGGAACTGATGTTTCTGTAGTTCTTGATCTGATGATTCATGATATTGATATTATTTTAAGTTCGGTTGATTCCCCGATTAAGCAGATTTCCTCTAGCGGAGTTTCAGTTATTAGTGATACACCTGATATTGCTAATGCAAGAATTGAGTTTGAAAATGGATGTGTAGCTAACCTTACCGCCAGCAGGGTTTCTCTTAAAAATATGAGAAAAACGAGGTTTTTTCAGTCTGGTAAATACATCTCAATTGATTTTTTAAACCGTGAGTCGGAAATAGTAGAAATTGACGAAAAAAAATCTGAAATACCGATTATGACTTTAGAAACCTCAGACGGAAATAAAAAGAAAATTTATTTTAGTAAACCTGATATTTCTGAAAATAATGCCATACTTGAGGAATTGAACAGCTTTGCATTTTCAATAAAAAATAATAAAAGACCCAAGGTTAATATATATGACGGTCACAATGCTTTAGATGTTGCGATCAAAATAATTAAAAACTTTAAATAAAATGAAACAAATTTCTGTTATTGGTTGTGGAACAATGGGCAATGGTATTGCTCAAACGTTTGCATTATTCGAATTCAAAGTTAAATTATATGATATAAGCTTAAATAATTTAGATAATGCAAAAAAAACCATCCTAAGGAACTTAGAGAGAATGGTAAATAAAGAAGTTATCACCCATTCAGAATTAGAAAAAACTTCTGAAAATATCACATATACAAATGATATTAATTCTGTTGTAAATTCTGACTTGGTTATCGAAGCTGTCTCCGAAAATATTGAAATTAAAGAATCTATTTTTAAGGAATTAGATGGTAAATGTCCTGAAAAAACAATAATAGCATCTAATACATCTTCAATATCAATTACTAAACTAGCAAATGCAACCAAAAGAAAAGACAAGGTAATTGGAATGCATTTTATGAATCCTGTTCCAATCATGAAGCTAGTTGAGGTAATAAACTCAACACACACAAGTAAAGAAACAACCAATATTATTTTAGACCTTTCGAAAAAGCTAAATAAAATCCCATTAACTGTAAATGACTATCCAGGCTTTATTTCAAATAGAATACTAATGCCTATGATTAATGAGGCAATTGAAGCATTAGATCAGGGTGTAGCTAATGTTAAAAATATTGACGGAATAATGAAGTTAGGCATGGGACATCCAATGGGCCCACTACAACTTGCAGATCTTATCGGATTAGACGTATGTAAATCAATTTTAGAAGTGATGCTTAATGGACTAAAAAATGAAAAATATAGACCAAATAAATTACTTGTTGATCTTGTAAATGAAGGAAAACTTGGGATAAAGTCTGGAGAAGGGTTTTATGATTATACAAACTCAAGAAAAGCTGAATTTGTTTCAAAAAGATTTTGCCAATGATTGACAAAAATATCAATAAAATTCGATCAGACATCCCTAATTATGTTGAGCTAATTGCAATCTCAAAAACAAAACCAAATGAAGATATAATGAAGGCTTATATGAATGGGCATAGGTCATTTGGTGAAAATAAGATTCAAGAAATGTCCATAAAATTCGAAGAATTACCGAAAGATATTATTTGGCATATGGTTGGCCACGTTCAAAGTAATAAAATAAAATATATGGCGCCATACGTGAATTTAATTCATGGGGTAGACTCGTTCAAGTCAATAAAAATAATAAATAAAGAGGGTCAAAAAAATAATCGTATTTTAAATTGCTTGTTACAATTAAAAATTTCTGAAGAAGATTCAAAATTTGGATTAGAAGCTAATTCAATAAAAAAAATTATTTTCTCAGATGAGTATGATCAGATGAAAAATGTAAAAATTAGAGGTATAATGGCAATGGCCACAAATACCAAGAATAAAGATATTATTCGAAATGAATTCATATATGCTAAACATATTTTTGATGAAATTAGTGCTATAGATAATAATCTTGAAATATTATCTATGGGAATGAGTAACGACTATCATATTGCAATTGAATGCGGCAGTAATATGATAAGGTTAGGAAGTTTAATTTTCGGGGAAAGAAACTACTGATATTATATATTCGATAATAGACATAGAAACAACTGGAGGCAAATTCAATCAAGAAAAAATAACTGAAATTGCAATATTCAAGATTAAAAATGATGGAAATGTTTCAGTGTATCATCAATTAATTAATCCTAAGAAAAAAATACAATTATTCGTTGAGAAACTAACCGGTTTAAATAATGTTATGCTAAAAGATAAACCAGTATTTGAAGAAATTGCTGTCGAGATTTATGATTTTACAAAAAATAGTGTTTTTGTTGCCCATAATGTAAACTTTGATTTTAGGGTACTAAGAAATGAATTTTCAAACATAGGAAAGAAATTTAATAGAGATTTACTCTGTACAATTGAGCTTTCTAAGCAGGTTTTCCCTGATATGAAATCTTACAGCTTAGGTAAGTTAGTATCAAATCTTGGAATAAAAATTAAAAACAGACATCGTGCTGACGGAGATGCAAAAGCTACACTTGATTTATTTATTTTGCTAAAATCAAAGATTAGTCAAAAAGAATTAAATAAATATATCAAAAAACCAGAATGAGTAAATTTTTAATTACAATCGTTGGCCCAACTGCAATAGGAAAAACATCACTAGCGATAAAATTAGCAAGAAACTATAAGACTGAAATTATATCGGCAGACTCAAGACAGTTTTACAAAGAATTAAATATTGGAACCGCAAAACCCTCAAATGATGAGCTATTGTCTATTAAACATCATTTAATTAATAACATTTCAGTGAACGATAAATACGATATTTCACAGTTTGAATCTGATGCTAGAAAAATTATAGACAAACTTTTTAAAACAAAGGATTATGTAATTTTAGTAGGTGGATCAGGATTGTATATTGATACTATTTTATATGGAATTGATAAAATCCCAAATGTTAAAGAGTCTTTAAGAAAAGAATTAAACATGGAGTTTCAAAATAACGGATTAAAAAACTTATTAGCTCAACTTAAAAAAATTGACCCAATTACATATAAAAATATAGATTTAAATAACCATAGAAGGATAATTAGAGCTCTTGAGGTGAGTATTTCATCAAAAAAACCCTACTCATCCTTTTTAACAGATTCCGTTAAAGAATCAAATTATAATGAAATAATAATTGGATTAAATTGTGATAGAGATAAATTACATTCACTAATAAATAAAAGAGTAGACAAAATGATTCAATGTGGTCTTATTGAAGAAGTTGAAAAACTAGTAAAATTTAAAAATTTAAATGCATTAAATACAATTGGCTACAAAGAAATATTTGATTATCTGGATAATAAGATTAGTTTGGAGCAGTCTAGTGAAAAAATAAAAACAAATTCAAGAAGATATGCTAAAAGGCAATTGACCTATTTTAATTCAAATAAAACGATAAATTGGTTTGACAGTCAATATGAAATTACAAATATTATCAAATTAATAGAATCCAAACGCATTACTCAACAATTAACCTAAATCCTTCTCCGTGTATATTATTAATACTGACATTTGGGTCTCTTTTAAGCTGTTTCCTAAGCTTAGCTATATATACATCCATACTTCTTGATGTAAAATAATTGTCATCGTGCCAAATTCTTGTTAATGCCAATTCTCTTGGCATCAAATCATTAATATGAATTAATAATAATTTTAATAACATATTTTCTTTAGGTGATAATTTTACTGGTGATTCATTTTTAAATTTTAAGTGTCTAAGTTTGGAGTTAAAATGAAATGAACTAAAATTAAATTCAGTCTCTTCTGTGTCAATAACTGACGAAAGTTTATTTCTCTTTAAAATAGCTTTAATTTTGTATAGTAACACATCACTATCAAAAGGTTTTTTTAAATAATCGTCAGCCCCCACCTTATAGCCTTTAAGAACATCTTCTTTCATTGACTTTGCAGTTAGGAAAATAATTGGCATATCAGGGGAAATAGCTTTTATCTCGGTAGCTAATGTAAAACCATCCTTATAAGGCATCATCACATCTAATATACATAAATTGAATTCAAACTTTTTAAACTTTTCAAAACCTTCCATGCCATTTTTAGCCAAAATGACATCATAATCATTCATTTTCAAAAAATCTCTCAAAATTATCCCAAAATTTGGATCGTCTTCAACTAATAAAATTTTCTTTTTGTTACTCATAATTAATTATTTGTTATTGTATTTAATTGAATAGTGAAGCTACTTCCTTCATTTATAACACTATTAACTGAAATATTACCATTGTGAAAATTGATAATTTTCTTCACATAAGCCAGCCCTAAACCATGACCTTTTACGTCATGCAAATCACCAGTTTGTTTTCGATAAAATTTATCAAATATTTTAGACTGAACAGATTTACTCATTCCAATGCCATTATCAATAATTTCAATTAAAATCTTATTGTTGATGTTTTTAGTTTTTAGAGTGATTTCAGGACAGTTTTCGTTATATTTTATAGCATTATCTAAAATATTAACAAAGACATTTATTAAATGTGTTTCATTTCCAATTACTTTTGAATTTAGTGCATTCTTTTCAGTGATTATCTTTCCATTTTTATTTTCAATTATTAAACTTAAATGAGAAATAGCAAGATCAATTATTTCATTAATATCTTGCTTAGATTTTTCAATATTAAGTTCGTTTCTTTCCAAATGACTTATCATTAGTACATTTTCAACTTGATCATGCATTCTATTATTTTCATCATTAATCATTTGAAGATATTTTTTTACTTTTTGTTTATTTACTATAGTTTTCGGATTTTTTATAGCTGATAATGCCAGGTTAATTGTAGCTATAGGAGTTTTAAATTCATGAGTCATATTGTTAATGAAATCTGTTTTAATTTGAGAGATTTGCCTTTGTCTCAATAAAAGAAGAATTGTTGTAATATAAGCGAAAATTATAATTGAAGTAAAAATCACTGATGTAAGAATAACTGATATTAGGGAGGATAAAAGAAAAGGGGTTCTTCCTGGAAAATTTACCTTCAATGAATAATTACTTAAATCATTTTCATCCTTAAAAATAAGGGATGAATAATTTGGAGCATCAATTTCAAAACCTTCAGAGGCAATTTTAGTTAAATTTTCTTCTTTAAAAATTGCATATTCAAAATCTAACGCAATATCCATTTTGTTGAAATTTCCTTCTAAAACTTCTTCAAATTTATTTAAATCCCCTATTCTATCTTCAATAGGATTTCTTTTTGAAAGATCATTATAAGCAGTTTCAAATAACACCTCCTTACTTTTTGAAATTTTACCAACCTTTAATAAAAATTCTTCAGGACTTAAATTATCTTCTATTCTTTGATTAGAAAAAACTTTTTCTTCACGCTGATTTGACACTCTTTTAATAGCAATGTTATTTTCAGGAATATTTGCTTGATCTGAAATTATATCAATAATATTATCATAGTAACTCTTAGTTTTGGGGATAATTATACTTTCTTCGATAACACCATTTTTGTATACTATTGTTTCCCTTTTTTCTGGATTTTGATCAATAATAATTAGATTCTGAATACTTAAAGTGTCCGCTTGTGATTCATTAACTATAAGATCCCTAAACTTTCGAACATATTTTCTGAATTCATTTCTCTCAACAATGGATGCTGTTTCTTCTAGGACATAATTTACATTTATAGAAAATTGTTTGTCATT
>CABYIO010000001.1 GCA_902519075.1 uncultured Bacteroidota bacterium | reverse complement strand
TTTTCAAAAAAATATGTTCCATCTTTATAATTTTCAATATTTCTGAAAAACATTGGAATATAATTGAATGAATGGGAGTTTAAATCGATTAATTCGATTGTGGGATACCTAAAAAATTTAGACAAAAAAAGCGGTATTTTATTTTTTTTGTATTTGTTTAAAATTTTCCAGTTTTGGCCATCCAAACTTACATAAATACAAATATAATTCTGTTGGTTTACTCTACTTTTTTCCAAACCAGTAGTAGCTAAATAAAACTCTGGGTATTTTTTTAAATGAAATACGCTACCATCTACATGATTCATATTAGATACCTTACCGCTATAGTCAATTTTATATATTTTATTTTGAGCAAGTTCTGTATCAGAGGCAGCAATTAAGTGGTCATTTTTACAAATAATTTCAATGCAACGAAAAAGTTGACTTCCACTTGCTATGGTCTTTTTTTGTGAAAAATCAGAATTAAATTGGATAATTTTACTTTCACCATTATAATCTCCGGTTAAAACGATATAAGAATCATTAAAATCATTGTAAATCACATTATGTATATGTCTAATTTTATTTTTAGGGAAAGTATATACCTTTGATAGCCCTTCATTTGTATTAAACTTGAAAATTGAAACATTTTCTCTATTGGTACTATTTTTTCCGTTATTAGAAAAATATTCTCCGAAAATTAGGTTTTTATTATGTTTGTCAAAATTCATTTTCAGAGCTCTATTTCCCCTAAAACCATAATAGTTATATTGTTTTTTATCAGTTATGTAAATTAAAGATCCCTTAAAAAACCCAACGAAACCCGATCTATATGGCTTTAATTCAAAGATTTCCATTCTCAAAACTTTTGAAATTAATTCAGACAAAAAAAGTATTTTTTCAATTAAATTAACTTTATAGCATAAAACTGAAGTTTCTGATAGAGAAAAATCCAATTTCTTGATTATATTTTTTTTACTTAATACAATACTTTTGTTATGCAAAAATTGAACTTTCCATCCTGGATAAGACTTAAAATACTTCATATTCTAAGTCTTAAAAAATAAAGTTTTGATAATAAATTGACAGCTGAAGAAATAATATTTAAAATTATTATTTGAAAAAAATTTAATTTGAAGTATAATTTTTCATCATTGTAATACTCTTTGAAAGTTTTGTAAATTAAAAATCTTTTAGACTCAGAAAATTCAATTATCCACTTACCAATATTTGATGCATCGATTTTTTTGAAAATATTTTTTTTCCAGTCCAGTTCATCTGAACTTGTTAACCTCTTTGATGAATTAATGTAATCCAACATACTATTTTCAAAATCTAAATCTAAATAATTAACAACTTCTTTTACGGTTATTTCGGGTGATTTAATTAAGTTCTCATAGCTAACTTCTATAATACTCCCAGCATCGATTTTTCTAATTGATTTTCTTGAAAAATTTATTTGTCCTTTTACTAAAATTAAATGAAAAAGAAATGGCCATTTTTTTGACCATTTAGCTTTAGTCCTTGATAATATTATATCTCCAGGATTTCGCTTCATAACTATTATTTTATTGAGAGGAAAATCTTGTTTTAACGGTAATAAAAAATCAATTAATCGAGGGTCTTTATCTCCTATAAATTTTATTTTTTTTGTTGTGATTCTAGCTAGTCTAAGCTTCATTAAATCATAAAAATTTTTCCCAGCATATTTATTGTAATTTTTTGAAATTTCTAATTCTAACTCCTCAATGCGTTCGTATTTAGATTTAATAAATTGATTTATATTCATTTTTTTATCATATAATACAAATCTTAGGAATTGATTTTCTTTAAAGAATCTAATTTCACTATGACTGTCTAGTATCGACTGTATAAGTGAGGTTCCGGATCTTCCAATACCTACAATAAAAAGAGATTTAAACATTTGAATTAATTGTAATTAAAATAATTCATACCATTTTTACATCTTTCCAAAATTATTTTTTTTGCCCAGTCAGGAACAACTTCAATTCTATGGTTATTAACTTCTTTTCTAACAGGAAACCATCTTTCACCTCTTAAAGAACCATATCCGAGTTTTTCTTTGCCGTTAGGGAGGAACTCCTTTTCAAAACTACAATCAATAAACTTAAATATCTTAGCCATTCCGTTTTCAATATCAGCAACAAGATCCTCAATCCTAAAAATAATTACGTCGTTTGTGTTTTGGTACTTTTTTATTTCACTAAAACAATTATTCCAATGCTCAATTGACATATTCAATCTTGTTCTCAAATTTACTTTTTGGTTTGATAAACCTGTTTTTTCTTTTGATGCTCTCCAACATGTTGCAAGTGGGTTTCTTACGATAATTATAAATTTTGGATTTACATCGTTAAGGATTTTTTTAATCAAATCTATTTTTAATAAATAAGATTGTGATTTATCAAGAAATCTACTCTTAAATTTATTTTTTAAAAATGAATTTCTCATAAGGCATGTTTTTAATGCAAGTTTAAATATTTTAGAATCATTTTCATCATAATCATTTTCATCAAATTTGAAGTAATTTATAAATTTGTTTGATGCATAAAACCAACCATTTCTTCTTGAAAAAGATTCAACTTTTGGGTACTTATGAATTATCCCAGTGAATTTATGCGTAAGAAGTAAACCCATAACACTTTGCATTTCATCAGCGCCACCTAAATAATTCTTACCACCAGTAACAGTCATAAAAGATCCTGATTTGCGAATAATTCTACTCACTAATGTCGCACCATTACCTTGATGACCAACAATAAACACTGGTTTGTTTGAAATTTTTTTTCTTGAAAAAAAGGATGGAAGAACATATAGAACCCATGACATCCTTCTTAAATGGTATAATATAAAGTTAATTTTTCTCAATATCATTTGTAATTTTATTTAATAAATTATTATAAACTATTTTGTTCCAGTATTTAGAGTCAAATTTTTTAGCATTTATGAATGAATTTTTGCCATGAATTTGAATCATTTTTGGATTTTTTATATAGTAATTTATTTGGGTAATAATCTCTTCAGGTGAAGTTATGTCATACAATTTACCATTAAAATTATCAATTACAATTTCTCCGAAAAATCTCCAATTTGGGGCAATGATTGGTTTTCCTAATGACATAGCTTCTAAAATAGCTCCAGAATATCCTTCAGAAATATATTTTGAAGGGTAAATAAATATATCTGAATCAGAAATTATTTTTTTACATTCCCTGTTCGATTTTATTCCATGATAAATAATTTTTTTAAATTTATTAATTCTTTTCAAGAAAGATTTTTCCCTTAACTGACCAACCAAATGTAGCTCTATGTCTTTATGTTGTTTAATTAAATTTTCAAAGCAGTCAATTAAATCATTGGTACCTTTTATGTTGCTAATCTGACCGACATAACAAATTCTATTTATAATTTTTTTATTTGAAATGATTTGGTTTGAAACTATCGGCCTTGAATTGGGAAACCAAATTAAATTCAGGTTATTTTGCAGATTATTAAAATATTTTATTAATCCCTTAGTCTCCAGTAAAATTTGATCTACGTCGGTAAAATATTTAATTTTTTCTGGATTTTTTTTCATTAGTAAATCTATAGTACTGCCAAAAAATCTTATTTGTATTCTTAATTTAAAAAATTTCGCAATAGTGATTATATAAGGACCAAAATGAAAAATAAAATTTGCGCTTGAATGAAAAATTAAAATATTATGTAAAGGAATATTATAAAAAAGTTTAATCAATGCTAGAATTCTGGAAAAAAAATTTAAAAACTTATTTTTTCTGTTTAATGGAATATTTATAAAATTTGTCTTAAATTTTTCTGAAAATAAATGTGATTCATTACATATTTGTTGAAAGGCTTGTCTAGCACCACCAAGTGGTGGCGGAAGTGGAGCAAAGACTAAAATTTTATTTTTCATTTTTTATCAATAATTCTTGCAGGGATTCCAACAGCGATGGAATTTTTAGGAATGTCATTTAGCACTACACTGTTTGCTCCGATTATAACATTATCTCCAATCGTTATATTTCCAAGTAATTTTGCGCCTGTTGAAATATATACATTGTTTCCTATTACGGGGACTTCATAAAGCTTAGATCTACCCCCGATAGTAACACATGTTCCAATTAGACAATTTTTACCTATTTTAGCCCTTCTGTGAATAACCACAGCAATTCCACCTTTAGATAATTTTGTCCCTTTACCAATTTTGGCTTTTCCGGGAATCCAACAATTAAATATTATTAAATTCACAAAGTCAAAAAATCTTGATATCAACGGGGCAATCGTTGAAAAAAAATGGGATAATCTGTGTATTTTAAGTGATATTTGCATTATTAAGTATTTTTTGAAAATATTTTTGATAACTAGTTGAACAGATTAAGATTGAATATTCTTTATCGAAAGATTGATTACAACTTATTTTTAAATTTCTAATCTTTTTTGTTTTTAAATTAATACAACTAATTACTGCCTTATAATATGAATCTATAGTAAAATCATCTGTAATATATCCATTTTTATCATTTGACAACATATTGTTTATACCACCCGCAGGTGTACAAATTGGAATACAACCAATACTAAAAGACTCGATTAAAGAAATTGGCATACCTTCCCAAAGAGATGACAAACAAAAAAAATCTGAAACGAATAAATAATCAGTAGCATTATCTAATTCACCCAAAAAGAAAACATTTTTAGTGGCTTTCATTTTAATTTTATTATATATATGTTTATGTCTTATGCCTCCTATAATTAATAATATAGCATTTACTGATTCATCATTTAATCTTTTAAAAACATCGATTAGAAGTTCTTGATTTTTTTGATCCGAAATTCTAGCAATATTTGTGAAAACTTTGGTTTTTCTGTTAAACTTAAGACTCTCAACAAAATTTTGAACATTTTTGTATTTTTTTGACTTATTTATTTTCCTAGTTCCATTTTTTATAACTTTTGCATTAAGTTTGTATACTTTTTTAAATGAGTTGTATGAAGTTTGCGAGATACAAACTGGATAAACAAGTTCAAGTCGGAAAAGCTGTCTTCTGAATAATCTAATAAACTTATTTCTTGATTCTTTAATTGCATCATTATGTATTGTATGAATAAATTTAAATCTTGAATTTAATAAATTAAATGGTGAAACATAATTTAATGCCCGAGTGTGTGTGTGAATAATATCATATTGTCCATTTCTTATTAAATTATTTAATTTAATAAAAACACCAAAGCTAAATCCATTGGGCTTTTGCAGAAAAATTAAACGAATTCTGTCATCAATTTCATTTGAAAGTGTGAATTTATCATACGAACCAACTAAAGAAATAATTGTTACGGAATTACCGGCCTTGAGTAATTCATTTGAAATATCTACTAAAAATCTTTCAGCTCCCGCGTTAGCCAAGGAGGGTGTTACCTGAAGTATTCTCACTTTTTAAAAATTTAAAATTATAAGCTACTAATATCAGTGAAGCCAATATCCAAAAAATTTCTCTCCAAAGCCATGATAAACTCATACTTCCTATAAAAATTAAGAGAAACGAAACAGCAATTGGACTAAAATAAATATTTTTAATAAGACTAATCGATTTTTTAAATAAAGTTGTAATAAAGAAACCATAAAGTACTAGACCAAATAGTCCAAATTGAAATAATGTTTGGATTATCGTATTATGAAATACATTATAAACACCTATGTTTTCTAAATTAAACTTCATCGACAATAGAATTGAAGGTCCATAACCAAATATAGGTTTGTTAAAAAAGGCAGTAATACTTGAGATCCAAAAATCAGTTCTTCCTGCCGTAATATTAAGAGCTCGATATTGCAAACTATCAAAAAATCTAGATTGTATCACTGAAACATCAAATAATTGGGGAAAAAATGTAAGCGCGAGAGATATAAAAGCAAAAGTTATAACTAATCCAAGTAAGGATTTAAAAAATAAAAATAATCTATTTTCAGATTTTTGAAAAGCTAAAATACATATTAATAAAGCTAAAGTAAAGGTCAAAAAACCGGCTCTGGAAGCAGTTTGTAATGTTATAGAAAAAATTAGTAATGAGGATAAAATAGCACCTAATTTGATTATGTAATTTTTATGAAAATAAAATAGGAAAATTAAAAATGGAAGGTAAGAAGATAAAATTATGGTTAGTTCATTTGGATCTGAACCAGCAAAATACTTACGAGTTGTTAAATTGAACCAATTATAATCCTCAAAATTTGTTGAAAAATTATAATATAAAAGCGGTAAAAATAGAGTTAAATTAAGTAGTAAATAATTAAACGATTCATAAAAAAATTTACTTCCTTTTTTTAAATAAAAATTAATAATTAAAAAGAACAATATAACTTTTGGAAAATTACTAATCCATATTTCATTTAATATTTGATTGGTAAGAGTTGGTTCATTAGAAATGGCGATAAAAGACCCAACTATAAGAGCAAAAAATATTATAATTAAATAATTTAATTTTTTTATAGCTAAATTTCTGACCCTAAACCCCAAAACAGAGATTGTAAAGTAGATTATGCTAAAAAGAAATAATATTTTAGAAATTGTAACGCCTGAATATATAACTGCAGTTGTTTCAACAGATGGAAGGATAAGAAGGAAGAATATAAATAATCTTGGATTATATATTAAAACACAAATGATTATGAAAATTGATAATATAGGTATTTCAAGAATCAACAATGTAAATAATGAAAAAAACACAATTGATATTTCCAGAAAACCTAAATTGCTAAAATCTAAATTAAACATCTAATATTTTTTTAATTTTTTTAATACAATATAATATTTCATAATGTTGTATGAAATCACAGAAATAGATGTTGCTAATGCTGCACCAATTAGCCCGTATCTTTGTATTAATATAAATTGAAGTAGTATATTAAGCAAAGCACCAATAATTGTTATATAAAACCCTTGCTTCTCCAAATCACATATTGAGATTATGAGCCCGGTAGAACCACCGATAGAGTTTATCAATTCTCCGATAGTCAAAATAATTAAGACCAAATATGAATATTTAACATATTCATCTCCCCAAAAACTGAGTATAAATTCACCGAAAAAAATATAGATTATTAAAACTAGTAGAGAAAAGGAAAATAGAAATTTTACAACGTTTAAATTTAATGATAATATCGATTTATATTGATTATCAGCATATAAAATTGAAATTTTATTTGAAACTAAATTATTCGCCATAGTTATTAAAAAACTAGTTAAATTGGCTAAAATAAATCCTGTGTAATAGAAAGCAACCTGATCAGTACTTAAAAATAGACCAATTATTAACGGGCTGCTTGCTGCTAATATTCTTAATGTCATATCGGATGACATGAAATAAAGTGAGCTTTTTGTGAGATTTATAAATTTAAATTTGATTAGGTTTAAATTAAATTTTTTCAGAAAAGAATTTGAAGAAATTAACAAAAAGATAGAAGAAATAACTTTTCCAAAAAGAAAAATATATGATGCATCAACCAAAGAAATTTCAAATCCTGTTGACATGAGTAAAAAAAGAACCAATAAATAGGACAAATTCATAATTGTCCTTTCAGAAATATTGGCCTGCCACACCTTCTTTATAGAAATTAAAACCGAAACTAAATTCAAGTTGAATACCTGTAAAATCAAACAAATTGAAAAGATTGGTATTGCAATCTCAAAATTATTATTTGCGTATAAATTTGAAATATCTGAAGAGAAAGTATTTAAGATTATGGCAAAAAATAACGCTAAAGAAATAGAAATTAGTAATGATTGGAATAATAAATTATAAAATTCTTTAAATTTATTTTTTCTGAAAAAATCAGGCAAAAACTTTAATAATATTTTATTGTAACCAAATAAAGATATAATTAAAAGAAAAGAAATTAGCTGGGTTATGATTCCGATTACCCCATATTCATCTGGACTCAAAACTCTTGCTAGTAGCATGTTAAAAATTACAACTGAAGGTAAACTTATAAGTCTACCCAAAATTGAAATAACACCATGTTTCTGGTAATAGTTTTGTCTAATATTTTTTATTTGTTTAATAATGAAATCTAAATTTTAAAACAATGTTTAACTACAATAAAAATTATTGACTACAAAAATCTATGAATTCTTTTTTCTCAAGATCTAATTCTAAAAATTCTCTGTGATTAACCAATTTAACAATAATGTCAGATTTAATGCATGCTTTTTGTAGTTCAGTTAACTTAATACCTTTGACATAATTTACGTTGGGTTCAACAAAAAAAACCTCATAAGTATTTTTCGTGTTTAACGATTTAGCAATTTTGAGAGCTGGAGATTCTCTTAAATCATCAATATTTGGTTTAAAGGTCAATCCAAGAACGGCTATTGAAGGTTTTTTGTTTTTAGTTCTTTGAAATTTTTCAATACATTCATGTATTTTTTTTAAACACCATTCGGGTTTAAAATTATTGATTTTTCTAGCTTCTGAAATCAGTCTAGACTCTTTTTTAAAATCAGAGATTATAAAATATGGATCAACAGCAATACAATGCCCCCCTACACCACATCCTGGATTAAGAATATTAACTCTTGGGTGTTTATTAGCTAACTCAATCAGTTCCCAAACATTAATACCAGCCTTATCACAAACTATTGATAACTCATTAGCAAAGGCAATTTGAACATCTCTTGACGAATTTTCAACAAGTTTACACATCTCAGCTGTTCTAGCATCGGTTTCATGTAAATTTCCCTTAACAAACAATGAGTAAAATTTGGTTGCCATTATTGTTGATTTACTATTAATTCCACCAATGACCCTGTCATTATTAACAAGTTCATACATAATATTTCCGGGTAAAACTCTCTCCGGACAATAAGCGATAAAAATTTTATCCTTGAGCTGTTTTCTTTTTGCAAAAATTAAATTACTCATCTTTTCTGTTGTTCCGACTGGACAAGTTGATTCTATTATTATTAAATCTCCCTCCTTCAAAAAATTAATAATTGATTTTATGGCATCCTTTACATAACTAATGTCAGGTTTGTTGTTTTTATCAAAAGGTGTAGGAACAACAATTAAGTAGATATCAGCTTCAACTGGCTTTAATGATGCTGATAATTTTCCTCTTTCAACACTTTTCCTGACAAAATTCTCTAGATCAGGTTCATCAATATGAATTTTTCCTTTATTGATTGTATCAACAACATCAGGGTTAATATCAACACCATGGACAAGAATATCATTTGATGAGATTAATGCAGACGTTGGTAAACCAATATAACCAAGCCCGATAGTTACTACTTTTTTCATTGAGATAAATTATTTATGAAATTAACGATTCTTTTACAGGCTTTACCATCTCCATATGGATTGTGTAATTCGCTCATTTTTTTATAAAGTCTTGAATTGTTTAAAAGTTCACATGCTTTATTTATAATTAATTCAGTATTTGTACCAACTAAAATAACAGTACCAGCACTGACTGCTTCAGGTCGTTCAGTTGTTTCACGTATGACTATAACTGGTTTGCCAAGGCTGGGAGCTTCTTCTTGAACTCCACCGCTGTCTGTAATAATTATTTTTGATTTATTCATTAACCAAATAAAATCGGGGTATTTTAGTGGTTCGATTAATATAATATTTTCAGTTTTTCCTAAAATTCTTTTAACCGGATTGACAACCTTAGGATTCAAGTGTACTGGATAAATTATTAAATAGTCTTTGTTATTTGACGCAATTTTATTTAATGCTTTACAAATATTTTCAAAACCTTTTCCATGGTTTTCTCTTCGATGTCCAGTTACTAAAATTAATTTTTGATTTTTAATGATTTTATGCAATTCTTTTATTTTTGAAGTAGGATTTTTATCAATAATTTCTAAAGTTTTAAATAAAGCATCTATCACAGTATTACCGGTTACCAAAACTGAACTCTTTTTTATATTTTCTTTTAATAAATTTTCTTTAGATTTTTCCGTAGGGGCAAAATGATAATCACAAATTCTTGAGGCTACCTGTCTATTAATTTCTTCAGGAAATGGTGATAATTTATTATTTGTTCTAAGCCCTGCTTCAATGTGACAGACCTTTGCGCCAGCATAGAATGATGCGATACTACTTGCCATTGTTGTTGTCGTATCTCCGTGAACAAAAACGAATTCAGGATTAAACTCCTCTAAAACACATTTTAAATTTTTAATTATATCAGCTGTTAATCCAAATAAATTTTGATTTGGCTTCATAATATTTAAATCATAGTCAGGAGTAATATTAAAAAAATCCAAGACCTGATCAAGCATTTCCCTATGTTGTGCTGTAACACATATCTTGGTATTAAAAACCTTATTATGTTTTTTAAACTCTTTATATAATGGAGCCATTTTTATGGCTTCGGGTCTAGTTCCAAATATTAACAATATTTTTCTTTTCAATTTTTTAAGTTTTTTTAACTATAAACCAGTTATTTGTTAAATTTTTCCTATTATATGTAATTCTTTCATTAGTAGATAAGTCTATAAACTGGGAATTTGCAGCTTCACAAATTGCCTGACCGGCAGCAGTATCCCATTCCATAGTTGGGGCAAAACGGGGATAAACATCTGCTTTACCTTCTGCAACTAAACACATTTTTAAGGAACTACCAGAGTAAATCAACTTGATTTCACCCTTCAATTTTTTTATTTTTTTTATATATAGGTCAGTTTCCTCAGACATATGAGATCTGCTAACAACAATTGTGTATATTTTATTTACACTGACAATAGGTAATTTTAAAGCAGAATTTAATATTTCATTGATGTTAAATTTATTAACATCTAAATTTTCAAATTTAAATGATCCAATTTCAACAGACGAAAAATAAAGAGTATTAAGTGCAGGTGCATAAATAACACCAATTATTGGAGCTTTATTCCTGACTAAAGCTATATTCACAGTAAACTCACCATTTCTTTTAATAAACTCTTTAGTACCATCAATTGGGTCAACGATCCAAAGCTCATACCAGTTTTTTCTAATATCAAAATCAATTGATTTTTCTTCTTCAGATAATATCGGTAATTCTGATTTTTTAAGTTCAGCTTTTATTATTTCATTTGATACTAAATCAGCCTTTGTCAATGGTGAATTATCTTTTTTATATTCAATATCAAATTCAGCTGATTCATAAATTTTTTTTATCTGAATAGCAGCCTTTAAACTTGCACTAATCGCTAATTTTAATTTTTCATCAATAGTCATCTAACTAAATTTTTTCTTGTATCAAGCCCTAAGTTAATTCTGTACCATAATTTTTCATGTAAATAATATAAAATCATTTTTGTAATTGTTTCTGTGAAACCAATCTTTAGACCCGCTGAAAAACTTCCAATAATAAATAATGAAATTATGATTGTATCCATTGTACCGATTAAGCGCCAAGAAAATGTTTTGAGTATATGACGTGTTCTATGATTTATAAACTTTGACTTAAACCATAATCTTTCATGAATGTAGTATAAAATCATTTTTGTAAGTATTTCAATTGAGCCTATCTTAATACCAAGCTCTAAGCTTCCAGAGATAAAATAGGCAATAATTATGGTATCAAAGGTAGCAACAATTCTCCAGGTTATAGTTTTTGCTAAATGTCTTAGTGAAAAATTATAATTAAATACCCTCATGATCAATTAGGTTGTTAATATATTTCTCCAAAGAAGTTCTAAAGTCATTTATTGGATACCAATTCAATTTTGACTTAATTTTTGTTGTATCTAAGCTATATCTTAGGTCATGACCTCTTCTGTCCTCAACAAAACCTATTTTAAAATCAAGAGACATAATCTCAGAAATAATTTTAATCAAATCCAAATTAGTTATTTCGTTATTAGCACCTACGTTATATTGTTCTCCAGATTTTCCATTATTAAAAATTAAATCAATTGCTCTGCAGTTATCGTTTACAAAGACCCAATCCCTTACATTTTTACCATCTCCGTAGACAGGAATTTCTGATTTAGATCGAATACATTCTATAATTTTTGGAATAAATTTTTCATTATTTTGATTCTTTCCGAAATTATTTGATGAAACAGAAATAGAGGTGTTTAAACCATAAGTTATATTAAAACTTCTAACCAACATATCTGCAGAGGCTTTAGAAGCAGAATAGGGTGAGTTTGGCCTGTATTGATGATTCTCTTTAAAGCTTCCAAAATTTATGCTTCCATATATTTCGTCTGTGGATATTTGATGAAATCTAGAATTTAGAAATTCATTTTTGTAATTGAAATTTTTATCCATCCAAAATCTACATGCTACTTTCATTAACTCTAAAACCCCCTTAACATTTGTTTCAATAAAAATATTTGGGTTAACTATTGAGTTATCTACGTGGCTTTCTGCAGCAAAATTAATTACACCATCAATTTTGTGTTGATTAAAAATGTCGTGAATTAATTCGGTATCACAAATACTACCCTTGATAAATTTATAATTTTTATTGTCCTTAAACATTAGAGTGTTGTTAACATCCCCAGCATAAGTCAAATTATCTAAATTATAGATATTGATATTTTTATATTTTTTAAAAATATATTCAATAAAATTAGATCCTATAAATCCTGATCCACCGGTTACTAAAAGATTATTACATCTAAATTTCATTTAATATAAAATTTTGATTAGAAATAAATTCTTCCAAAGCTTCCTCCCAATGTCTTAGTCTTAAATTAAATTTATTAATGATTTTTGAAGTTTCAAGCACCGAATATAAAGGTCTAACTGTGGTTTCATTTTTTGATTTTGTCGAACTAATTTTTGAATCACCATTTATAAATTCATTTATTTTTATCGCTAAATCATATCTAGAACAATGGCCTTTGTTTGAGTAATGATATATTTCAGTGATATTGTTACTAATTAATGGAATAATTTTCAAAATAGCATGCGCTAAATCGTCTGCATATGTTGGTGATGAAAATTGATCATTTACAACTTCTATACTTTCACCTTTGATAATTTTATTAATTATTTTTCTTACAAAACTATCGCCATTATCATTGTACAAAAGGGAAGTCCTAATAATTATGGAATTTTTTAGTTTATGATTCATAACTGCTTTTTCACCTTGTAATTTTGATAAACCATAATTATTTAACGGCTGAGTAAAATCAGATTCATTATACGGCGAATCTTTCTTTCCGTCAAAAACGTAATCAGTGGATATGTGAATTAGTTGTATATTAAATTTTTCACATAATCCGGATAAAAAATCCATAGCTTTGTAGTTAACCATATTACAAATACTTTTTTTAATTTCTGCACTGTCTACATCAGTGTAAGCAACACAATTTATTAAAGTATCTATTTTATTATTTTTAAAGAATTCTTTTAACAAGTCAAAATTGGTTATATCTAAATCACTTTTATCCGTGAAAATAAAATTATAATTGTAAGCTTTTGAAATTTTTTTAAATGAGCTTCCTAGTTGACCTTTTGAACCAGTGATTAATATTTTTTTACTAATTACCATTTGAAAGGTTTAAAATTTTGATCCTTTTTTGAAATGATTAATTTACTCTTTTCAACACCCCAATCAATTTTCAAAAGATCATCATCATAAGGAATACCTTCCTCGGCCTCAGGATTATAATAATTATCAACCTGATAATTAATAATGGCTGAATCACTTAGGGTAAGATATCCGTGAGCAAATCCTTTTGGAATAAACAATGACTCATGTTTGTCAGAAGATAAAATATAAGAAAAATATTTACCGTAATTTTCTGACTCTTTTCTGATGTCAACTGCAACATCTAATATTTTACCTAAACTTACAGAGACTAACTTGGATTGAGAATAGGGTTGTTTTTGATAATGTAATCCTCTTAATACATTTAGATAAGATTTTACACTATTTTCTTGACAAAATTCTAGACTATAATTAATTAAATTTTCAAGCTTTTCTTTCAAAAAACTTTCTTTAAAATAACCTCTATTATCCACATGAATATTATGTTTTATTATAATTAAATCTTTAAAAATTGTTTTTGTTAAGTTCATTTCAGTGTCAATTTTAACAAATAATTTCCATACTCACTATTATGCATTGAATTTGCTATTTTATTTAATTGACTGTTGTCAATGAAACCCATATTATAAGCTATTTCTTCAATACATGCTGCCTTTTGCCCTGATTTTTTCTCATAATTTTCAAAATATTTTGAGGCTTGAATTAAAGAACTATATGTTCCGGTATCAAACCACGATATACTAGATTTTAATCGTATTAGTTTTAATTTTTTTGATGATAAATAAAGGTTGTTAATATCAGTGATTTCTTTTTCTCCTCTTTCACTGGGCTTTAGCTTCTTTGCAAATTTTACAACATCATTAGTATAAAAATATAATCCAGAAACAATAATATTACTTTTTGCAAAATCAGGTTTTTCAGCGATATCAATAATGTTGTTTTTATCATCAAATTCTATGACTCCATAGCTTTCTGGATTTGGAACTGAAACCCCAAAAATTGATGAATATCCATTAGATAAGTCTATTTTAGCAGTGTTAATATTTGAAATAAATTCGTCTCCGTGAAAAATATTATCCCCCAATATCAAACAAACATTATCATCACAAATAAAATCTTGACCAATAATAAATGATTCAGCGATTCCGTTTGGTTCAAATTGAACTTTATAGGAAATTTTAATTCCTAACTTCGAGCCGTCTCCAAGTAATTTTTTAAACTTTGGTAAATCATGCTCAGATGAGATAATTAGAACATCCTTAATTTCTGCTTGCATTAAAACAGATAAAGGATAATATATCATTGGCTTGTCATAGACTGGTAATAATTGCTTTGAAGTTCCAAGAGTTAATGGATATAATCTTGAACCAGTACCTCCAGCTAATATTATTCCTTTAATTGATTTCATTTATTTTTTTAAAATAATTAATGGTATTTGATAAACCTACCTCCAAACTACAGAAAGGGGTCCAATTCAATTTGTTTTTTGCTAAGTTAATATCGGGATTTCTTCTTTTAGGATCATCCTCAGGAAGATCTCTGTATATAAATTGAGATTTAGAATTTGTCAATCTCAGAATTGTAGATGCTAATTTATTCATTGAGATTTCATGTGGATTACCTATGTTGATCGGTCCTATGAAATTATTATTGGCATTCATCATTTTAATCATGGCATCAATCAAATCATCAACATATAGGAAACTTCTTGTTTGACTACCATCCCCATAAATTGTTATTTCTTCATTTCTAATAGCTTGCATTACAAAATTTGAAATAACTCTACCATCGTTTTTTGCCATATTTGGGCCGAAGGTGTTAAATATTCTTATAATTTTTATTTTCAGATTATGCTCTCTATGATAATCCATAAATAAAGTCTCAGAACATCTTTTTCCCTCATCATAGCATGATCTCAATCCTACAGGGTTAACATTGCCATTATATCTTTCATCCTGTGGATGTACATTTGGATCCCCGTAAACTTCACTGGTGCTTGCCTGAAGAATTTTAGCATTATTTTTTTTTGCTAAACCTAGCATATTAATCACACCAATTGTACAAGTTTTAACAGTTTTAATCGGATTATATTGATAATGTTTTGGTGATGCAGGACATGCTAAATTATATATTTCATCTATATTGTCCCTAAAATAAGGCTCTGTTATATCATGATTAACAAATTCAAAATTTACATTATCTCTTAAATCTGAAATATTATTTATTGAGCCTGTAAATAAATTATCTAAACAAATTACATAATTACCTAAGTTAACTAAGACCTTACATAAGTGAGATCCAATAAAACCTGCACCTCCAGTAACCAGTATATTTTTTTTCTTAATTTCTTCCAAGCCCTAAATAATTAAATCCAATTTTTTTTATTATTTCACTTTTTAAGATGTTTCTACCATCAAAAATATAGGCTGGTTTTTTTATGTTATTATAAACAGTCTTCCAGTCAAAATCTTTAAATTCATCCCACTCCGTAGTTATCACTACAGTATTATAGCTTGAAATATTTATAAAGGGATTATCAATATAATTCACTAATGATGCATCATAATCAGGATTCAAACTTGATAAATCAAAATTAACCTGATATTCCTTAACCTTTGGGTCATAAATATCAACTTTAATACTATTATTTATTAAATTATTTGTCACATATATTGATGCTGATTCTCTAGAATCATTTGTGTTTTTTTTAAAAGCCCAACCAAGCATTAACACTTCAGGTTCCAAGTTTTCTTTTTTAATAAAATCAATAATCTTTGATGAAAATCTATTTCTTTGGTGTTCATTAATAATTAGTATTTGTTCCCAATAGTCAGCAACTTTTTCAAGCCCTAGCGTTCTTGCAATGTAAACCAAATTCAATATGTCCTTTTGAAAACAACTTCCACCAAACCCGACAGATGATTTCAAGAAACTGCTACCTATTCTTGAATCCATTCCAATTGCCTTTGAAACTTCTTCAATATCTGCTCCGGTTTCTTCACAAAGCTCCGATAAAGAATTAATTGAAGATATTCTTTGAGCTAAAAATGCATTGGCGGTTAATTTGGATAATTCTGAAGACCATAAGTTAGTTGTGAGAATATTTTTTCTAGGAACCCAGGAGGTATAAATTTTCACTAAAGATTCTATCGCTTTTTGACCGTCTGGTGTTTTATCTCCTCCTATCAGAACTCTGTCAGGAATTTCTAAATCTCTCATAGCTGTTCCTTCTGCAAGAAATTCAGGATTAGATAGAATTTGAAAATCAACATGACTATTATTTAATTTTAGAATTTGTCTAATTTTTTCTGATGTTCTTACAGGAACTGTCGATTTTTCTACAATTATTTTATCTGTTTTTGAAACCTCTGCAATTTGTTTTGCGCAAGCTTCAATATATTTTAAATCTGCTGCATAACCCATCCCTTCTCCAGATGTCTTTGTTGGGGTATTTACCGAAATAAATATCATATCAGCCTGATCAATATATTTATTTATATCATTAGAAAAAAATAAATTTCTACCTCTTGCCTCTTTCACAACTTTTGATAAACCTGGCTCATAGACAGGTAAATTATCTAAGTCTTTAGAATTCCATGCTGAAATTTTATCGGCATTCATATCCACAACATTAACTTTAATATTTGGATTTTTGTGAGCAATAATCGACATTGTAGGGCCTCCAACATAGCCTGCGCCTATACAACAAATATTTTTTATTTTCATTTAAAAAATTTTATCAAATTATCAATAATAAAGTCCTGATTAGAGTTTTCTAATTCAGTGTGCATTGGTAAAGAAATAACTTCATTAGAAAGAATATCAGTATTTTCTAAAACTTGATTATTTCTATATGGTTTTTGTTTGTGAATTGGAATCGGATAATAAATCATTGATGATATTCCTAAATCATTTAAATAAGTTTTTAGGTGATCTCTTCTGCCATTTAAAACTCTTAAAGTATATTGGTGATATACGTGCTCAGAGCTTGAAATAATTTTTGGTATTTGAATTTCATCAATTTCTTCAAATGCTAAATTATAATTATTAGCCATTATTTTTCTGCTTGAATTATAATTATCTAAATATTTTAACTTTACATTTAAAATTTCAGCCTGAATAGAATCTAATCTAGAATTACAACCAACAATTTCATGGTGGTATTTAATTTTTTCACCATGATTTACAATCATTTTAATTTTTTCTGCAAGGATGTCATCGTTTGTGAAAATTGCACCGCCATCACCATAACAACCAAGGTTTTTTGAAGGATAAAATGATGTTGTTCCTATATCACCCAATGTTCCAGTATATTTTACATCTCCGTTTGGAAGAGTATATTTACAACCTATTGCTTGAGCATTATCCTCAATAATTTTAAGCTTATACTTTTCAGCAAGCTTAATAACAGAATACATATCACAAGATTGCCCATACAAATGAACGGGAACTATGGCTTTTGTTTTGTCGTTAATATGTGGTTCAATTAAATCTGCTTGCGTGTTAAAAGTATTTAAATCTACATCGCAGAAAATAACTTTTATTCCTAATATAGCAGCTGCCTCTGCAGTTGCAATATATGTCCATGATGGACATATTATTTCGTCACCTGGTTTTAAACCTAAAGCCATAAATGCTATTTGTAATGCATCAGTACCATTAGCACATGGTATAACGTTCCGTACATTTAAATAAGATGAAAGATTTTCTGAAAACTGCTTAACTATCGGTCCATTTACATATCGACCAGATTCAATAGATGATATAATATTTGCATCAATTTCATTCTTGATTTTTGTGTATTGACCCATTAAATCAACCATTTGAATATTAATTTTTTTCATACAACTTTTTTTATGGCTTCGCCGACGTCAGTCACAATTATGACTAACAAAAATAATACTAGTTTAGTATATATTAAGCTAATTTTAGCTTAATACTGTATCCAATAGATTCCAAATAAATCCAAATATTATTATTTGAAATTCTATTTATAATTCCTTTTTCGTTATTAAAAGATGATAAACTAAAATTATCACCAACTTTAATATCTGAAAGTTCACTGTTTATAAAATTATGATCTCCATTTAAATATTTTTTTAAAATATCAACTTCTGATTGCCTAACTACCGCCCTTTTTCCTAGCCAAAACATATACCTTACAACTCCTGGACATTCAAAAACTCTGTTAACATCTTTTTCATCAATATTTACTAAAATCATTGAAGGCAGTACCGGAACTTGAATTCTTTTTTTACGATCACTCCAAAGCCTAATTTCTTTTCGGGTTGGACAATAAGCATTAATTCCCAAAGACAATAACTGTTCCTCAGCTTTTTTCTCCCCTCTTGGTTTTGTGTGTATTACATACCAATTCATTTAGTTGTTTTTTTGTAAAGAATAATTGCGTTTAAATCTAGTTTTTGATTTAAGAGGAAACTTACTTCTCTTCCAATTTTCTTTTTGATTTTTGGTTTAATGTTATTCAAATAATCTTTATTAACATCTGGACCATTAATAATTATCTCAATATTTCCACTATCTATTCCCTCTGCATATTCTCCGGTCAAAGCAATTTGATCTACATCTCCAATTCTATCAATCACAGTTTCAACAATATCCTCTATACCCAAATGTTGTCTTACAATCTTTTGTAAAACTTCGAACATTGGGTGAGATGTATTAGCATTATAAACAATCCTGTTGTTTTCTTTTGATTTAAGAAGGTATCCAGCGCTGGAAAGATTATTTAATTCCTTTCTTATTGAAT
The DNA here is from genome assembly GCA_902519075.1 of uncultured Bacteroidota bacterium. Lineage (GTDB taxonomy): Bacteria > Bacteroidota > Bacteroidia > Flavobacteriales > Flavobacteriaceae > MED-G13. The sequence goes on along the minus strand of CABYIO010000001.1, from coordinate 96,587 downwards.
TGGTAGATTCGTTGAATTCGTTGGCAAGACCATTTAGATATCCATTATTAGCAGCACTAATAAAGAATTTAATAAGCATCCGTAGCCTTGTTTTAGATGTAATTAATGAACCTAGCATAATATTAAGTAACAAAAGTACTTATTTTTAAGTACAAAAAGTACTTATTACATTAAATTAAATATAAAACGTGTATTTAAAATGAAATTAATCTGAATTACAATGTCTAATATCTGTAATCATCAGACTTATAAGGACCTTCTTTATCTACTCCAATATATTTAGACTGAATATCGTCAAGTGTAGTAAGCTCTACACCTAATTTTTCAAGATGCAACTTTGCAACTTTTTCATCTAAGTGTTTAGGTAATGTATAAACCTTGTTTTCATATTTTGACGAATGGTTCCAAAGTTCAATTTGGGCTAAAACTTGATTAGTAAAAGAATTGCTCATGACAAAACTTGGGTGTCCTGTTGCGCAACCAAGATTAACCAACCTACCCTCTGCTAATACCACAATATCATTACCGTTAACAGTGTATAAATCTACCTGGGGTTTTATTTCTTTTTTAGTATGACCATAATTTTTATTTAACCAAGCCATATCTATTTCATTATCAAAATGACCGATATTACAAACTATTGCTTTATCCTTCATAGATTTAAAATGGATATCCTTTACAATATCTCTGTTGCCGGTAGCTGTTATAATTAAATCTGAATTATCTATCACTGTTTCAAGCTTTTTAACCTCATATCCATCCATTGCTGCTTGTAAAGCACAAATGGGATCTATTTCTGTAACGGTGACAATACTACCTGCTGATTTAAAAGATGCTGCAGTTCCTTTTCCAACATCCCCATAACCACATACAACAACTCTCTTACCTGCCATCATAATGTCAGTTGCTCTTCTGACAGCATCTACAGCACTTTCCTTGCAGCCATATTTATTGTCAAACTTACTTTTAGTTACTGAATCATTTACATTAATTGCCGGTAAAGTTAATGTTCCATCTCTCATTCTGTCGAATAATCTTAATACACCGGTTGTAGTCTCTTCAGACAAACCTTTTATGTTTTTAGTAAGCTCTGGATATTTATCTAAAACCATATTTGTTAAATCTCCTCCATCATCTAAAATCATATTAAGAGGTTTTCTTTCTTCACCGAAGAATAATGTTTGTTCAATGCACCAGTCAAATTCCTCTTCATTCATTCCTTTCCAAGCATAAACCTGAACTCCTGCTGCTGCAATTGCTGCTGCTGCATGATCCTGGGTCGAAAATATATTACATGAACTCCAAGTGACTTCAGCACCAAGCTCAATCAAAGTTTCAATTAAGACTGCCGTTTGAATAGTCATGTGAAGACATCCAGCAATTCTTGCTCCTTTTAAAGGTTTATTTTTTCTGTATTCTGACCTTAAGGCCATTAAACCTGGCATTTCAGCTTCCGCTAGTTTAATCTCTTCTTTTCCCCATTTAGCCTGATTAGTATCTTTAATCTTGAAAGGCGTATATTTTACATTACTTTTAATCATTATGCTAATTTAAAAAGTTTTTTAATTTTTTCTACGTAATCTAATTTTTCCCAGTTGAATAATTCTAAATCAAATTCAATCATTTTTTTTTCAGAATTTACAAAAGTTTTTTTCACTTTTTGGGGCTTTCTACCCATATGCCCATAAGCCGCTGTTTCTGAATATATTGGCTTTCTTAAATCAAATGATTTCTCAATTGAATATGGTCTCAAATCAAATATATTTAAAATCATCTTTGAAATATCTCCATCAGAAAAGTTAAGTTTTGTAGTTCCATATGTATTGATATATAATGCTACCGGCTCTGCTACACCTATTGCATAACTAATTTGAACAAGAGCTTCATCACAAATCCCTGCTGCAACTATATTTTTTGCAATATGTCTAGCTGCATATGCTCCACTTCGATCAACTTTAGACGGATCTTTTCCAGAAAAGGCTCCTCCACCATGCGCTCCCTTACCTCCATAAGTGTCAACTATAATTTTTCTTCCAGTTAATCCTGTATCTCCATGTGGTCCACCGATAACAAACTTGCCTGTAGGGTTAATTAAGTATTCAACATTTTCATTGAATAAATTTTTCAAATCAGGGTTTTTGTTCAATATTCTAGGAATAAGGATGTTAATTATATCAAACTTTATTTTACTTAGCATTACATCCTCTGAATCAAAATCATCATGTTGTGTAGAAATGACAATTGTTTTTATTAAAAGTGGCTTATTGTCATCAGAATACTCAATCGTGACCTGAGATTTAGAGTCAGGTCTTAGGTATTTGATTTCATCGTTCTCTTTTCTTAATAAAGCTAATTCTTGTAATATTTTATTAGAAATATCTAAGGCTAATGGCATATAATTTTTTGTTTCATTTGTAGCATAACCAAACATTATTCCCTGATCACCTGCACCTTGTTCATCATTATTTTTTTTTACTACGCCACGGTTTATATCATCAGACTGCTCATGAATCATTGAAAGTATCCCACATGACTTATAATCAAACATATATTCGCTTTTTGTGTATCCAATTTTCTTAATTACCTCTCTTGCAACTTTCTGTACATCAACATAAGTCTTAGATTTGACCTCACCTGAAAGAATAACCTGACCCGTAGTTACAAGTGTCTCACAAGCAACTTTTGAGTCTGGATCAAAGGCTAGAAAATTATCTAGTATTGCATCACTGATTTGATCAGCAATTTTATCTGGATGACCCTCACTAACCGATTCAGAAGTAAATAGATAACTCATAAGAGGCAAAAATACCCCATAACAAATGAAAAAAAAATATAAAACGATAAAATTTATCCTAAATATCCTTCGATATCGCTGTGTAGTGAATCATCAACCATGGTTTTCCAAGTATTATCACCATTTTTAATAGATTCCCTTATTTTTGTTGCTGAAATAAACATAGCGCCACTGTCAGCTGGAGGTTGAAACTCGTTTATTTCATATCCAACTCCCCTGCCGTAATTCACTGACTCAATATCAGGAATTATCATAACCTCTACATCATCTCCGTGTGCAGCGTGATATTTTCTTATCATACTAACTGTTTGTTCAGTTGTGAAAGGATTTCTTTGATCAGGCTCGATATTTCTAACCATGATAAGTGCTGGAATTCCCTCGTTTAATTTTTGTTTAATTAATTCAATATGTCCAAAATGATATGGTTGGTATCTACCAACGAATATTGCATATTTTTTATCTACATTCTTAGTGGGTTCACCACCATGATTTATTTTATTCCACATGATTTATATTGATTTAGAAATTAAAGTTTTGAATTTAGTAGTTGACCATCCGTGGTCTCTGTTGATAAAGTGAATTTTTATATCCAAATCATCACCAGTATATTTTTTATTTTTGTAGTCATCTCCAAGAAATCTAATATTGAAATTTCCACTCTTGATTAATTCATATAATTCAGATTCGTATGTGTAAGTCTTAATTTCAGAAATATACTTGATGGATTCAAGCAATTCGATTCTTTCATCGAGTTCTAAAATAGGTTTAAGTTTGTTTGGTCTTTCAATAGAGGGGTCGGAATGAAGAAAAATTGTGAAATGATCACAATTTTCAAAACATTCCTTGAATAATTTGATATATCCTGGGTGTATTACATCAAAATTTCCAGCTGTAAAGCCTCTTATCATATATCAATTTATATATTTAAGTAAAGATTCTACAGATTCAGAAATTGAAAGATCCTTAATTATTATTTCAGCTTGAGTAGGTTTTTCATACGGTGCGTCAATTCCTGTGAAGCCTTTTATCTCACCTGCTAAAGCTTTTTTATATAAACCTTTAGGATCTCTCTTAATACATTCTTCAATATCTGCATCAACAAATACCTCACTAAAGTCATCCCCGATTAAATCCCTTGCAGCTTGTCTATCTGATATATATGGAGATATAAATGCTGTCAAAACAATAGTACCTGAGTCTGCAAAAAGCTTAGCTACTTCACTTATTCTTCTGATATTTTCTTTTCTATCCTCAGCTGAAAAAGATAAATCCTTGTTTAATCCCATTCTTATATTATCGCCATCTAGGATATAAGTTTTCTTTCCAAGTTTATTTAACTCGTCGTCCAAGGCATTGGCAATAGTAGATTTTCCAGAGCCAGAAAGTCCAGTGAACCATAGTACCATTCCCTTTTGACCATTAACTTCCTCTCTTCTTTCTCTGGTAACAGTAAAATTATGTTTTGTTAAATTTGTTGACATTTTTAAATTTATTTCATTAGCAGGCGCTAAATATAAACAAAGGATTAGGCCATTACAAATAATAAACAAGATATATTAATGTACACTATTTATTTTTATTCTATACATCATTGGACTTCCAAAAGTTTCTGCTTCAGATGTAACCCAAAAGGTATTTTTATCAATTATTTTGATAGACTCAACTTGAGTTTTCTCTAATGGGATTTCGTACATGTCAATTTTATTTTTAACAATATTTTTGAGGTCAAAGTCTTCTATTTTCAATATATAGTATACTTCAAATTTAAACGTTGATGTCAGTACTAAAAGATTTAACTCTTTATCGTAATCTGCACCGGTTACTATGGACTGACAATTAAGACTACCAATCTTTTCTGCAATATGATTACCTGGTATCTTTGGTATCTTATAAATATCTGTAATTTCTTTTGCTCTGTTTTTAGTAAATATTAAAAGGTAATCATCAATTGAAATTAATCCTTCTGCATCATACATTGATAATAGTCTAAATTCAAATTCAGATTGCTCTGGATAATAAAAATTAATAAATTCAATTTTCTTTATTGTTGGATCTATTGGTACTTTAACTATTTGTAGATTTTTTCTTGTGTCAAAATTATTCCCCATATCAGCTATATAAAGAAAATCTTTATCAGTAGTTAGGTCCTCCCAGTCGTTATTAATTAAAGAGTCAAAACTTCTTTTAAATAAAATATTACCTTTCTTATCTAGGTAATATAAGATAGGGTCATTTCCAGAATCATTATGTGTAACCAAATAATCATTATAAAATTCTAGACCCGAAGTTTCATTTATGTAGCGCGGTAACTCAATTCTAGAAATAATATCCTGTGCTCCTATATTGTTAACTAATAAAAAAAAGAATAGTAGAAAGTGGCCCAGGGAGGATTCGAACCCCCAACCCTCAGAGCCGAAATCTGATATTCTATCCAGTTGAACTACTGAGCCTTTTTTTTTCAAGATAAAAATTCTTTGACTATTGTAGATATCATCTTTCCATCAGCCTTACCCATTAGTTTCTTTGTTGATATACCCATAACTTTACCCATATCTTTCATTCCTTCCGCTCCTATTTCCTTAATGATAGATTTTATAACCTCTTTAACCTCTTCTTCAGAAAGTGCTTTAGGTAAGAATTGCTGTATTAACTCTGCCTCTTTTAACTCAGGATCAGCTAAATCATTTCTAGCTTGGCATTTATAAATATCAGCGCTGTCTTTTCTTTGTTTTACCAACTTTTGCAGTATTTTCATTTCGTCTTCCTGGGATAATTCTGCGCTAGATGATTTCTGTGTTTTATGTAATAAAATAGCTGACTTAACAGCTCTAAGCGCTGTTAATGCTGTTTGATTTTTACTTTTCATTGCCTCTTTTATGGCAGTTGTAATTTTTAATTCTAAACCCATATAAATATGCTTAAACTTTAAATATAATCATTATAAATTTTTTAATTTTTCCCAATTCCATGCACTTTCTAGCGCTGACTCAAAACTCATAACTGGAAACCACCCTAATTCATCATTAATTTTGGTGTTATCAGAGTAAATTTTTTCAACATCACCAGCCCTTCTTGGACCTAATTCATATGAAATTTCTAAATTATTAACTTTTTGAAATAAGTCAATAACCTCTTGAACACTTACTCCTTTTCCTACACCCAGATTATAAGCGGTTTTTATTTTAGTATTATTTAAAATATTATTTACAGCCATAACATGTGCCTTTGCTAAATCAACTACATGTATGTAATCTCTTACACATGTACCATCAGTAGTATTATAATCGTTACCAAATATTTGCATAGACTTTCTTTTACCACTTGCTACCTCACAAATAATCGGGACTAGATTATTTGGTTTATCAGCTGAGCAATCACCAATCAAACTAGAAGAATGAGAGCCAACCGGGTTAAAATATCTTAATGATATACTGTTAATTTTAGAATTTTCAATTATTTTTTCGCACAATTGTTTTGTTTCACCATAGGGGGATTCAGCTTTTCCAAAAGGTGCAAATTCATTTACAGGTAAAAATTCTGGAGTTCCATATACGGTACAAGAAGATGAAAAAATAATGTTATTAACATTATGGCTATTCATTAAATCTATCAATGTTTCTAGTGAACCAATGTTATTAGAGAAATATTTATCTGGTTGTCTCACAGATTCCTCAACGGATTTGAAAGCAGCAAAATGTATAACTGCATCAATATTTTTTTGCTCCTTGAATACCTTATCCATTTGCTTAAAATCTGTGCAATCAACTTTATAAAAATCAATCTTACTTTTTATTATTTGCTCAGCACCTGTTATGTTATTTAAGGAGCTGTTTGACAAATTATCAACCACAACTGGATTGAAACCAGAATTATATAACTCAACCAAAGTATGTGAACCGATATATCCGGCACCCCCAGTAACTAAAATATTTTTTTTATTCATGAATAATAATTCAATTTTGAATCTTCACTTATCTTAATCAACGTTATCATGAAGAAATGAATTGTTTTTTCTAATTTTCATGTCATCATTCTCGTCTAATGTAATTGATGTCCTAGAAATTTCATTTTCCTCTGAGTAATTTTTATTTTCCAATTCTACACCCCTTCTTTTGTAAGCAGGTTCATTTTCAATATCATCAATCTTTGACTTGTTGAACTTGTAATTAAATTCCTTCATGCGTAACCTTCTTTCTGCAGATCTTTGCTTTTGAAAATCTGAAAGTGATGAATTAAAAGGATCTTGCAACTCTTCTTTTTGGGATTCGTCAATAGCTTCTATTGTTGTAGTATCAATTTCAGACGAATTCATTTTACTTTCTATCTCAATTACAGATTCAAATAAATGATTATCTTCATTTTCATTATTAAAATTATTGTCGTTATCAATTATGTCATTTTCCTCCAATTCAGATTCTTGAGATTCAACTTCAGAAATATTATTTTTTTCCTTTTCATCAAATAATGACCATTCGATTGAAGAAGATTCAGTTTCATAATCATTATCAAATTTCTCAATTTCTTCTTTAGTATCATCCTCAAATGAATTAATATCAATTTGATTGGTTTCTGAGGTATTCAATGCAGAAATCTCATCTTCAATATCGAAGTTAATATCTTCCTCAACTTCTTCCACCTCATCAAGAATGTGAACTATTTTTTCTTCTGAAACTTCTTCTTCACTTTCTAACTCAAGTTTGTTTTTAAAATCTTCTTCAGGATTAATTTCATTTTGAGTCTCGATTTCAGTTTCTTCCTCTAATATATGTATAATCCTATCGCTATTTTCAATTTCAGTTTCTTTATCAATGGTGTCATTTGTTTCATTAATTTCAGAAACGTGAGAGAATAAATTATCACCCTCTAACTCATGAACTATTTTTTCTGGTTCTGTATTTGAAATTTCATTTTGCTGATCAACATTAAATCCTGTTGCGATTACCGTTACCGAAATCGAATCAAAGAGTTCAGGGTCTTCGCCAACACCCATAATAATATTAGCTCCATATCCGGCTTGTTCTTGTATGTAATCATTTATTTCACCTATTTCATCAATGGTTATTTCCTCATTTCCAGAAACAATTAATAATAATACATTTTTTGCACCTGTTATTCGATTATCATTTAAAAGCGGAGAATCTAAAGCTTTTGTGATTGCATCATTAGCACGATTACTACCAGACGATGAAGCAGCACCCATAATAGCTGTACCACTATTACTAAGTACTGTTTTTGCATCCTTCAAATCAATATTCTGAGTGTAATGATGCGTGATAACCTCAGCAATTCCCTTAGATGCAGTTGATAATACTTCATCTGCTTTTGAAAAACCAGCTTTGAATCCTAAATTCCCGTAGACTTCTCTTAATTTATTATTATTAATGATAATTAATGAATCTACATGATTTCTTAATTTTTCAATACCTGCTTGGGCTTGGTCATTCCTCAATTTGCCTTCAAAACTAAATGGAGTTGTAACAATACCAACAGTTAAAATATTCATCTCCCTTGCCATCTGTGCAATAATCGGGGCAGCTCCAGTTCCAGTTCCTCCACCCATTCCAGCAGTTATAAATACCATTTTTGTATTCACATTAAGCATAGCCATTATATCCTCTGCACTTTCCAATGCAGCTTTTTCACCAATTTCAGGATTTGCTCCAGCCCCTAATCCTTCAGTTAAATTAACACCCAATTGTATTTTATTAGGTACTCCACTGTTATTTAGTGCTTGAGCATCTGTGTTACAAATAACGAAATCAACTCCTTTAATTCCTTGACGGTACATGTGGTTGATAGCATTGCTACCTCCTCCACCAACACCAATAGCTTTAATTACATTTGATTGATTTTTTGGTAAATCAAAGCTAATTCCTAAATCTAAATTTTCATCCATGGTACAGTATTTATATTATTATTCAGCATTATCTAAAAAATCTTGAAGATTCTTAGTTAGTTTATCTAAAAAAGACTCTCTTTTTATCTTTTTTTCAGGTTTTTTCTCAATTTCTTCCGAATTATTTTCAAAAGTAGTTTCAGAAACTTCTGATTCATCAACAGAATTTTCAAATTCGGTATTTTCTATATTATTTTTTTCAATTTTTGAAAGACCATCCATCACCAATCCTACGGCTGTAGCATATAGTGGACTGGTTACATTTTTATCAGTATCGCCAGCTAAATGTTCATTTGGATAACCAACTCTTGTATCCATACCGGTTACGAACTCAACTAATTGTTTTAAATGTTTTAATTGACTTCCTCCCCCTGTTAATACGATTCCTGCTATTAATTTTTTCTTTTGCTCTTCATGTCCATAATTCTTTATCTCCAAATAGACCTGCTCAATAATTTCAACAGTTCTTGCGTTAATAATTTTGGAGAGATTTTTTAAGGATATTTCTTTAGGGTCTCTGCCTCTCAAACCTGGAATGGAAACTATTTCATTCTCTTTATTTTCTCCTGGCCATGCAGATCCAAATTTTACCTTTAATAATTCTGCTTGCTTTTCAATAATTGAGCACCCCTCTTTAATATCCTCGGTGATTACATTTCCACCAAAAGGAATAACTGCAGTGTGTCTTATAATTCCGTCTTTGAATATTGCTAAATCGGTAGTACCTCCACCAATATCGATTAAAGCAACTCCAGCTTCTTTTTCCTCGTGACTTAAAACCGCATTCGCTGATGCTAATGGTTCAAGGGTGATTCCGTCCAAATCTAAACCAGCACTTTTTATGCATCTACCAATATTTCTTATCGATGAAACTTGACCCACAACGACATGAAAGTTAGCCTCTAATCTGCCTCCATACATTCCAATTGGCTCTTTAATTTCAGCTTGACCATCGACCTTATATTCTTGTGGTAAAACATGAATAATTTCCTCCCCCGGAAGCATTACTAGTTTATGTACTTGATTAATTAATTTTTCTATATCATTTTCGTCTATTACCTGCTCTGAATTTTCTCTTGTGATATAGTCACTATGCTGCAAACTCCTTATATGCTGTCCAGCAATTCCAACTGTTACACCGCCTACTTTAATTCCCGAAAGTCCCTCAGCTTCAGATACAGCTTGTTGAATGGATTGAATTGTTTGAGTAATATTATTAACAACACCTCGATGAACTCCCAAACTAATTGATTTTCCAACCCCTAAAATTTTCATTTTATTATATTCATTCGTTTGCCCAATCATAGCAACTATCTTTGTTGTTCCTATGTCTAATCCAATTGAAATCATATTTTCTTTCATAAGCTTTATTTTTTTACCACCACAACCTGATTTTCAAATCGTAGATTTATTTTTTTGTATTTGTCAATTTCATTTTTTGAAATAGCTCTATTATAAAATGCTTTTAAATTTTGAATTTTATTTTTCAACCTATTGTTATTGCCAAATTCAATTATTGTATTATTTCCTCTCATTTTCAAATCAATTTTCTGATCATCTTTGATGAAAATCTGAGATATGTTTTTATTTAAAAACTCGTCATTTTTTATCATTAGTGAAATCTCTGTTAAATATTTTAAATCCGAGTTTTCTGAAAAACCAAAAATCAATGGAACATTTGATGATTTTAATTTTGATAGACTCATAAAATTTGAATTTTTATCTAAATAGAAAATACTATCAGATGTAATTACTCTTGCAATAGGCTCTTTTTGCTTTATGTCTACATTTAACTCTTGTCCAATCTTCATATAAACCTGAGACTTTTCGACATATGTATTTTTATCAATTTCTTGTTCGATTTTAGATAATGAAATAGAATCTTTGGATGTTAGAATGTATTTATTTATACTATTTTGAATAGAATCTGCTGAGATAAAATATGACGAGTTTGGTATGATTTTCACATGAATTTTATTAATAATTCTACTGTTGTTTTTTATATTGGAAGCATAAAAAACACCTATTGAAAAAATTAAACTAAGCACCAAGAATATTTTACCCCAATTAAATCGCATATTCTAATTCACTTTTTATTTGTTCAACTTCATTTGCTATATCTCCGGCACCTAATGTTATATTTACTTTAAAACCGATATCTTTTATTAGGCTAGATAATTCAGATTTTTCAGATAAAAATTTATATTTTGATTTAATTCTTTTAAGCAAAACATCTGAACTAATTCCTTCGATTGGATTCTCCCTTGCAGCATATATTTCTAGTAAAATCACAGCATCAAACTTTGAAAGCTCCTCAGCAAATTCGTCTAACATATCTCTGGTTCTAGAATATAAATGAGGCTGGAATACAACTAATAAATTATCATTCGGATAAATTAACTTTAAAGTTTTATAAACCTGTTTTATTTCTTCAGGATGGTGAGCATAATCGTCAATAAGAACCATGGTTTCATTGTCAATTTTATAAGAAAATCTTCTTTCAATACCTTTAAAAGAACTTAAAGCCTCTAGGATTTTTTTATCTGAAATGCCTAACTCAATTGCGATAGAAACCGCGGCAACCGAATTCATTACATTATGTAGGCCTTGTAGATGAATTTTTAAATTTTCTACAACACCGCCATTAAAACAGAGGTCAAACTGGGAGAAACTTTTATTATTTAAAATATTTTTAGCTAAGTAATCAGAAGATTCAATTATTCCATATTTTTTAGAGTTGATTTTCACATCTTCATTTGAAATTAAAAAACCATCCTCTACTATGTTGTTTTTAAATTGTTCAAATGCCTCAATCAGAGAATTTGAATCTTCATAAATATCCAAATGATCAGAATCTAAAGAGGTAATACAGGCATAATTTGGGTTTAGCTTTAAAAATGATCTGTCAAACTCATCTGCTTCCACTAATATGTAGTCTTCGCCGTTGTACAGAAAATTAGAATTATAATTAACCATAATTCCACCCACAAAAGCAATGAATTTTAAGTCAGAAACTTTTAATATATGTGCCAATATGGCTGAAGTTGTCGTTTTTCCATGTGTACCTGCAACAGCTATACATTTACTATTCTCTGATATTTTTTGTAAAACTTCTGCTCTTTTAAAAACATTAAATTCATTTTGCTTGAATTTTGTAAGCAAAGGATGCTCTTTTGAAATTGCAGGAGTATAAATGACTAATGTATTATCTATATCACTCTTAAATTCATTTATATTGAAATCATTAAAATTATATATAATGTTAGAGCCTAAACTTGTTAAGTTTTTAGTTATTTCTGAAGCCTCTCTATCATAACCATAGACCTGAATATTTTTTTGAAGGAAATAGTTTGCCAATGCACTCATACCTATACCTCCTATACCAATAAAATACACTTTATTTATTGAACTTAAATCCATCAATTCATTAATATTTTAATTTCATCAACTATATCTTTTGTTGCATTTTTAAATGCAGATTTTTTGATATTCTTTGATAATTTATTTCTCAAATCTGATGATGAGTTTAATTCTGAAATTGTCTTTTTTAAATCATCAATATTTTTTTCCTCAACCAACAAAGCTGCTTCATTTTCAACTATTGACTTTGCATTTTTTAGTTGATGATCCTCCGCAACATTTGGTGATGGTATAAATATTACAGGTTTTCCAACAATAGATAATTCTGAAACTGAACTTGCACCTGCCCTAGAAATAATAAAATCAGAAACAGAATAAGCTAAATCGATTTTATCTAAATAATCATATAATCTGATTTCACTATGAATGTTTTTTTGTTTGTATTCCTCGAAATATAACTTACCACATTGCCATATCACTTGAAGATTAATGTATTTTAGATAATCTTGAATTGAGTAAATAGCTTTATTAATCTCTCTTGATCCCAAACTACCTCCTATTACAAGCATAGTTTTTTTATTGGGATTCAAACCATAGTATTCAATTCCCTTTTCAAAAGAATCAGAATTTTCAGTGATACTTGATCTTACGGGGTTACCCGTTAATTTAATTTTATCTTTTGGAAAATATTTGTCCAAATAATTATATGCTACACATACAGTATTAACTTTCTTTGATAATAATTTATTAGTTATGCCGGGATAAGAATTTTGTTCTTGAATTAGGGTGGGAATTTTTAAAAGATTTGCTACATATAATATTGGACCACTTGCATAACCTCCAGTACCAATGACAACATTTGGGCTAAACCTTTTAATTATTAGTAATGATTGAAAAACACTTATGACTAATTTAACAGGAACTAAAATATTCTTTAAAAAATTATTTCTATTAATTCCCGAAATCCATAATCCTAATATGCTAAATCCATACTTTGGCACTATATTCATTTCCATTTTATTTTTTGCTCCAACAAATAAAATTTCCGTATTCTTATCCCTGAATAATATTTCATTGGCAATAGAAATAGCAGGGTAAATGTGCCCCCCTGTTCCTCCGCCTGATAATATTATTCTCTTTGTTTCCATTTAAATCGTTTCTTTTAATATTTCTAATGGGTTATCCTCATCAGAATTGATAATTTTTTGATTAGATCCGTTTTTAACACTTTGTATTATTCCTATTGCGATACAAGTCATCCATATTGATGTTCCACCACTACTAATCAAAGGTAGTGGCTGACCAGTAATGGGAAATAGCTCAACCGAAACGCCAATGTTAATCAGTGCTTGAAAAACTATTGGAATACCGAGACCAATTACTAACAATGAGCCAAACACACTATCTGCTTTATTTGAAATAATTATCACTCTTAGAAGAAATAAAGCGTAGGCTAATAAAAGTGATAAGCCTCCAATTAAGCCATACTCCTCAACAATAATTGCAAAAATAAAGTCTGATGAAGATTGTGGAAGGAAATTCTTTTGAACACTTTTTCCAGGACCTAAGCCTCTAACACCGCCTGTTGCAATTGCTATTTTAGCCTTTTCAATTTGATAGTTTTCTGTAGTATTTTCTTTATTTATAAAATTTTCAATCCTGCTTTTCCATGTATCAACTCGATTTGGAAAAATTCCGGGATATGCTCTTATAGTTAAAATAAAAATTGATAAAACTAAAATTCCAGAAAAAATGATCCCTAGTAAATGTTTTATCGGATAACCTCCAACAAAACATAATAAAACCACCATACAAAATATTATTGCTGTAGTTGAAAAGTTAGCTGGAAGAATTAATAATAAAATTAATAATATTGGAATCCAAAGCGGTAAAATAGTCTTACTAAAACGAATTTCGATGTCTTTAATTTTAGCTAAATACCTTGAAACATAAATCATTAAAATGACCCCGGCCAAAGTTGATGGTTGAAAAGTAAAACCTACAAAAGGTATTTTAATCCATCTGTTAGTATTAGTTAATGAATCTGTGATAGTTGGTTGGAAAAGGGTGTATAACAGTAAAACAATTACTACAGGAATCATAAGAATTGATATTCCCCTGAAGTAATGATATGGTATCTTTTGCATAAAATACATGAACGTAAATCCTAGGGATAAGTGAATAAAATGCTTAAATAAAAAATTAAAAGTATTTCCTGATGCTGAAACATATGCAAGATTACTTGCCGCACTATATACAGGCAAGAATGAAAAACCAGCAAGCAATATTAAAACTGCCCACAGTGTTTTATCTCCTTGTATATTTTCTAAAATATTATTCATTATAATTTTCTTACTGCTGCTTTAAATTGTCTACCCCTATCCTCAAAATCGTCAAATAGATCAAAACTTGCACATGCTGGAGAAAGTAATACACAATCTCCTGATGATGAAATTTTATAAGCTGCACTAACGGCTTCATCCATTGATTTTGTGTCAATTATATACTCAACCATGTTTTCAAATTGGTCCATTATTTTCATATTATTTAAACCAAGACAAATAATCGCCTTCACTCTCTTACCTACAACCTTTTTTAAATCTGAGTAATCATTACCTTTATCAACACCTCCAACAATCCAAACGGTTGGGGCTTCCATAGACTCAAGCGCATAATATGTGGCATTTACATTTGTAGCTTTTGAATCGTTTATGTACTTGACCTTGTTGATGGTTAAAACATTTTCTAACCTATGTTCAACACCCTGAAAATGTTCAAGACTTTTTCTGATTGTCTCTTTTCTGATCTTCAATAAGTTTGCAACCGTTGCAGCAGCCATTGCATTCTTAATGTTGTGATTTCCTTTGACTAAAAAGTTTTCTGTTGGCATATTAATTTTATTTTTTTCAGTTATAATATTTATTTCGTTGTTGAAAAAGTAAGCTCCTTGATCGACTTTTTTTTTTATTGAAAAAGGGAGTAGCTTTGACTTAATTTTGTTTGATTTTATATAGCTATCTATTGTCTTACAATCAGAATCATAGATTAAATAATCTTTCTCCGATTGATTTTTAATTATTTTAAATTTTGATTCAACATAAGCTTCAAAATTTTTGTAGCGATCAAGATGGTCTGGAGTGATTGCAGTTAATATTGCAATGTGTGGCTTAAAACTTTCTATTCCATCTAATTGAAAACTACTTACTTCTACAATGCTAAAATCAGTATCATTTTCACAGACACTTGAAAAACTGTTACCAATATTTCCTGAAATTGTACAATTATAGCCACCATCTGAAATTAACTTATAAGCTAATGTTGTAGTAGTTGTCTTTCCGTTACTTCCTGTAACTCCAATAATCTTCGAATTGCAATGGAGGGAAGCAAATTCAATTTCAGAAATTATTTTAACAGAAGCAGATGTAAAAGATTTAACAATATCATTTGCATCAGAAATACCTGGGCTTTTTACTATAAAATCAGGTTTTAGAGTCTTGGCTTTTTGATGTGAATTTTCCTCAAAATCAATACCTGATTCAACTAGTTTATTTTTTACTTGCTCGGAAATTCTTGAAGAATCAGAAACAAATACATCATATTTATTTCTCTTAGCTAGCAATGCGCTACCTAATCCACTTTCTCCTGCTCCAAGTATTATAATATTATTCAATTATCTAATTTTAAGAGTTATGATTGATAGAATTGCTAAAGCTATTCCTACAATCCAAAACCTTGTTACTATTTTACTTTCGTGATATCCCTTTTTTTGAAAATGATGGTGTAACGGGGACATTAAAAAAATTCTTTTTCCTACGCCATATTTTTTTCTGGTATACTTGAAATAAAAAACCTGCATGATAACAGAGATATTTTCTACAAGAAAAATTCCACAGATTAACGGTATTAACCATTCCTTTCTAACCGCGATTGATATCACTGCTATTATCCCCCCAATTGTCAAACTTCCAGTATCACCCATAAAAACTTGGGCTGGGTAAGTATTATACCACAAGAACCCTACTAAGGCACCAACAAAAGCACCAATAAATATTGTTATCTCACCAACCCTGGGGATATACATTATATTTAAATAATCGGAGAAAATAATATTACCTGAAACCCACGTAAATACACCTAGTGTTAGGATAATTATTGCAGATGAACCAGCTGCAAGCCCGTCTAAACCATCGGTTAAGTTGGCTCCATTTGAAACAGCTGCAATAATTAGTACAACAAAAAATATAAACACAATCCATGTATATGATTCCAAACTTGGATCAATCCATGTTATTAAATCTGAATAATTAAAAACATTGTCCTTAACAAAAGGAATTGTAGTCTCTGTAGATTTATATTCAGTCAAATTATCAGCTGACTGTAATTCTATCCCAAACGGGCTCTGATCTTTGACTGTAACCTCAGGGTGAAAAAACAAAGTGAAACCAACAAACAATCCTAAAATTATTTGACCGATAATTTTATACTTACCTCTTAAACCGTCTTTGTCTTTTTTGTAAAGTTTAATATAATCATCAACAAAACCTATAATTCCCATCCACACCAAAGTCACAATTAATAAAATGATGTATATATTCTTGAGATTAGCAAAAAGGAGTACTGGGATAATTGTTGAAATAATGATTATCAACCCTCCCATTGTCGGAGTGCCAGTTTTTTCAATTTGACCATCTAAACCTAGGTCTCTAACTGATTCTCCAATTTGTTTTTTTCTTAAAAAATCAATTATTCTTTTACCAAAAATTGTTGAAATAAGTAATGAAGTAATAATTGCAGCTGCAGCTCTAAATGAAATATACGTGAATAATGATGCACCTGGGATTTGATATTGATTTTCTAGAAATTCGAAAAAGTAGTAGAGCATAAATTAATTTTTTTGGTTTAATAATTCTTTAATAATCTTAAAGTCATCAAAATCACTTTTAATACCTTTGACCTCTTGATATGATTCATGGCCTTTTCCAGCTACAAGAATAATATCATTAGACTGAGCAAATTGACATGCTGTTTTTATTGCTTCTTTTCTATTTGTTATTGATATAGTCTTGTTCGTATTTGTAGACTTTACACCTTTTAACATCTCTTCAATTATTGAGTCAGGATCTTCATATCTTGGATTGTCACTAGTAAAAATTACCTTAGAACTAAGATTACTTGCAATATCTCCCATTACTGGTCTTTTAGTTTTATCCCTATTACCTCCGCATCCAACAACTGTTATTAAATTATTTTTAGGAGTCTTAATTTCATTTATAGATTTCAAGATGTTTTTAAGTGCATCTGGAGTATGGGCATAATCAACAATTGCTGTTATTTTATTTTTCTTATAAAATTGAAATCTTCCTGCAACAGCCTCCAAGGAACTTAAGGCCTCAAGCAACTCATCTTTTGGTAATCCTAAAATTGAAGCAATTGCGTATACAGATAAAATATTGTATGCATTAAACTTTCCAACTAGCTTCGACCAAAATTCTGAATTATTAGTTTTCAACAACATTCCGTCAAAAGAGGATTCTAAAATTTTTGCTTTAAAATCTGAGATGGAATTTAAAGAATATGTATATGTATCTGCTAATGTATTTTGAGTCATTATCAATCCATTTCTATCATCATTATTGGTTAAAGCAAATGAATCAGAGCCTAGGGAATCGAAAAATTGTTTTTTTGTGTCCCTGTAATTCTCAAAACTTTCGTGGTAATCTAAGTGATCATGAGTTAGATTTGTAAAAACCCCTCCCTTAAAAACCAATCCTTCAATTCTACATTGATCAATCCCATGTGAGCTTACCTCCATAAAACAATAGCGCACATCTGAATTTACCATTTCAGATAAGTAACGATTTATTGAAAGTGAATCTGGAGTAGTCTGACTAGATTGAATAGTTTTGTCATCAAATGAAATCTTCACTGTTGAAATTAAACCTGACTTAATTCCCAAACTCATATATAAGTTAAATAGTAATGTGGTGATGGTTGTTTTTCCGTTTGTTCCTGTTACGCCGATCAAATTTAATCTTGAAGAGGGATTATCATAATAGTTAGATGAGATTATAGCAAGGGCTTTTCTAGATGAAGAAACGTTAACATATACTACATCATCAACTTTTTGGTCGGGTGTTTTTTCGCATATAATACAATTTGCGCCGTTTTGAATTGCTTGTGGAATAAAATCATGGCCATCAACATTAACACCCTTTATAGCAACATACATATCTCCTTCTTTTATTAACCTTGAATCAAATTCAATCTTATTTATAGTTAGAGAGGTATTTCCTATTACAGAATTAATTTCAACTTTATATAATATTTCCCTTATCAGTTTCAAATCAAATTTATTTTTATTGTTTGACCCTTTTTTAATTTTGTTCCAGACTTTGTTATCTGTCTAACTTTATTTCCATTCCCCTCAATTGACAACTTATAGCCGTTGTTTTCAATCATCGGAATGATATCCATTAACTCATATTTAGAAATATCAGGCATTATCATATTTTCTAGCTTTGATACAAATTCCTGATTACTTATTGCTTCAATAGACTCAAATTTTATTTCATCATAGCTTTCAACTTCTGGTATATTTGAATATATCTTTTGTGCAATTTCTTTAAATACAGGAGCCGCAACTATATTTCCATAGTAGCCTTTTTTCTTATCTGGTTTGTGAATTACGACAATGCATGAATATTTAGGATTTTCAGCTGGAAAGTAACCAGCAAATGATGAAATATATAAACCCGTTGACTTCCAATATTCAGTTTGACACGTACCAGTTTTTCCTGCCATTGAAAAATCTTCAGAATAAATATTATGTGCAGTACCATGTTCTTTTTCTACAACATTTTTCATCATATTTTTAACCTTGTCAATGGTTTCTTTACTGCAAATTGAATTCGAAATAATTTCAGTATCAAATTTTTCTATTACTTGGTCAAATTGCTTTACTTCTTTTATGAATCTTGGCTTTACCATTACCCCATCATTAGCAATTGCGTTATAAAAAGTAAGGGTTTGTAAAGGGGTCAATGATATTCCATATCCAAAAGCCATCCATGGCAGGTCAAGTCCATCCCAATTAACTTTATCTCTTGGATGTGTAAATTTTGGCTCACCTTCTCCAAGTATTGGTAGGCCAAGGGGTTCATTGATTTTCATATCAAATAACCCGTCAACAAATTGTTCGGGTTTTTCATTATAATTATCATTAATGATTTGGACTATTCCAGTATTTGAAGAGACTTCAAATGCTTTTGCAGCTGATATTTTTCCGTAACCACCCTTTTTAGAATCCCTTACCTTTCTTCCATAAAAACTTAAGATTCCGTTTTTGGTATCAACGATGTCTGAGGTGTCAATTACCTTGTCTTCTAGAGCCCTAACCATTGCCATTAGCTTAAATGTTGACCCAGGCTCATGAGATTCACCAACTGCATAATTCAACTTCTCATAATATTTACCCTCAGAGGTTCTTCCTAAATTTGAAATAGCTTTAATTTCACCTGTTTTAGTTTCCATTACCACTACACTACCATGTTCTGCTTCATAAAATTCTAATTGACGTAATAGTGCGTGATGAGCTAAATCTTGAATTTCTATATTTAGTGTAGTGTGTAAATCGTAACCATCTCTAGGTTCTTTTTCATTATAATCTAAGACGGGCTTCCACTGACCAAGTCCTATTTTTTGAGAGAACCTAATTCCGTTTTCACCTTTTAGATATTTTGGCCCAAATGCTCCATCAAGCCCTGGTCTCATAGCATTGCCAAAATCATCATACCTTTCGTATCCTACAGTTCTTTGAGCTATTCCACCAATAGGATAATCCCTTTTGGTATATTGTTCGGTTATAAATCCACCTCTAAATCCGCCAAGATTAAATAATGGGAAATTTTTAAATTTCTTACAATCTAGATAACCCAGGTTTCTAGCAATTAATAAATATCTGTTTTTATCTTTTCTTGCTTGCCTTAGTTTGTTAGAATACATCTCTGATGATTCTCCAAAATATGAAGCGAGTTCTAATGCCAATTCATCAACATATTTATTAAAGTTCGAGTCGCTTGGCGCCAGGGCATCAAATCTAATATCATATTTAGGTACTGAGCTTGCCAGAAGTTTTCCAGTGTCAGAATAAATATTACCTCTGTTTGCAGGGATTTCTATATTTTTAAATTCTCTTTTTTCAGAAATGTCAATGTAATAGTCACCTTTAAAAAACTGTAAGTCAATAATTTTAAAAACAATAGAAAAAATAATAACGATCAGAAGCAAGCTGATTAAATAAAGTCTGTTCGTTATTTTTTTCTTAGTTATTGACATTTATAACAATTTTAACTGGAGGAGTTTTTAATGATTTTATTCCCTGCTGGGATAATCTATTTTTTACAGATGATTCCATTTTGTAAATCATCAGTCTTGTTCTTGTATCTACGAATTCAGATCTCAGAGATTTAATTTCTTCATTTAATGATGCTATTTTATAGACCTTTTGGTCAACGGAATGAGAGGATGATATCATAACCAAGGATAGAATTAGAAAAAGGAAAATATAAATCCAATTTGAAGTTGATTTTTCATCAACTAAAAAAGATCCTCTCATGATATTAAATAACTTATTCTTCATTTAGTTAAATTTTCTCGGCTATTCTCAATTTTGCGCTTCTAGACCTTATATTTTCTTTTAGCTCTACAGCTGATGGTTGAATCATTTTTCCAATTTTTTTAAAGGGTACAGAAAAGTTTCCGTATAGATCTTTTTCAGCAGTTGTCGAAAAATTTCCATTAGTTATATATCTTTTTACCATTCTGTCCTCTAAAGAGTGATAAGAAATAACACATAATCTACCGCCAGGCAATAATAATTCGCTTGTCTGCTCTAAAAATGACTTTAGGACATCTAATTCTTTATTAACTTCAATTCTAATAGCTTGATAAATTCTAGAAAGATTTTTATTTAAATACCTCTCAGGGTAAAGTGGCTTAAGTATCTTATTAAAATCAAATGTTGTATTTATTTTATTTGCCGTTCTAGCTTTAATAATTTCTTCTGATATTTTTTTTGAATTCTTTATGTCTCCATATTCGAATAAAATTTTACTAAGATTTTCATGGTTATAGCTGTTTATGACTTTCATCGCATCAAGTTTGTTGTTTTTATTCATTCTCATATCTAGAGCTGCATCATACCGGTAAGAAAACCCTCTAGCAGGAGTATTAATTTGAAAAGAAGAAACTCCAAGGTCAGCTAGTATTCCATTAACTTTTGAAAAACCTAAATTTTTTAAAAACCTCTTCATGTATTTAAAATTTTCATTAACGAAATAAAAATTACTTTCTTCATAAGAATTATTTTTTGAATCTAGATCCTGATCAAAAGAAACTAATCTTCCCTTTTTAGATAGGCTCCTTAATATTTCTAAACTATGACCGCCTCCTCCAAAAGTTGCATCAACATATATTCCTTCATCATCTATTTTTAAACCATTAATCGACTCTTTTAGCAATACAGGTAAATGATAATCACTCTTCATCGCCACCCATTACTTCTTCAGCCAGTTGAGCAAAATCATCTCTAGAATCTGCAATTGCTTTTTCATAACTTGATTTATCCCATATTTCGATTATGTTAACAGAGGTGGAGAGTGTAACCTCCCTTTTAATATTTGAAAATTCTATCAAATCTCTAGGGATCAACAACCTTCCGTTACTGTCTAGTTCAATAAATTTTACACCTGCAGTAAACCTTCTGATAAAATCATTATTCTTCTTCTTAAACCTGTTAAGTGAATTGACCTTTTTTATTAACTCTTCCCATTGTTCCAAAGGATACAACTCTAGGCAATTTTGAAACACAGCTCTTTTTAAAACAAAACCTTTGGGAATAACAGGTGCAAGCTGTTTTTTAAATGCAGAGGGAATTAAAAGCCTTCCCTTAACATCAATTTTACACTCGTATGTTCCAATTAAATAATTCAAAATCCTTCTCAGTTATGTAATCTCAAATTTAATAAAAAAATTACCACATTTTACCACATTTTACCACATTGTTAATAAAATTAAAGATTCTCCGATTTTTATGATTTAAATAATAGAAAATAATTGTATAAATAACTGATATACAGGTGGTTACAAATAAACTATAATTAATCAACACACATTGTTCATTAATTGTTAATCAGCACTCTTAATTGAGTGATTCTGAATAAATTTGATTAATTTTGATTAAAAATCTGGATATGGATTTCAATCTTATAGAAGAAAACGGCTATAAATACATTGAAGAAGGTGAAGGCTTCCCAATTATTATCCTTCACGGTCTCATGGGCAACTTGAGTAATTTTAATTATGTTACAGATTTTTTTAAACAAAGGGATTTTAAAGTTATAATGCCTGTATTGCCGATTTACGATCTACCTATACTTAAGACTTCTGTAAAAGAATTAGCAAAGTTTTTAGACAGGTTTATAATCCATAAAAAACTTAAAGAATTTGTTTTAATGGGTAATTCCCTAGGTGGTCATATTGGACTTTATTACACCAAGCTTTTTAATAAAGCCAGGGGCTTAATTTTAACAGGAAGCTCAGGACTTTACGAAAAAGGTATGGGAAGCGGATATACAAAAAGAGGTGATTACAATGTAATTAAGAAAAAAGTTGAAGAAGTATTTTATAGTCCAAAAACAGCAACCAAAGAACTTGTTGATGAAGTTTTTGAAACTGTTAATGACAGAAATAAGCTGATTAAAATATTGGCAATGGCTAAAAGTGCAATTAGACATAATATGGCTGATGATTTACCAAAAATGAAGCTTCCAACATGTATAATTTGGGGAAAAAATGATAATGTAACACCACCTGAAGTTGCTGACGAATTTCACAAACTCCTTCCTGACTCAGATCTTTTTTGGATTGACAAATGTGGACATGCACCAATGATGGAGCACCCAGATCAATTTAATGCATTACTTATAGATTGGCTTTCTTCAAAAATTGTCCTAAAATAATGAATATTAAAAGTGCGAAATTTGTTATAAGCAATCAAAATGCAAAAGATTGCCCAAAAAGTAATTTACCAGAGTATGTTTTTATTGGTCGAAGTAATGTAGGTAAGTCATCATTGATAAATATGTTGACTAATAATAAAAAACTGGCAAAAACTTCTTCAAAACCAGGTAAAACAAGATTAATTAATCACTTCTTAATTGATTCCTCTTGGCACCTTGTAGATCTTCCTGGCTATGGATATGCTAAAGCTTCTAAATCAGAAAAGAAAATTTTTCAAAAACTAATTACAGATTATTTTTTAAACAGAAGCCAACTAGTTTCTGCATTTATTTTAGTTGATGTAAGACACGAAGCACAAAAGATCGATATTGAATTTATGCGATGGTTGACATTAAATAATATTGCTTTCTCAATTGTTTTTACTAAAATCGATAAATTAAAACAGGATGGCAACCCGAAAGATGGTGTTGAAAATAAGGTAAATAATTACAAGAAAGTAATTCTTGAAAACTGGGAGTTTCTACCTGAAATATTTCTTACCTCAAGCACAAAACATCTTGGAAAAGAAAACATATTGTATTACATAAATAAACTTAACTCCGATATTAATCAAAATTAAACCTTTACTTTTTCTGTTTATTTAATCGAATTTGAAATGGTTTTTTCTCCAGTTGAAAAGTCTTTTGTAATAATTGCTTTATCATACAGGTTTCCAAGAGTGGTATATGCACTATAAATTAATTTATTGTTTTCTACACTAATAACTTGAAAAAACTGAGTTTGTTCTCCGATTTTATCGGATTTATATCCATCAGTAACATAATTTTTAATATTCTCTTTATCCACTTTGTATTGTTTAGGACCACTTACAGATGTAACATATAAAGTTTTAAAACTTCCGGATTGATCAATATTTTGAGATTTTACAGGCACATGTCCTCTAGCATATGTATGGTCATGACCATTCAGAACAAGATCAACTCCGTACTTATCAAATAATGGCTTCCACACTTTCCTTGCATATTCGAAATCTCTACCTTTTGCAGGTGAAAAAACAGAATGGTGATTAGTAACTATCTTCCATTTTGCGTCTGTATTACTCAACTTTTGTTTGATATATTCAGTTTGCTTTTCAAGATAACCCGTTGAATTGAGCACTAGAATAAGTATATCTTGATATTCAACTGTATATACAGTTTCATGAAGCCTACTGTCTAAATTATCTTCAACTGGAAGTGTGAATTGCGGCCTCCACTGGATCGATAATCTTCTGGGTAATGATCCTTCGTATCCGTCAAATCTTTGAAATTCATGATTCCCGACAACCGGAATTGCTGTCCATTGGCTGTGAATGAACCCACCAGCTTTAAACCATTGTGCCCACTCATTGTCTTTGTGTGCAGAATCTACCAAGTCTCCGGCATGAATTACAAATGATGCATTTGGAGCAGTTTGATAAGCCATTCTGATAACTCTTGACCAGTGATTTAAAATATCATTTTGTGCATCTCCAAAGTATACAAATTGAGTAGGGCTATAAGTATCATTGGCTGTTTTGAAATGAATCCACTCAGACCAATTTTCGTCATTTCCAACTCTGTATGCATAGAGCGTATTTGGATTTAAGTTTTCAAATACTACGCTGTGATAGTTGACAATCAAAGATTTATTTGATTTATAAATGCCTAAATCAAATTCTTCAGTAGTTGCAAAATAAGTTGTGGCTTCTTTAACAAAACTTGAATTTACGGCAGCAACTGCTATCTGGGCTTTAGCTTTATTAACAGATGAATCAGTTCTCCAAGTAACAGCTCTTTTAGTTGCAGGATCACCATTAAATGTTAAAATAATTCTATCTGGGTCTTTACTTGGAATTTCCCAATGGTGTAAACCATCGTGATTGTGATTATGACTATGTGAATGGAATTGAGCATTTGTCTGAAAGCAAAAAATCAATAAAAAAACATAAGTGCAAAAACGTTTAATCATAAGTTATTATCTAAATATTCTAATTTTATATTGATTTTAATACAGTCAAAAATAATGAATTATGATAAATTTTATTAATATTTATTGTAAATTATATTATAGTATATAAAGAAGAAAAATGACTCTTTTACACAATATAGGACTATATATCTTAATGTTACAAAAGATGTTTCAAAAACCCACCAAATGGAGGGTTATGAAAGATCTGATCTTGAAAGATACCGAGGACACTGTTGTAAATTCATTGGGTATTATTTCATTTGTTTCTTTTTTTATTGGAGGTGTAATAACTATACAACTAGCTCTAAGCACAACGGGTTCTTTCTACCCTGACTACTTAGTTGGATATGCAACCAGGGAAACTATAATTCTTGAATTTGCCCCAACTATCATTTCAATCATAATGGCGGGAAAAGTAGGTTCATTTATCACATCGAGTATTGGATCGATGAGAGTTACAGAACAGATTGACGCTCTTGAGGTGATGGGTATAAATTCAATCAATTATTTGGTGTTTCCTAAAGTCATTGCATTACTACTTTACCCATTTTTGATTTCAATTGCAATGTTTTTAGGAATGCTGGGCGGAATGGTTGCTTGTGTTTATGGCGGTTATAGCACCATGAGTGCATTTATTGAGGGTATTCAAACTGATTTTATTCCATTTCATATGACATATGCCTTTATTAAGAGTTTTGTTTTTGCATTTATTTTAGCAACAGTTCCGTCATTTCATGGTTACTACATGAAAGGAGGAGCACTAGAAGTTGGTAAGGCAAGTACTAAATCATTTATTTGGACAAGTGTTTCGATTGTTGTATTCAATTTTTTAATAACACAAATGCTACTAGGATAATGATAAAAGTTATAAATCTGAAAAAATCATTTAATAATAAACCTATTCTAAAAGGGATCTCTTGTGAATTTGAAAAAGGCAAAACAAGTTTAATTATTGGACAAACTGGATCTGGAAAAACCGTTTTTTTAAAGTGCTTACTTGGTCTACACACACATGATGAAGGTCAAATCATCTTTAATAAAAGTAATATTCAACAAATGAATGAGAATCAAAAAATGGAGTTAAAATCTAGCATAGGCACTGTTTTTCAAGGTAGCGCGTTATTTGATTCAATGACAATTGAAGAAAATGTAATGTTTCCTTTAAGAATGTTCAAAAATATGCCCTTAGATGAAATGCTTGACAGAGTAAATTTAGTACTAAAAAGAGTAGAGTTAGAAAACAGTAATAAAAAAATGCCAAGTGAAGCATCTGGAGGAATGCAAAAAAGGGTGGCAATAGCCAGAGCTATTGTAAATAACCCTAGTTATTTATTCTGTGATGAGCCAAATTCTGGATTAGATCCAAAAACAGCAATTGTAATAGACAACTTGATTAAGGAAATCACTGAAGAATTAAACATTACCACAATAATAAATTCCCATGATATGAATTCAGTTATGGAGATTGGGGAAAAAATTATTTTTCTAAAAAATGGAGTACTGGAATGGAATGGAAGTAAAAGTAATATTTTCAAAACCGATAATCAGGCGGTTACTGATTTTGTTTATTCATCTAATCTATACAAGAAGGTTAGAAAAATGTACCTAGAGCAATAGTTAGCTTATTTCGCTTAAACCTGTAAGAGATGATGAACTTCTAATCTTATCTCCAAGTCCATCAACCATTTTTATATTGAATTTTTTACAAACAGGAGTTTCTGGTACTTCACTTGTTGCCCTATCACCTCCGTTAGCAAAAATATCAGGCTTTATTTCTTCAAGAGATTTACAAACAGTTCTATCATTATCAACTGACAGAAAAACTTCATCAACAAATCTCAATTCTTTAACTATCTCAACTCTGTCATTTTCATCCATAAAATGCTTTCCTTTTTTTAGCTTACACTGGTAATTATTATTAACAATTACAACTAAAGAATCACCTAATTCTTTTGCCATTCTTAGATACTCTAAATGTCCAATATGAATAGGGTCAAAATAACCACTTACTGCGACTCTAATTTTATTTTTAGCACTCATTAATTATCTCCTTTATCTTTACATTTGGACTAAACAAATATAATTTTTTTGTTAATACATCCATACACTCATATCTTTTTTTCAATTTCTTAATCATTACATAAACCCTATCATTTGAGGCTTTAAAAACAGAGCCATTTGAAAGGCCAAATACATAATCATATTGATTCATATTGTATTTATTTAAAGCTAAACTTAAATTTAAGTCTGTATCTGATGATGCTTTTGGATTTTTCGCATATATAGCAAGGGTTCTCAATATATCATTTGGGAAAACTTCAGAATTAATTATTGGAAGTAACAAATTCTTGAATATATTTTTCCACTCAACTCCGTGAGGCTTTATATATGGCCCATAGTTCTTATATGCTTTGTAGTGAGATATTTCGTGAATAAGGGTAATTAAAAACCTATACTGATTTAGATCATCGTTAATAGTAATCATGCACAGTCCATTTTTCTTTACAGAAAAATCACCATGCTTGGTTTTTCTTGATTTCTTTAGTTTTATTGTAATGTTTTCAGAAAGAATAAGACTTTTTACGTATTCTAAGGAAGCTTCTGGAATTTTTTCAAAGATTTTATACATCTATGGTGTTGTTGAAGAAATAGAAACTACTTTACCATTCATTAATTTATAACCCTCTGTTGCAAAATTATATATGTATTTTGCCATGTTTTCAGACGATGTGGAAGCCTTAAATCCTGGAAATGCTTTTTCTAACATTTTGGTTTGAACAGATCCTAAGGCTAAGGAGTTAAAATGTACCTTTTTGTATTTGTATTCCTCAGCCAACATTTCAGTTAGAATATTAAGTGCTCCTTTGCTTGAGCTATAAGCTGATAAACCTGGAAACTTTACACTACCTTGCACACCACCAATTGAACTTATGTTTATAACATTTGAACCTTCGTGCATATATTTAATGACTCTTTTAATTAACATTGCTACTGAAAAAACATTTGTTGAATAAATATTTTGAAAATCATCTAGTGTAGTATCTTCAAAAGATTTATTTACAAGGTAACCTGCATTATTTATTAATACATCTATTCTATTTACAGAATTTAAAAATTCAGTAAGCTTAACCTCATCAGGATTATTAATATCAAAATCTATTGCATCAACTCCATCCAATTTCAAATCTCTTAATTTGGAGTTATTTCTTGACAATGCTAGTACTCTATTATTATCTTTTGAAAATATCTTTACCAGCTCAAAGCCAATTCCAGAACTTGTACCAGTAATTATAATATTCTTAGACATTTTGATATTGCTAAATTAGCATTGATAGTGGGTTTTCAATAAGTGGCTTCAATGCTTGTAAAAACTTAGATCCTGTTAGCCCATCAACAACTCTATGGTCACATGCTAAAGTTAATTTCATAGTATTACCAACAACAATTTCACCATCTTTTACAACCGGCTTTTGTATTATAGCGCCTACAGAAAGAATAACAGAGTTTGGAGGATTAATAATTGATGTAAAACTTTCGATTCCAAACATTCCTAAATTTGAAATAGTAAATGTACTGCCCTGCATCATTTCAGGAGTTAGCTTCTTATCTCTAGCTAACCCAGCCAACTCCTTCACCGTTGTACTGATCTCTGCAACACTCATTTTATCAGCATTTTTTAATACTGGAACAATTAAACCATCATCAACACCAACAGCTACTCCAATATTAACAAAATTGTTGTATCTGATTCGGTCGTCAAACCATTGAGAATTTACACTTGGATTATTTCTTAGTGCTACAGCACAGGCTTTGATAATAATATCGTTAAATGAGATTTTTGTGTTAGGAATTGAGTTACATTGTTTTCTAAATGCAATCGTTTCCGACATATCAAGCTCAACATTCAAGTAATAATGAGGTGCTGAAAATTTAGATTCCGATAATCTTTTCGCGATTACCTTTCTCATCTGAGAGTGACTAACCTCTGAATATTCTTGGCTATCTGAAGGAGGCATTGTTTTTTGAGCCATAGTTTGAACTACTGCTTCTTTATAGTTTTCAATATCAGATTTTATAATTCTTCCATTTTCACCTGACCCTTGAATAGTTGAAATATCAATATTTTTATCATTAGCTAATTTCTTAGCAAGAGGTGAAATAAAAATTCTTTCGGATTTGTTAGTCTTTACACTTTTTAGTAATGTGTCTTCTTTCTCTACGATAGTTTTACTATCAGCCTTTTGTTCTATTTTTAACTCTTCTTTTTCACTATCCTCTGCCTCAATTTTTACAGAACCATTTAAATATTGTGATATATCCATTCCACTGGGGCCTATAATGGCTAACAAAGAATCTACTTTTGCAGAATCACCTTCAGATAAGCCTATATGAAGAAGAGTGCCAGAATAGAAAGATTCGAATTCCATGGTAGCCTTATCAGTTTCAATTTCAGCTAAAATTTCACCTTCTTCTACTTCCTCACCAACTTTCTTAAACCACGAAGCAACCGTACCCTCTTCCATGGTATCACTTAACCTTGGCATTGTGATAACATGAACATTATCATTCATCGGTTTTTCAACTGTTTTTTTAGAATCCTGTGAAGACTTTTTGAAAGGCTCAGAATCTTTAACCTCAATAGGTTTTTCTGTTTTATTTGTTTGATTTCCTAAAATAGAATCTATGTCTTCTCCTGGATCACCTATGATAGCAAGTGGTGCATCTACTTTTGCAGTTTCATTTTCTTGTATACCGATATACAAAAGAGTTCCCTCATAAAATGACTCGAATTCCATGGTTGCCTTGTCGGTTTCGATTTCAGCCAAAATCTCCCCTTCTTGAACTTTGTCACCAACCTTTTTGAACCAGGCAGCGACAGTACCTTCCTCCATGGTATCACTTAAACGAGGCATTTTAATCAACTCAGCCATAATTAAATTTTATGTTTTAAAAATGGATAATTTTTTTGTTCGTAAACCGCATCATACATAAGGTTCTTATCTGGGTAAGAGGATTCTTCGGCAAATTTTTCACATTCCTTAACCAAATCTTTTACCCTTGAATCAATTTCATCTAGTTGTTTTTGAGATGCATATTTCTTTTTTAGAATTATCTCCTTAACCTTTGTAATTGGATCAATCTTTTTATACTCAGCGACTTCATCCTTTGTTCTGTAATGTTGAGCATCACTCATTGAGTGACCTCTATACCTGTAAGTCTTCATTTCCAAAAATGTTGGACCATCTCCGTTTCTTGCTCTTATTATAGCTTCATCTACAGCCTTAGCAACCTTGACTGGGTCCATACCATCAACAGGTCCACAAGGCATCTCATAGCCTAAGCCTAATTTCCATATATCGGTTGTGTTAGAAGTTCTTTCAACAGATGTTCCCATAGCATACCCATTGTTTTCACAAATAAAAACAACAGGTAATTTCCAAAGCATTGCTAAATTAAATGTTTCATGTAATGAACCTTGTCTCGCAGCTCCATCACCAAAATAACAAAGAGTTGCTGCATCACTTCCATGATATTTATCACCAAAGGCAATACCAGCACCTAATGGAATTTGTCCTCCAACAATTCCATGACCTCCATAAAACCTGTGCTCTTTAGAAAAAATATGCATTGAACCTCCCAAGCCTTGGGATGTTCCAGTAGCTTTGCCATATAGCTCAGCCATAACTTTTTTTGGATCAACACCCATACCTATAGGCTGAACATGATTTCTGTAAGCCGTTATCATCTTGTCCTTAGATAAATCCATTGCGTGTAATGATCCAGCTAGGACAGCCTCTTGACCATTATATAAATGAAGAAAACCCCTAACTTTTTGCTGAATATAAACAGCGGCTAGCTTATCCTCAAACTTTCTCCAAAATAGCATGTCTTCATACCAAGATAAATATGTGTCTTTCGTAATCTTTTTCATAGGATAGTGTTGAATACACAAAAATAAGACATAGAATGTCCATTGCAAAAGGCAAAATAATATATTTTTAAAAGAAAAACTAGTATTCTAAGTAGCTATTAGAACCAAAGTCAAAAGTAAGAGAAAATCTCAATGTATTTTCTAAAGGACTAGGAACTCTAGAAGCTGAAAAAAGATATGATAAATCCACTCTAGTTCCAGAAAATTTAAAACCTGCGCCAAGTGCTAAAAATTTTCTTGCACCTTTATCTTCACTTTCGTTAAAATATCCAGCTCTTAAAGCAAAAGAATCATCGTACACATATTCAGCACCAAGTGCCCAAGTAAATTCTTTCAATTCTTCACTGAATCCACCTGGTGCGTCAGAAAAAGATTGAAAAACACCGGAAAGGAAATCGACATCAGTAGTCTGACCATTATATACAACAAGATCGCCTGTGGTCTGATCACCTAATTCATCAATACCCTCATCATAAACTCCATTTTCATTATTATCAGTAAAATTATACTCATATCCAAGAACTGGCGGAGTTGGAACCAACAACTTTGCAAACTCTGCCGTTACAGAAACTTTATTATACTGATCTAACAGAAAGTCAAATCCCGCACCTAATCTTAAATTAGTAGGTAAAAAAGTTTCTCTTCCAGATTCATCATACTTGATTTTAGGACCAAGATTTTGAATAATCATACCTGCTCTCCATCTTCCGTCAACATCTCCATAACTTTGTTCTTCACCCTGATAATAAGCTGAAATATCTACTGCATATGAGCTAGCAGCTTTAGCAGTTTCATCAACAGCCTGAATCCTAAGGTCAGACCTTAAGT
Source organism: uncultured Bacteroidota bacterium (assembly GCA_902519075.1). Taxonomy (GTDB): domain Bacteria; phylum Bacteroidota; class Bacteroidia; order Flavobacteriales; family Flavobacteriaceae; genus MED-G13. The sequence continues at coordinate 64,769 of CABYIO010000001.1, read as the reverse complement.
ATCTAAGGGCAACACCCATTGAAAACTGATCAGCCAATCTCAAAGAATAAGAAATATCCATTGTCATCTCATTTGGCTTTTCAATTAATGCTTGTGAAAATTCATCTTGGATAATTTCAATTTCTCCCAAAGAAAAATAACGTAAACTTACCGCAAAAGCACTTCTTTCATTAATTCTGTTAAAATAGGTCAAATTTCCAAGTGATATATCATTAACCAACTTGCTTAGGTAAGGTGTGTAGCTTAAACCAAAGCCCGATTTAGTCTCAGAAAAAACATATTTTGACGGGTTCCAAAACTGAGAATATGTATCAACAGACGTAGCTACACCCATATCACCCATACTTGCAGCTCTTGCATCAGATGCAATCAACAGAAATGGGACACCAGTTGTAATTACCCTACTATCATTGGGGGTTGGAATAATTTCAGTAGATGTTTGGGAATTAATGTTGAAAGCAATAAAAGCTATAGTTAGTGATAAAATATTTTTTTTCATTTTCATATTGTTAGCAAATATACTGTTTTAAAGAATTACTAGTTTCTCAATTTTTGACACACTTTTGTTTAATGATTCTGATCTAACGTTTAATTTATAAATGTAAACTCCTTTTGCTACCTTATCACCAAAATCATCTCTACCATCCCAATAGAAATCCCTTGAAAAACTATTGTTTCCAAATGTTTGAGTTGTACCTAAAATTGTTTTTACAAGTTTACCAGAAACAGTAAATACTTGTATTGTAACGTATAAAGGAGTTGAACTATTGTGGTTAAACCAAAATTCCGTATAATTAATGAAGGGATTTGGATAATTAAGCACATTTTCAATTACTAAGTCTTGATCCTCATCAAATACTGTGAATTCAATTTCAGAATCTGATGAATTATTATAAACATCCCATGCCTTTAGGTTAAGAGTATGGATTCCTGGGCTAATATCACTTAAAGGAAAATTTATTGTACCATTTTGAAAATCATCAATATTAGCTTCATAATACTCATTTAACACATAAGAATTTTCTTGATTAGAATCTATTGTTGCTATTATATCGTGACCAACACCGCTTGAGGTATTTATTCCATTCTCATCAAAAAGCTTTACAATCAAATTTGGATTTTCATTTGTAATACCTCCATTAATAAACGATTCATCATTCATAAATAATTCAATTTCAGGACCTAGATTATCTTCATCTGCATTTTCATTAATACCCCCTATTAACACAGAAAGATCATATCCATTCTTGTCCTGTAAACTATTATTTTCCTTTGAATAGAAACTAAATTTTCCGAAATCTAATTGCATTCCAACATCTTTAGGTACTACAAAATTAAATTGAAATTCACCATTGCTAATACTTGATTTTCCTCTAAATAAAGTCTCGCCTAAAGTTTTAAAATCTAATAAAATTGGATTGCCAGAATTATCTGTTGTACCATCATTTCCTAAAGTAGATCTTTCTATTTCTTTATCGTATACAGTCGCGGTTAATTCACCCTGATAATTGTCAATTATTTGACCATTTGAATCAAGTACATTTCCTTTTATATTAACTAAATCAAGACCACGAATATTAGATTCAAATTCACTTATAGGGATGTCGTTAATCTTTGTGATTATTATTTGAGGTTCGGGAATTGATAGTTTCATCGCAGGATCTCCAATAAAAAACACAAGTCTTCTTTGATCAGAATTTGATATTGAAGGATCAATTTTAGTCAATCTTAAAGCCTCTGCCATTGTTGTGTAGGAATCTGAGTCTAATGAAAATAAGTAATCTTCAAGAGTTAAATTAAAATTAACCCCAACCGAGACAAAAATTTGACGTGTAGTTGTTATCAATGCTATTGATCCCCCATTTTTATTCCAGTACAAATATTCACCAGCGGTTTCACGATTTGGATTATCAAACTTTGTAAACTCACAAGTGACCGAAACAAAACAATTAAATTTATCATTAGTAATATCGACCGCATCGATTTTATCGAATATTCTTTCTCTAGCCAAGCCGTCTTCTCCTCCATGACCAAAATAGTTTACAACAAGTGCACCCTGTTTCATACCATTAATTAGCTGACTTTTTACCTCTGGATATCTTTCTCCACCAGATGATGTTTCTTGATTGAATGCATCAGATAATATTTTTTTTGCATTAAAAAAAGGTTTGTTTTCAGTGATTAAATCTGCAATATCATTTGATGTTGATTGAATTATATTTTCCCACGGTTCGTCAACATCATCTGAGACAACAATAATTTTATTCCTCCAATCACTGAATGAATTTTGACTGTAATAGATTTCAATTTTATCAACCAGATCCCTAGCTCTGCTATTTGAATCAGCTAAAATTCTTCCAACTGCGATATCAAGTTTATTAGAGTTTGTCATCATTCCCTCACCCAGATCCATCATTCCAAAAAAATCATCAGACACATACGAGCTAGATAGACTAAAACTATTCAAAGAATTCCAAGAAGGGATTATATTAGTATTATTTGGAATTCTATTCTTGTAATCATAGGATGCATCCCCAAAAAGGCATAAATATTTTAAGGAATTATTATTGTTAGAATTATTATAAACATATCTTATAAAATTTCTAATTGCTGAAATATCTTGGTTACCTGAGCTAAACTCATTATAAATCTTTTGCAATTCAACGACTTTTACATTTAGCCCATTTACATCTCTATTTATATTACCCAATCTTTCTGCCTCAAACAGCATATCGGATCTGGCAATAATTATGTAATCAACAGGTTCAATTTCATTGAGAGAATTAAGGAAAATATCTTCTTTAATGTTTTGATTAGAAATTTGAGAGTTATTATCAATTGTTGGAGTGTAAAAATCTACTCCGTCATATGCGATAAACTTATTTAATGATGAATAAACTGATTTAAATACTAAGCTGCTCTCTTGATTGTGAGTTATTTCTAAAATATTTGACAAATCTGAAATATCCCAAACACTTAATATGTTATTGCTATTTGAAATTTGATAACTTACAATTTCAGACTCAAAATCTAAATCATCATTGTAAAAGGTTAATTGTCCACCATTAAAATTCAAACTAGAAATAGCCTCAATTGATATGTAATCTAAGTATGCAGATGAAGCAGGATTTCCGTTGTTATTATAGGTTAATGTAATGTTTGCTTCTGATGAATTCAAATTAATATTTGACGAAAAACTATCTCCTGTGGCTAAAATCGGATCTCCGATTGAACCAAAAACCATTGTTGATAATTGTGTTCCATTTAATTCTACAGACATTGATGTAACAATTTCCGAAGTAGCTGCAGCACTAATTTTCAAATTTACTGGTTGATCAGCAATTAAGTTGTCAATATCAAAACTGAATGTTTTTACATTTTCATAATCAAATCTATCGCCAAACCATCTTCTTCCAATTTTTGCAAGATTATAGTCATCACTCTCATGAAATTGATAATTTGAGTAATAATTGATTAAAGAGGATGTTTCTCCATCTGGTTCGACCAAATCACTAATTCTTAAACCGTCTTCAGATCCTATAGATAAAAAGTATGATATTCTATCTTCATATAGGTTAAGATTTGTGTTGTTTTCTGAATTATAAGAATTAGGACCAGAAGCATAAAAAAGAATATAGTCGTTAGAATCAAAGCTCCCATCTTCTTCTCCAATAATTTTGATAGAATTTTCTAAGGGATCAATCAAAAAATTTTCTGTGTTTTGCATTGTTAACATTTCTCCACCATGACCAAAGATTTTAATCTTTCTAGGATCAATTGATTGGGTGTTTACACCTAAATTTTCTAAGAAATTTCTGTCAATTTTATGAATACCAGACTCTTGTATAAAAAACTGGTACCAATCCCCGTTTCTCATCACAGATGACTGAATTGAGTTTTTATTGTTTTTGGATATTTCTGAAAATCTGTAATTAATAATAAAACTCTGTACTATCTTATATTTACCATTGTCAAAAATTATTGGGTCTAACTCAAGAAAAGAGAATATTTTGTTCTTTGAAATTGATGAATTAAATCTAAAGTTGGCTTCATTAGAAAAATTTATCTTTTCTAGTCCATTATATTCGCTAATATCAATATCCGAATAAATAATATTTGAAATTTCTACTGATGATTCATCAATGATCCTGTCACTTTCCCATTGTTTAACAACTCTGTAATAATCGCCATAACTATAATTATTTTTAAAATTTTTAGAATTGGGGACAATCAGAGATATATTTCCAATATTATATTGCCCCTCTCCAAACCAATCTATGTCAATTTGTGAGGATTGACTGAAGAAGTTGGAAGAAATTAAAATGAGACTAAGAAAAGTAATAATTCTCATAAATTGCAAAACGCTATAGTCTATTAAATATTATTAAAGTGTTAGAAAAAGCAAAAATAACATAATATAATCATAGCTTATCCGTTAATTTAAAGAAATCAATATGATTAAAATTTATTGTGATATGAGTATTAATTATTATATTTGGAAGCTCTATCTGAGTAAAAAGGTTTACTATGAAAAGAAAATTTAAATTTTACGTTGCAATTTTATTCAGCTTTGTTATGCTTTTTTCATTCGAAAGTTGTAACAAATCTCAATTTTCAAATAATAGAAATGTTTCATCTGCTACTGGTTGGGCAATTAACAACAAGAAAGGTGGATTTCAATACAATACAAATTATAAAGGACAACAGACTCCTCCCAACATGGTTTTAGTTGAGGGTGGAACATATACAAAGGGTCGTGTTCAAGATGATCCGATGAGAGATTGGAATAATTCACCAAATCAACAACATGTTCAATCCTTTTACATGGATCAAACCGAAGTTACTAATGTAATGTATCTAGAATATTTGGATTGGTTGAAAAGAAACGAAAACTACAATATTTATTTAGGTGCGCTTCCTGATACTCTTGTTTGGAGAAATAAACTTGGTTATGCCGAAGAAATGGTAAACAGTTATCTAAGACATCCTGCTTTTTCGGATTATCCTGTAGTAGGTGTTAGTTGGATTCAAGCTTATGAATATGCTGAGTGGAGAACTGATAGATATCAAGAATTAATTTTAGAAAATACTGGATGGCTTTCGAAAGGAGCAACTCTTACTGACAAAGGTGGTAAAATTGCCAATAATGATAGTCTAATAAAATCTGGTAATTTTAATCAAGATGCCTATGTTCAAATTCCTAACAAAAGTTTTGGTGGAGATGATAATATTGAGGGATGGTCTGAATTACTTAAAGGAAATTCAAGCAGAAAAGAATCCAACAGAATGGCTAATATTGCTGGTGTGTCTGCAGATTCGATGGCTCCTGCCTCAGCCAATAGGGAAACGGGTTTGATTAGTCCTAAATTTAGACTTCCAACCGAATCTGAATGGGAATATGCCGCTCTAGGTCTTAAAGAAGTAAGAGAGTTTAATGTATATCAGGCAAGAAAAAAATATCCTTGGCAAGGACAATATACAAGAACAGGTGCAAGAAGAAATTTAGGTGATCAGTTAGCAAACTTCAAAAATAGTGATGGTGACTATGGTGGAATTGCTGGATGGTCTGATGATGGAGCTGATATCACCAACAGAGTTGCATCTTATAACGCTAATGCATTTGGACTATATGATATGGCAGGTAATGTTGCTGAATGGGTAGCTGATGTTTATAGACCAATCGTAGATGATGAATTTAATGACTTCAATTACTACAGAGGAAATGATTATAAAAAGTTTGTTATTGATGGCGGAAATAATGAAGTGGTATTAGCTGAAGAAACACAATATAAAACGCTTTCTAATGGTAAGAGAGTAGCCGTTGTAAGAGAAGGTGAAATTATGACAATGGATTTAGAAGATCAAGACCTAAAAAATAGAACTCAATTTTATAAGAGTTATAATGTTGACTATAGAGATGGAGATGTAAGATCAACAAGAGCTTATAATGAAGAGGGTGAAACTCAAACAATGTATAAATCACCTGACTTGAATGCTATTTCAGATTCTGGAGAAACTACACTAATTAGTGATCAGGTAAGAGTATACAAAGGTGGATCATGGAAAGATAGAGCATATTGGCTTGATCCGGCACAAAGAAGGTTTTATCACCAGGATCAGGCAACTGACTTTATTGGATTCAGATGTGTAATGTCTAGATTAGGTGGAAAATCATTAGACATGAAAAAAAGATCAAGAAATTAAATCAAAATATTTAATCCTCTAAAAAGCCCTCAATTATTAATTAGGGCTTTTTTTTATACATTTATTGTATGTCTATCGAAGATTTATATAAAATATTCACAAAATCAAGTGGAGTTATTACTGACTCTAGAAAGATAAATAATAACTACATATTTTTTTCTCTTAAGGGAGCAAATTTTAACGGTAATGAATTTGCAAAATCTGCGATTAATAATGGCGCCATGTGTGCAATAGTAGATGAAAAAAAATATTTTCATGATAAAAAGAACTATATCTATGTAGAAGACTGTCTAGATACTTTACAAAAACTTGCAAATTTTCATAGAAATAAAATAAATACTAAAATAATTGGGATCACAGGAAGTAACGGAAAAACAACTAGTAAAGAGCTGATAAATTCTGTACTAAAAACAGAATTTTTAACCTATTGTACTAAGGGAAATCTTAACAACCACATTGGAGTCCCACTGTCATTGTTAGAAATTTCAAATGAAACAGAATTCGGAATAATTGAAATGGGGGCCAATCACATAGGTGAAATTAAATTACTTTCAAAAATAGCTGAACCCAACTATGGATATATTACAAATTTTGGAAAAGCACATTTGGAAGGATTTGGAAGTGAAGAGGGGGTAATAAAAGGAAAAAGTGAATTATATGATTTTCTAATTAGTAGTTCCGGTTTTATTTTTTATAATTCGGATGATGAAAAACAAAATAAGATTTTATCTAAATACACAAATAAATTTGGGTTTAGTCAAAAAGAATCTGATTTTAACTACACTGTAATTTCAGACAACCCAAATATAATTTTGAATGTAAAAAATACGACCATCGAAAGTACACTTTTTGGGAATTATAACATACAAAATATTATTTCAGCAATTTCGATTGGTTCTTATTTTGGAATTAGTATAGAAAAAATTAATGAAGGCATATCAAACTATATTTCATCTAATAACAGATCGCAAATAGTCAAGAAAAATAGCAATAAAATAGTTCTTGATGCTTATAATGCAAACCCTACGAGCATGACTTTAGCTATTCAATCATTTAATAAATCTGATTTGAAAAATAAGATTCTAATTTTGGGAGACATGTATGAACTTGGTAAAGAAGAAGATAAATTTCATCAAGAGATTGTAGATTATTGTGAAAGCTTAGTAGTAGATAGGGTTTTTTTAATTGGAGAAATTTTTTCTAAAACAAGTTTTACAGAAAAATTTATAAGCTGTAAAAATTATAAAGAATTACTGGATAATAAAGACTTCAAAAGTATTATAAATTCAAATTTACTGATAAAGGGTTCAAGAGGAATGCAGCTTGAAAAAATTGTTGATTTCATCGATTAACTAATTACCAATTAGGGTAATAATTAGTTTTCTTTTTGAAGCATTATTTCTATGTTCACATAGATATACCCCCTGCCAGGTACCAAGTTGAGGTATGCCATTTTTCACAGGGAAATTTACTGATGAGCCAAGTAAACTACTTTTTATATGTGAAGTCATATCATCGGGTCCCTCCAGTGTATGTTTAAAATAATCTCCATCATCTGGAACCATTATGTTAAAATGCGTTTCAAAATCATCTCTAACAGATGGATCAGCATTTTCATTTATTGTTAGGCTTGCCGATGTATGTTTAATAAATACATTCACAATTCCTGACATTACAGGTAATTCGTTGACAATTTTATTAGTTATGATGTGAAAACCTCTTTTGTAAGGACCAATAATAATTTCTCTTTGAAAAGTCATATTGCTAAATAAACCAAAATTTAAGTAATAATTAACAATAAGAATAAGAAAATACAAACCATTTGGTATTAAATTTGCACATCCGTATTTATGAGAAAATCTTTAGTTTCAATAGGATTTGGTTTGTTATTATTAATTGTAGGAATTTATGTTTCTAATTTAATAATTGATTTAAATAAAACTGAGCCCACCTACAATAATAATTCACTTACATCCGTATATGTTGAAGCGGTTAAAAATGTTTCAAATAAAATAGAAATAGAAAGAAACGGTAAATTAAAGTCTTCAAATAGAATAAGCATAATAAGTGAAGTACAAGGAACAAAGAAAAAAAAACAGAGATAAAAGCTTTAAGGAAGGAGTAAGCTTTAAAAAAGATGAAACTTTAATTGAAATTAATTCTGCTGAATTTAATTCGACAGTTAAACAATCAAGAAGCGAATTAAAAAACTTGATTGCATCTGTTTTACCAGATATCAAAATAGATTATGCTGAAAATTTCGATAAATGGAAAAGCTATTTTGATAATTTGACAGTTGAAAATCCAATTTCAAAAACGCCCGAGTCTTCCAGTGAAAAGGAAAATTTATTTTTGGTAGGCAGAGGTATAGAATCAGCTTATTACAAAGTAAAAAATTTAGAAGAAAGGTTGTCAAAATACAAGATTAAAGCTCCTTTTGATGGGATTCTAGTAAAAGGTAATATTTCTGAAGGAGCATACATTGTTCCGAATCAGATGTTGGGTGAATTTATTGACCCAAACAACTTTGAAGTTAGTGTTAATATTCCTGTAAATCTCATAGAAAAAATTAAATTAAATCAAAGTGTTTCAATTATCTATAATGACAACAAAAACACCATAACGGGTAACATCAAAAGAATCAACCGAAAAGTTGATGAAATGACTCAAACAATTAAAATATTTATAGAGTTCAATAATAAGAACTTGTTTGAAGGTAAATTCGTTGAGGTTAAAATTCCGATGGGAATAATCCCTAATAGTCAAATTATTTCTAGATCATTACTGATAAATGACAACTATGTTTTTATTGCAAATGAAGACGATAAAATATCAAAAATTAATGTTAAACCATTGTTCTACAATAAAGAAAATGTTATAGTTACAGGTCTTGATGATGGTACTAGATTGATTACATCCAATGTTAGTGATATCTATGAAGGAATGAAAATTAAAGTTGTTCAAAGGTGAGAGGAATTATCAAATATTTTGTGAATCACAAAATTCCCGTTAATATTTTAATCATTTTTTTTATAGTCTTTGGTATTGCTGGTACTCTAGCATTAAAATCATCATTTTTTCCCCTAATTAAACCAAAATACGTTTCTATAAATTTTGCACTTCCTGGTGGTTCACCTAGTGAGATTGAAGAAGGAGTAGTTTTAAAAATTGAAGATAACCTTGAGGGTATTGCTGGAATTGAACGAGTTACATCTACATCGAGAGAAAATTCAGGAAGCATATTAATCGAAACTAACTCCGATTACGAAATTGATGCAATAATATTAGAAGTAAAAAACGCAGTTGACAAAGTTTCTTCTTTTCCAATTGACCTTGAACCAGTTATCGTCTCAAAAATTGAAGAGCAGGAAGCGACAGTTATATTTTCGCTGACAGGTAATAATATTGACTTATTATCCTTAAAAAATATTTCAAAAAAAATAGAAAATGATTTAAGAGATATTGAAGGAATATCACAAATAAAAGTATCTGGATTTCCTGACGAAGAAATTGAAATTGCTGTAAATGACAAAAAACTAATAGAATATGAATTGACATTTACTGACATCTCAAAAGCAGTAAAAAGCTCCAATATTCTAATTAGTGGTGGTAACATTAAAACAAGTGATGAGGAATATTTAATCAGATCTAATAACAAAAATTACTATGCAAATGAACTAAATGAAATAGTTATAAAGAATGATAATGAGGGAGGAATTATCAGGCTTGGCGATGTTGCAGTAATTAGAGATCAATTTTCTGAAACATCAAATTCTAGTTTTGTAGATCTAAAATCTGCTGTTATTATATCCGTATCAAGTACAAACAGTGAAGACTTATTAGATTCTGCAAAAAAAATAAATCTCTACATAGATGATTTTAATTTGAAAAATAATGAACTAAAACTTACTCTTCTAAGAGATTATTCAATTGTTTTAAAGCAACGAACTAATTTGCTGCTGGAGAATGGAGGTATAGGAATTTTACTGGTATTAATATTACTATCAATTTTTTTAAATATTAGACTTGCTTTTTGGGTAGCATTCAGTATACCCATTTCATTTTTAGGAATGTTAATATTTGCTGAACAGTTTGACATAACAATAAATTTAATGTCTCTGTTTGGGATGATAGTAGTTATTGGAATTTTAGTTGACGACGGAATTGTAATTGCAGAAAATATATATAGACATTACGAAAAAGGCAAAACACCAAAACAAGCAGCTGTAGATGGAACATTAGAAGTATTACCTGCAATTGTTTCTGCAATTGTAACTACAATTATTGCATTTTCAACATTACTTCTTCTGGATGGTGATGTTGGCAATTATTTTGGTGAAGTTGCTATGATTGTTATATTAACTCTTCTAGTTTCATTAATAGAGGCACTTCTATTATTACCAGCTCACTTAGCAAATTCAAAAGCTTTGAAAGACGATAAGAAAAATAAAAAATCTAACGCATTTGATTTCTTTGCATTTATGAGAAATATAAATCAAAGAGGTTATAAAATAATGAATTGGCTTAGGGACGTTGTCTATACTCCTTTATTGAAATTCTCCCTAAAGTATAGATTCTTTAGTTTATCAGGATTTATAGTTGCATTAATGCTTACTATAAGTTCTGTACAGGGTGGAATTATAGGACTTGATTTTTTTCCAACAATTGCAAGCGATATTGTCACAGTTGACTTAAAAATGCCTTATGGAACAAATGAAAAAAAGACTGATTCAATAATTTCTTATGTTGAAAGCAAAGTAATTGAAGCAGGTAAAGAACTCGAAGATATTTACATGAAGGATGACGAAAGAAATCTTATTGAATATATAAATAAAAATATAGGTTTATCTGCTGATAACATGTCCATGATAGTAGGCTTTGGGGATGTTGGTGGTTCTTCAACCGCATCTTTAGAAATTTATATGTTAGATAGTGAGGAAAGACCGCAATCACTAAGAGCATCATTACTAGCAAAATTAATAAGAGAAAAAACAGGAGAAATTGTAGGTGCTGAAAAGTTCATTGTTAATGATGCTGCTAATTTTGGAGGAAGCCCAGTCTCAGTATCTATTATGAGTAACAATGTCTCCGAACTTAAAAGCGCAAAAGTTGAACTTGTTGAGAACCTTAAAAGTAACCCGAGCCTAACCGATGTTTCTCATAATGACCCAGAAGGAACTCAGGAGATTAATATTAAACTCAAGGAGGATGCAAATCAAGTTGGTTTAAACTTGGTTAATGTAATGGGTCAAGTTAGATCTGCTTTTTTTGGAAGTGAGGTTCAGAGACTTCAAAGAGGAGAGGATGAGGTAAAGATTTGGATAAGATTTGATAAAATTTCCAGATCATCCATTCAGACACTTGATGACATGAAGATAATTACTCCATCAGGAAGTAGAATTCCACTAAGAGAAATTGCAAGTTATGATATTAAAAGAGGTGATATTGCAATTAACCATCTTGACGGTAAAAGAGAAATTCAAATTAATGCTAATTTAAGTGACCCAAATATTAGTGCTGCTGATATTGTTTTTGAATTACAAAGTAATTTAATTCCTAAAATCAAAAATAAATTTTCTTCAATAGATGTTTCCTTTGAAGGTCAATATAGAGAGGCTAACAAAACAATTAAATCAGCCTACACTGTATTTCCTTTAGCTTTATTTTTAATTTTTACTGTTATCGGTTTCACTTTTAGGACATATAGCCAACCATTTTTACTTTTAATGCTAATTCCGTTTAGTTTAACAACAGTTGCATGGGGACATTTATTTCATAATTTTCCTGTGAATGTAATATCTCTTCTGGGAATAATAGCACTTATCGGTATATTGGTAAATGATGGGCTAGTTTTTATCTCAAAGTTTAACTCAAATTTAAAAGAAGGAATGGGTTTTGACGAATCTCTTTTTATAGCAGGAAGGGAAAGATTTAGAGCAATATTCTTGACATCCGTAACTACCATTGCAGGTCTTGCTCCTATTATTTTAGAAAAAAGTTTTCAGGCTCAATTATTAAAACCAATGGCAATTTCTATTGCATATGGAATTGGCTATGCAACCCTTTTAACCTTAATTTTATTACCTATACTACTATCAGTTACAAATTCAATTAAGGTTAGTCTACACTGGTTGTATCACGGAGAAAAAATAGCAAAAATAGATATTGAAGCCCCAGTAATTGAACAAAACATTGAAGAATGAATTATAAAATTTTAATTATTGTTACTTCCTTAATATCCATACAGTTTAATGCCCAGGAGGTATTAAATCTTAAAGAAGCTACAATCATTACACTAGAAAATAATTTAAATATTAAAATTTTTGAAAACTTTGAAAAAATAAGTGATAACAATGCTAGTATCTTAAACAGTGGATATCTGCCTCAAATTAATGCTGGAGCTGGTTTAATCAAATCCAATCAAAACGTTGAAATTAAAACCCCATCAGGTCTTGAGGGATCTCTTGATAATATCGAAAGTGATTCTAATTCTGCCAATATCTCATTAAATTTCACAATATTAGATGGTGCGGGAAGGAAATTTAATTATAGAAAATCTAAAGAATTATTAAATAAATCCAAACTAGAGGTTAAAGAAGTTATAGAAAATACCATTTTCCAATTATATACCGTCTATTTTGAAGCGTGCCGATTAATTGAAGAACAAAACATATACAAGGGCAACTTAGAAATATCTAAGACTAGACTTAACAGAAAAAGATTGGAGTTAGAATATGGTCAATCTACAAGTCTTGAAGTTTTAAACGCTGAAGTAGATTTTAAAAACGATAGTATTAATTATCTAAATACAATCAGTAACTTATCGAATGTTAAAAGAGATTTGAATCTGATTATGAATGTTGATTCAGAAAAAATGTATGATCTAGTAACAGATTTAGATTTTTTAAATTTTGATGAGTTAGATGCCGATTATAAAGGTGCTCAAGAAAATAATACCTCATTAAAAATAGATGATAAAAATATAGCCATTTCCAAAAACGAAATGAGAGCAACAAAATCAACATATTTACCAACGATTGGTTTAGTTGGGTCTTATGGCTGGAATGAAAGTGTAAATGACAACCCATATGCTTTTTTCAATAAGAATATTAACGACGGGTTTTCTGGTGGGATTAATTTAACATGGGACATCTTTAATTCTGGTAGAAAAATAATTGCAAATAAGAACGCAAAAATAAATTATGAGAATTCAAAAATTGAAAAAGAAAGAAGAACAAATTTATTTTTTAATGAATTAAATAACCTCTATCAAACCCACACAAACAATCTATATATTTTTGAAGTTCAGGTTAAGAACTTGGAGACCAATAAAATTAACTTTGAAAGAAACCTTGAGCAATACAACTTAGGTCAATTAAGCTCAATACAATTTAGAGATGCACAACTTAAACTACAAAGAGCTGAATTACAAAAAAATTCATCAAAATATAATACAAAGCTTTCAGAGTTAGCACTCATGAAAATTAGTGGCCAGATAATCACAAAATCCTACAAATAATATCAGCTTTATTATCCAGAGTATAGTTCGTAAACCATTGTATTTAATCAATTTTTGATTTAAATCCTTATTATAATTTACAGAGAGCTTATTATGTATTGGAACAATAGTAAAAAAGGTCAAAAACCAGATTAGCATAAGAGTAATTAATAAAACAATCCCTGTGTTGTTATCATTCATATCAAAAATCACTAACAATAGTGAACTAATCAACTCAAGAATCATTACGGGAGCAACAATAAAAAGCATTTTGTTAGTATAGCTTTTGTGAAACTCAGAAAAAATACTTGATTTTATTAATTTAAAAGAGGGATATGTAACAAAGTGAGTAATCAATGAAACACCCACCATTATTATATTAGTAAATAATGAAATATAGACTATTAAATTCATTAGGTGTTTAAAACAAAAAAAGCGCCAAAAGGCGCTTTTTTATATTTAATTAAATTATTTTATTCTTGAAATGAAGCCATGAAACCTCCAAAATCAAAATAATCACCTCCACCAACTATTTTACCGTCTTTAAATGCCATTGGGTGGTAAGATTTTAGTGAAAATTCTTTACCTGTTTCAGAGTGAACACCAGTCCAAGTACCGTAAACTCTTACACTACCATCATTCATTCCTGTTTCAGGATCAACACCTGGCAGCCAATAATCAGCCTCAAACTGGATGTTATCCAACATCTGATGATACATACTCATTGCTTCAATATGCTCAGCTTTTCCGTAGTTTTCGGCACCATACATTGGTGGCGCCCAATCCAAATCCTCGTGTACTAATTCTGCTTGAGCATCTAAATCTTCAGAGTTATGTAATTCAATAAATTCAATAGCAATAGCTTTGTTTTTTTCAAAGTCAGGGTGCATAGCACTTCCTTTTTCATTTTCGCATGAATTAAACAAGAAGAGTGCAACAAATAATAATAAATAATTTTTCATAATAGTTAATTTAAATTTAATGGTTAAATCTACAATAAATTTTGATAAAAATTAATGTAGTTAAATTCTGTCCACATTTATTTATATTTGGACTTGAAAAAAATTATATGTCAAATAAAGTACCTGTCGTAATTTTAAACGGATTTCTTGGATCCGGAAAGACTACAATGTTTAAAAGTCTTTTATCTCAGTGTATAAATAAAAATATAGTTGCTTCTGCAATTGTAAATGACATGAGTGAACTTGATGTTGATGGGGAATTAATTTCTAATATTCTAGAGGAAGATAATTCACAAATATTTAATTCTATTTCTTCATGTGTATTAAGTAGTAAAAAGGGAATAAAAAAACTAGATCAATCAATATTAAATTCAATTGAAAATAATCCTGAAGTAATTATAATTGAAACATCTGGGAGCTGTCACCCGATGCCTTTGATAAAATACTTTAAAGGTCATGACAAAGTTAAACTAACAGGCGTCTTTGTTTTGTTAGATAGTCAAATGATAACTCATGATTTTAATTGTGGAATAGATCTTGTCCCTGAAATGCAGCAAAATTTGATTGATAATATTAGAGGTCCTATTAACTTACTTGTAGAACAAATATTATTTAGCAGCAATATAATTCTTACCAAAACTGACAAAGTTGACGACAATGATATTCAAGAAATATGTAATCAGGTCAAACAAATAAACCCGTATGTACTTATAAATTCAGTCGTTCATGGAAATCTTTCAATTGAATTTTTATTTAATCTTAAGGAGTATAACTATTTTAATGTTGCCAAACTATTCAATGAATTACAGCCAATTTTAGATCAAGAAGAAAAAATCGATAAACCTTATAATTTGGCCTCAAATGTTATTAAAGATGATAGACCATTTCATCCTGAAAGACTATGGCAAGTTTGTCATAAATTTCTTGACAAGAGAATATATAGAAGTAAAGGGTTTTTTTGGCTTGCTAGCAGAAATAGCCAGTCATTGCTTTGGAATCAGGCAGCATCAGGAATAAACCTTGAACTTATTGGTACCTGGCGTGCTTCAATTTTGGAGGAAGAACAAAATAACCTTTTTCCTGAAGAATTAAAGGCACTCAAAGAAATTATTTCAAATCAAAAAGGACGTTTTGGAGATCGTTATTGCGATCTAACAGTTATAGGAGATAAAGATCACATTGATAGATTTTCTGATAAATTAAAATCGTGTTTTTTGACTGAGGAAGAAATTGAAAAGTGGAGAAAGGGTTACTCCTTTAAAGATCCATGGCCAAAAAAAATTGTTCGACTAAAATCACATCACTAGTTCGAGTCGAACATTTCCAAATACTTTTCGGATTTGTAAAGCGTTGATTATCAATGTATATTTTTTTGTGGGTCATACTGGATTCGAACCAGTGACTTCTACCCTGTCAAGGTAGCACTCTGAACCAACTGAGTTAATGACCCATTATATTTCTAAAATAAATAATATCTTTATTAATATATAATTTATCGAAAGAATTAATGATTCAGATTTTAATTACTGGCGGAACATTTGACAAAAGCTATAATCACATCAGTGGTGATTTATTTTTTGAAAAGACTCATATCCCAGAAATGCTAGAAAGAAGTAAGTGTCGTTTAAATGTTGATGTTAAAACATTAATGATGATTGACAGCCTTGAAATGACTAAAAAAGACATTGAAAAAATAATTGACGAATGCAAAAAAACTAAATCTTCAAGAATTGTTATTACTCACGGTACTGACACTATGGTAAATACAGCAAAAAAAATTGCAGAAAAAATTAAAAACAAAACCATTGTTTTAACTGGGGCAATGATACCTTATGCGTTTGGAAGTTCTTCAGATGGATTTTTTAATCTTGGTAGTGCATTATCTTTTGTTCAAACTCTTAAAAATGGTGTTTATATTGCTATTAATGGTCAATATTTTGATTATGATAAGGTTGAGAAAAATAAATTAAAAGGATACTTTGAAAAAAAATAATTTATATATTGAGATTTAAATAATTTAAATTAAACAAAATGAAAAAAATTCTATTAGCAATAATGATACTACCGTTATTATTTACTTCATGTGAAGAATGTGATTGTGAGGTTAACGGAGCAACCATTATTGATTATTCCCCGCTTGAGGAAAAGGCTCAGATTATGAAAACCGCATTTGAAAATAAGGATGTTGACACAATGTTAGAGCTATTCACTGATGATATGGAGTGGGTTTTTCCAAATGGTGAAAAATTTGAAGGAAAAGAAGAAGCTAGACAAGGGTTCAATTATGTTTTCAGTTTATGGGATGAGATGAAAATGGACTCTGGTGGTGATGAAGAGCCCCCAATTATTCTTGCAACATCTGGAGAGCAAGGACAATTTTTAATGAGATGGTCTCCATACTCTTACAAGTCATTTTCTGGTGAAGAGTACACTATCAGAAATCATTCAGTATTATGGTTTAATGATGATGGAATGATAAAGGGAGCCTACAATTATTATGATCGAAAGGAGATATCTAAAGCTTATGAAGATGACCCTATTGACGAAATTGAAGATTAAGCAAAAAATTAAAACCTCACGAAAGTGGGGTTTTTTTGTTTAGTGCCTTTAACCTTTTTATTAAAGGAGGATGTGAGTAATGAATAAAAACATACAATGGATGTGGGTAAAGATTTGATAAAGAATCAACCGAAAGCTTTTTTAAAGCTAAACTTAAAGCATTTCCATCATAGGTGTCCCTAGCATATTCATCAGCTTCAAATTCATTTTTTCTACTTAAAATATTCATAAAAATTCCGGTAATTAATCCAATAGGGGAATACAAAAAACTAAATGCAATAATTCCAATATGAAAATTCATAGTTAAAGATCCTAATGAGTTAGCAATTAAATCATATTGCATGCAGATTTCAAATAAATAACACATTATGCCCAATTGAACTATTGTTATAATCATAGAATATAAAATATGTTTCTTCTTATAATGTCCGACCTCGTGAGCAAGTACAGATACTAACTCCTCATCAGTATGTTTCTCAATTAAAGTATCATATAAAGCAATTGTCTTTCTTGGACCAAGTCCGCTAAAAAAAGCATTTGCCTTTGATGAACGTTTAGAACCATCAATTACAAAAATATTTTTTAGAGAATATCCGACTTTTTTAGAATAAGCTTCAATTTTTTTTCTTAGTTCTCCATCTTCCAAAGGGGTTAATTTATTAAAAATGGGAACGATTAAATCTGCATAGAACATGTTTAAAAAAAGCATAAATAGTGATAAACCAATCCATAGCAATAACCAAAAACCAGTGCTGAAAAACCCAATAATTAAAACTGCTATCGATGTTAAACCAATTATTAGGATTACCGACATAATTAAACTTTTTATTTTATCTATAATAAATGTTTTTAAGTCGGTTTTATTAAATCCAAATTTTTCTTCAATAACAAATGTTGAGTAGTAACTAAAAGGTATTCCCAAGAAATAAGTAATTAGATGGAATATCATAAAAAAAAATAGATGACTGTACGATAACGGAATCAGAAAGGGAAATAGCATAATCACTTATAAATCCAAAGCCATAAAAATATAACATTAAGACAGTGAAAATTAAGTTTAAAGAACTACTAATCGACGATAACCTTCCCCTTTCTATTTTATATTTTTTCGCTTTTAGGTAAGTGCTAGAATCATAAAAATCTTTAAGATCATCAGGGATTTCATCTTTCCAATTTTTATCATTTAAGTAGTCAAGTACTGTTGTAAATAGAAAGTTAAATATTACAAGAACAATAAAAATATAGAGTATGTTTTGTGAATTCAAAGCGATTTAATTTACGTTTACAAAAATAGTTAAAATGAAGCTTATTTTTATAAATTAGTTGAATGATTAAGCAAATAATTTTATTGATTACTACAATATGTGTTGCAATATACTTAGTCGTTTATTCTCAGTTTTTTACATTTGATTTTTCACCTAATCAGCTAGAAGCTTTTTACAGTATGTTCTATTTATATTTGGGTGCAGCAACATATTGTTTTATTGCAGGAGAATTAACCAAAAACTATAGTCAGGTAGACAGGTTATGGAGTACAATTCCTATTATATATTGCTGGTACTTCACCTATGCATCTGGAATGGATGAAAGATTAATTCTAATGTCTACTCTAGTTTCAATATGGGGAATTAGACTTTCATTTAATTTTGCGAGGAAAGGTGGTTTTTCTCTACTTCCATGGAAAGGAGCTGAGGATTACAGATGGGAGATTCTCCAAAGAGATGTTCCTGCGTTAAAAATAAAATTGAATTGGTCGTTGTTTAATTTTTTCTTTATATGCTTTTATCAAATGGGGCTTATATTCCTTTTTTCACTCCCAATATTATCTGCATGGCAAGGAGATAGTGAAATGACAAATAAAGATTTATTAGTAGGTGCTTTAATGTTGTGTTTGATTATTATTCAAACCATTTCAGATGAACAACAACATAAATATCAAACAAAAAAATACAAATTAATAAAAGAAAATAAAGAGCTAGTCGGAAATTATAAAAAAGGATTTATTGACTCAGGCTTATGGAAATTCTCAAGGCATCCAAACTATACTTGTGAGCAACTAATATGGATAACATTTTATTTATTTAGTGTATCGGCAACCGGTGAATTTTTAAACTGGTCAGTTATTGGATGTGTACTTTTAGTATTACTTTTTTACTTTAGTGCTAAATTCAGTGAAGGAATTAGCTCAAAGAAATATCCAGAGTACAAAGATTATCAAAAAAATACACCAATGTTTATTGGTTTTTAAATCATTAATTATGAAAAAATACTTAATACTAACAATTATTATATTACATTCTTGCAATATGAAAAAAAATGAAATTGTAGAGCCAATGGCAAAAAAGGTTGATAAAATCTTAAAAATGCATGACCATGAAAGAAACGATGAATTTTATTGGCTTAATGAAAGAGGCAACCAGGAAGTTATTGACTATTTAAATGCTGAAAATGATTATCGGGATGCATACATGAAAGATTACAAGAGTTTAGAAAATGAGTTATTTGAAGAAATAAAATCAAGGATTAAAGAGGATGACACAAGTGTACCTTACCTTGACAACGGATATTATTATTATACCAGATACGAAAAAGGTAAACAGTACCCAATCTATTGTAGAAAAAAAGATGATTTAAGCAATCCAGAGGAAATTCTAATTGATGCTAATAAAATGTCAGAAGGTCATGAATATTTTAGAATTGGGGGAATTGATATTAGCCCCAATAATAAAATTATGGCATATTCTGTTGATACGGTTAGTAGGAGATTATATACGATTAATTTTAAAAATTTGGAATCAGGTGAAGAAAGTAGTCATAGTATTTCAAATACTTCTGGAGGAGTTACTTGGGCTAATGACAATAAGACAATATTTTACAACCAAAAAAATACAAGTACATTAAGAACAGAAAGAGTTATGAGGCATATTTTAAACTCTGATAAAAATGATGAAATGGTGTTTTTTGAAGCTGACGATGAATTTAATTTATATTCATACAAATCTAAATCAGGAAAGTATATTATGGTAGTAAGTGGTAAAACAATTTCTGATGAGATTAGCTTCATATCAGCCGATAGCCCTTATGAAAATTTAAAAGTTTTTCAAAAAAGAATTGATGGTTTAGAATATTCTGTTGACCACCTTGGGGATAAGTGGTACATAAGGACCAATATGAATGGTGCTCAAAATTTTAAATTAATGCAATGCGATGAAGAATATACATCTTCAAAAAACTGGAAAGAATTTATTCAACATAGGGAAAACATACTTCTTGAGGGTGTAGAAGTATTTGATGATTTTATGGTAATTACAGAAAGAGAAAATGGTCAGCGAAGATTTAATGTGATTTCAAATAATGATGAAAAAAGTCATTATATTGATTTTGAAGAGGAAGTATTTTCAGCCTACTCAAGTGTAAACCTAGAAATTAGTTCTAATAAATTTAGATATGGATATTCGTCCATGACCACGCCTAATTCAACCATTGAATATGATATGAATTCTAGAAAAAAAACAATTTTGAAAGAATCTGAGGTAATGGGTGGTAATTTTGATAAAAAGAATTATGAATCTAAACTTATTTGGGCAGATGCAAGAGATGGAAAAAAAGTACCTATTTCAATGGTTTATAGAAAGGACACCTATGTTAAAGGAGAAAATCCACTATTACTTTATGGGTATGGCTCATACGGTTCTACAAATAGCGGAGGGTTTAGTTCAGTCAGATTAAGTTTATTAGATAGAGGGTTTGTTTATGCAATTGCACATATTAGAGGAAGTCAATACTTAGGTAGACAATGGTATGAGGATGGAAAAATGTTTAATAAAAAGAATACATTCTGGGACTTTATCGATAGTGCTAAATTTTTAGCAAAAAATAATTTTGCTGATGAAGATCAAATATTTGCAATGGGTGGCAGTGCTGGTGGTCTTTTAATGGGTGCCGTAGCCAATATGGAGCCTGAAGTATTCAGAGGCATAATAGCTGGAGTACCCTTTGTTGATGTTGTTACGACTATGTTGGATGAAACTATTCCTCTAACAACATTTGAATTTGACGAGTGGGGAGATCCAAAAAATAAAGATTCATATTTTTATATGTTATCTTATTCACCTTATGATCAAGTTGAAGAGAAAGATTATCCTGCAATTTTTATAACTACAGGATATCATGATTCTCAGGTTCAGTATTTTGAACCTGCAAAATGGATTGCGAGATTACGAGACAGAAGAACAAATAAAGAGCCATTACTAATGTACTGTAATATGGATGCAGGGCATGGTGGTGCCTCCGGAAGATTTGAAGCATATAAAGAAACGGCTATGGAATATGCTTTCTTAATTTCATTAACAGAAAATTAATATACTATGTGTAAAAAATTTATAAATCGTAAAGTTTGGCTTTCAATATTTTCATTCCTTTTATGTATTCAAATATTTTCTCAAAGTCCTATAGGCGCATGGGAAAGATATTTTGAGAATGAAAACGGAACTGAAATTAGAAGTGTTGTTATATTCTCAGAAAAATTTCAATCAATTGCAATGTTTAATGCAAAATCAGGTGAATTTATATATTCAAATGGTGGAACTTGGGAATTAGATGGTAATATGATGACCGAGGTGGTTGAGTTCGATACTGCTAACTCAGAAAGAGTTGGAAATGTTATTACATTTGAAGTAACCATTACTAATGATAAATTATCTCTTCCCGAATCAGATTGGCACTTTTCAAGAATTGATGATGGAGGGCCAGGAGATTTAAATGGTGCTTGGTTAATGTCTGGGAGGTATAGAAATGGAGAAAAACAAATGAGAAATACTGATAGACCTAGAAAAACAATGAAAATACTTTCTGGAACTAGATTTCAGTGGATTGCATTCGATACCGAAAAAAAAGAATTCAAAGGAACTGGAGGTGGAACTTATACAACAATTGATGGAAAATACTCTGAAAACATTGAATTTTTCTCTAGAGATAACTCGCGTGTTGGTATGAGTTTAGAATTTAATTACAATATTGAAAAAGGGGATTGGATTCATAAAGGAAAAACTAGCAAAGGTGATCCTCTGCACGAAATCTGGGAAGAAAGAAAAAAATAATGTGATATTAAGTAAAAAAGCCTCAACGATTATTGAGGCTTTTTTGTGAAGAGTCGTTTTTTACTTTATAAAAATGATTTCAAAATTCAAATAGGGTTTAAAGTAGTTGTAAAAAAGGGAACAAACAAGATAAAATCGAGTCTACAAACCATTGATTTTGAACATGATACAATCAACTTCAAAATAAAAAAATAGATTATAATAACTCTTTTAAATTAATATTATCAATTAAAAAACTTTATTATTATTTATATATTTTTTTATTATAAGGAATAAGATAAAAAGTGGTTATAGACTTATTTTGCAATTATGCTAAAACATTAATTATTCAAATGAAAACCTATATTATTAAACTTGGATATATATTTTTCATGGTTGATGTGAAATAAACAATTATTAATCAATTTATTAATACCTGATTTTGATATAGAAGTGGCACTAGTTGTCTTTGTATTGGCCTTAGGCTTTGAAATTATACCCCAATCATCTTTTTTCAATTTTGGAATAAAACCCTGCTAGTATTTGTGGACAAAAGTCTGAATCTTCATAAAAATCATAATATAACCCTAATAGATTTATGCTATGGGCATGGTGAGCCATATATGTTACACCCTTTAAATAATCAATTCTTGGCTCATAAATTTGAAATGGTTTATAATTTCTATCATGCTTATCTTTTTTTGAAATATATTGGCTACCAATAGTACATTTAATTTCTATTCCTCCATATTTGTAAGGGGTGAAAAAAGATTTATTAGGCATAGATTTTCCATTAATATTATGAAATCCTGAGTTATAATAATCAATATTTTTATAGAAAATTAAATCTGGTCTGCCATCTGGGTGAGGATTTAATTTTACAATTTTTACAGATTCAGCTAAAAATTTTTTATAAACCTCTCCAATAAAGCCACTTAAATTTCTTTGTCCTAATGCCTCAAAAAAATTAATATTTAATTTTACACATTCTTTATTTAAATTAAGCAAATAATTATTTGTATTAACTATAGCATTTAAGACAAGCTTGGATGGTATTTTAATATTTTCTACTTCCAAAATTTGCCTACTTATTCTAAAATTCTTGTTTGTTAATGACATACTATTTGGATTCAAAAAATGATAGGTAATCTTCTAAATTTAAGCAGAGTTTTATTCCTGATTTCAATTTATTATATCCAATACTAGTTAAGGTGGTAAATGAAGTCATAGCGCTATTTCCTTTTGGTACACTCACTTTTCTCCAATCTTCCACACTTAAATTATTTGAATAGAACAAAGCAACTATCATTGGATTTCCATTGACAAAGTCAGAAAATAAAGCAATTAAGTTATTAGTTTCTCTATGATGAGCTTTCCAATCTATTTTTTTATTTATATTTTTTATTCTGGTGTCATTACCCATTATTGTGGAGCCAGTTTTTTTTGAGCCAAAACTATTTTTCACTTCAAAACCCCCATATTTATATTTTAATAAATCTGATTGGCTGCATTTACTATAATATGTTGATGAACCATTTGTAAATAAATTTAATAAATCTGGATATCCATTGAGATTAGAATTCTTCTTTAGACTGGTGTTTTTTAATGCTAAATCTTCAGCAAAAAGTTCACCAACTACACCACTTAATACCCTGAAATCAGTTACTTCATAAAGATTAACTCCCCCAAGTTTCATATTTAAGTGAATTAGTTTTTTATTTACAGATTTGACAGATTCTAACAGTGTGTTAACATCAATTTCTAAATCTGATTGGGAGATATTCGAATTGCTCAATATTTTATATTGCATAATAACTAGCTTCATACAAAGCTAGACATTATTTATAATTCTAATTGGAATTGAGTTATCTTAATTTTATTATCAGAAATATCAACCATTCTTTTTACAACCAAATCTATTAACTTTGGTGGAACACTTTCTCCAATTATCTGGTTTATTACAGACCTTGAAGCATTTTCATTGTTACTTTTATATTTAAATTGAAATTTGTAATCATTAATTGATTGAACAATTAAAGCTTCAAATATTGATAAAACCCTATTCTGCGTTGGATGAATCTTATTGTCAGAAGCTTCAAATTGATAATTCTGGGTTAATGTTGGAGCTGGCTTATTATAAGACATTCTCTTGTATGCAGTCTTAAAACCTTTAATCAATCTAAGTTTATTTGTAGACTTATCAATAATTGTAGGTCTAGGCAATAAACCTCCACAGTTTGAGCAATAAATTGGAGTATCTTTATTTGATTTGTGTCTTCCATTATTAAGTGAAGAACCATGAACTTGATTATATACATTTGAGCATTTTTTATTTGTACACTGATTACTAAATGCTGTTTCACCCTCAGGTGTATTTTCAATCCACCAATATTTATCCTTTTTTATAACAGGAACATAGTGATAACTATTAAAATCTTTTCTTGAGTTAAGACCTTCTTTTGCATGTAATTCAGGTAAATGACCAATTGCGTCAAAAAGTGTTATTTTTTTATTAGATGTTATTTTATCAGAATCAAAAAAAAATCTACTATGTTTCATTAAAAAACTTTTGCCTCTTTTGTTTCTTGTGTATATTGTTATTAGTCTTTTTCTTGATGTTGCAATTCCATAGTCTGAGCAATCCATAACTTGAAATTTTCCAATATAATCCTTGTGTAAAGTTTTACTTATGTATTCCATTATATTAATAATATTACCATTCTCATCAGAAATTAATGTATTTTTCATATTTGGTACATTTTCTAAAAGTATCCACTCTGGTTTTAAATTATTAATAATTTCAATTGTTGGAATTATTAATTGATTCCTTGGATCTTCCTTTGGTCTATTACCTTTTATAACTTCACTTAACAATTTACCAGCTCCATTAGATGACATTCCTTGGCAGGGAGGTGTAGCATAAATTAAAAATGGGTGTTTGTTTTTAGATAATTTTTTATAATTATCTATTATATCTTTTTTCTTATTATTGATATCACCAGTAATTGAAGATGTCTCAGGGTAATTAGCAGAATAAACATCATGTCTGTCATGCAATAACTCATTACTTACAACAATATTTATATTATTGGCTTTGAGACCCAATTCGCCAATGCCAGCAGATGAAAACAATGAAATACAATCTCTTCCCATAAGATGTAAATATATGAATTAGTCAAGAAATAATTCTTTGATTAAATATATCTTGTTGTAAATAAAAAAATCGATTGTGATTAAGTGTGTTTTTTATTAAAATTGATTTTTTTATCAATAATTTCGACCTCAAATCTATCATCTTTATACTTTTTATCAATTTTAGTCCAGGGTGACTTTAACCCAACTTGAGTTGCACACTCATGAAAAATAATTGCATTAGTCATTCCAAATCCAACTGGCACTCCTAAATTCTTAAAAGTTACCTTAAAAGTCACCTCTCCACTAAATTTTGCCATATCTAGATGCCATTATTTGTCTATATAGTTCTAAGGAATCAATATCAATTTTATCAAAAGTTAATTTTTTATTAAATACTATTTGAACTCTTTTTTCACAACTTAATTTTCTTTTTTTTAAAGAGGTTTGGTTGTAGTTAATACAATGTTTGCCAAATTTTTTTAAAGACTTTTTATTATCCATATTATATATTTTATAGTTATAAAACAACAAGAGTGAATGGATTGCTCGTTATTTTGGATGAGTATCCCACATTCTAAACCACCTTGCAACGAGTCTGTAGGTTGGTACACATTAGTGTTCTTGATGCACTATAAAGATACAAAAAAAACCTCAACAAATGTTGAGGTTAATAATGTGGGCGCGAAGGGATTCGAACCCCTGACCCCTTGGGTGTAAACCAAGTGCTCTGAACCAACTGAGCTACGCGCCCCTAAGGGTTGGTCTGCAAATATAAATTAGTTAAAAGAACTGACAAAAAAATCAAACTAAATTTTTGAAGGGTAGTTTTATTGAAAAATCTCTGAAACAACGAAAGTACTACCACCAATAAATATTACATCATCTTTAGTTGAATTTTTTTTAATTTGATTAATAGCTTCATTAACCGAATTCTGTGTAATTCCTATTCTGTTATTTGACTGAAAAATTTGTTTTACCTGCTGTGAATCTTTACCCCTGTCAACTTTTGGTTTTACAAAATAGTATTCAGAATTTTGAGGGAATATTTTTGAAATTTTATCCAAATCCTTGTCATCACTAAAACCAACTATAAAGAAAAGTTTAGAATATTCTAATCTTACTAATTGTGAAATTACTTCTTTTAATGCTGCCATATTGTGAGCTGTATCACATATAATCATAGGATTATTTTGAACAATATCCCATCTGCCTTTTAAGCCAGTATTAATGGACACCATGTTTAAACCATTCTTTATATTAACATCGTTAATTTTATAATCATTTTGTTGTAAAATTTCAGATACCTTTAAAACTGTTTTTATATTCTTTTTCTGATAAATTCCCTGTAAATCACAATCATAATTTTCATAAATAAAATCATCAGCAAATACTATTTCAGAACCTTTTGTATTGGCAACATCAATAAATATTGATTTAATTTCACCCTGAGTTTCACCGATAACTATTGGAGTTTTTTCTTTTATTATTCCCGCTTTCTCTCTGGCAATATCAGAGATGTTTGAGCCTAAAAATTTTGTATGGTCAATACTAATATTTGTTATCAAAGAAAGAATTGGGGTAATAATATTTGTTGAATCAAGTCTACCACCCATTCCAACTTCAATTATTGCAATATCAACTTTATTAAAACTGAAATAATTAAAAGCAAGTCCAACGGTCATTTCAAAAAATGAGACATTGTTTGATTCAAAAAAATCAAAATTATGGTACATAAATTCAGAAACTGAATCTTTAGAAATCATTTCTCCATTTATTCTAACTCTTTCTCTAAAATCAACTAAATGAGGAGAGGTGTAAAGACCAACCTTATATCCTGCTTCCTGTAGTATTGAACTTAGCATATGAGAACAAGAGCCCTTGCCATTTGTTCCGCCAACATGTATTGATTTAAAATTGTTTTGAGGATTATTTAGATGATCACAAATGAGTGTAATATTTGAAAGATCTTTTTTATAAGCAGAATCTCCAAGGTTTTGATACATTGGAAGCTTGTTAAACATCCATTCTAAAAGTGAATTGTACTCCAATTATTAGATTAAATTTCTCATTAGTATGAAGACTGCTATTCCAGCAAAATATCCAACCAATGCAATCCAAAGAATTTTCTTAAGATACCAACCAAAAGTAATCTTTTCCATACCCATAGCAACTACACCTGCTGCTGAACCAATAATTAACATACTTCCACCTGTACCGGCACAATATGCCAAGAAATGCCATAATTGGTCGTCTGGAGCAAATTCTGTAAACATTCCTAAACTAGCAGCTACAAGAGGAACATTATCTATTACAGCTGAAGCAAAACCAAATAAAACCATTAAAAGATCTAATGAAATAGTTTCTTTTAGTATTGTAGCAAAAACAAATAATAAACCTAAAGATTCAAGAGCAGCAACTGCTAATAAAATACCTAAGAAAAATAAGATACTTGGCATCTCTATTTTAGTTAGAGATTTATGAACAGGACTTTCATGATGACTAGATTCATTTGCATTTCCATCTGGATCAGGTCCAGTTGCTTGAGAGAGTGAAAATTCTCTATTACTGTATATTTCAGCAAAAACTGCAACAACTCCAAGCGCCAACATCATACCAACATATGGAGGTAAATGAGTTATAATTTTAAATACAGGTACACAAACAATTGATCCTAGGCCTAGAACTAACATTCTAAATGAATATTTATTAGCCTCATCTTTTACAGGGTTTAATTTTATATCACCTTTAAAAGCAGGTAAAAGTGAAGCTACTGCTGTAGCTGCAACAGCACATGCTATAGAAGGAAGTAATAAATATTGTATCAACATCGGTGTTGACACTTTATCTCCAATCCAAAGCATTGTAGTAGTTACATCCCCAATCGGTGACCATGCTCCACCAGCATTAGCAGCTACAACAATAAGTGCAGCATACCAAATTCTTAACTTTTTATCGGAAACAACTTTTTGTAAAATAGAGATTAGTACAATAGTCGCAGTTAGATTATCTATAATTGCTGATAATATAAAAGCCAATCCACTAAAAACCCATAAAATTGCTTTTTTTGTTTTGAAATTTATAATTTTTTGAAACACGCTAAATCCATTAAAGTAATCAACTATTTCAACAATAGTCATTGCTCCAATAAGAAAGACTAAGATTTCAGCTGTTTTTCCAAGATGATGAAGTAATGTTTCCTCCATCAAGTGAGTTTTATCGTCTAAAGGCAGACTACCAAATTCATCTACAAGTGAATGTGTCGCTGGATTAAACCAAGTATCAAAACTATTGATGCTTAGTGCAATAATTGCCCATGAAAATGCCATTGCACCCAAGGCAGGGATTAATTTATCAATTTTGATAGTATGTTCAATTGTTATAGCAAAATAACCAAGAACAAAAACAGCTAATACGTATATTTCCATTGAAAAAAATTTAGATAACAATATATAAAAAAGTCATATTTTATACTATGAATTATTTAAATTATTGAAATATGACACCTGAACTATGATCTTCGTGAGCTCCTGTAACTGACTTTAAACAATTATTTTCATTTCTGATTTTTAAAACTCCTAAAAAGCCAAAGATTAGTGCTTCTTTATAATCAATAATATTTTTAGAAATTGTTTCAAAATTTTGATTTGAAGTTTTTTTAATTCGTTTAATTAAAAATTTATTTTTAACTCCACCACCTGTAATTAACACTTTCAAATTATTACCTTTTAAATTATTGGAAATTTGAATAGCTACATGTTCTACAAATGTTCTTAATGCATCTTCAACAGAAAGATTAAATGAATCAATCAAAGGAAATATTTTGTTTTCTACCCATTCAACACCCAAAGATTTAGGGTGTGTCAAGCTATAAAATGAAATACTGTTTAGTAATTTTAGTAAGTTATTATCGATTTTACCAGATTCTGAAATTTTACCATCTAAATCAAAATCAACCCCAACTAATCTTGAATATTTATTTAAAACAATATTAACAGGACATATATCATAGGCCACAATATGGTCATTAGATTTAACAGAAATATTTGAAAAACCACCTAGGTTTAAGCAATGACTATAATCTCTAAATAATAATAAATCTCCAATTGGTACTAATGGAGCACCTTGTCCTCCAAATTTAACATCTTGAACCCTAAAATCACATACAACTGGGATATTGGTT
This sequence comes from uncultured Bacteroidota bacterium, assembly GCA_902519075.1. Lineage (GTDB taxonomy): Bacteria > Bacteroidota > Bacteroidia > Flavobacteriales > Flavobacteriaceae > MED-G13. The sequence goes on along the minus strand of CABYIO010000001.1, from coordinate 35,153 downwards.
AATTTATTTAATTCAACTCTATTTCCAATTTGATAGGTTATTTGTTTTGTAGGTTCATGAAAAACAGTATGACCATGACTAGAAATAAAATCAATGTTATCAATTTGATTTTTGTAAATAAAATGCAGAATAATTTTAGACAGATAAGAGGTGTATTCTAAATCTAATTCTTTTAAATCAATATCAGATAAACCATGAGCATTTGTAAGCTTTGTTATCCAGCTTTTTTCATACGGAACTGTTTCAGCGATTCGGATTAAGAATTTCCAGTTTTTATTTTCATATGAAAAGTTGGAATAGCAAAGATCAACTCCGTCTATGGATGTTCCCGACATTACTCCTATAACATTGTACGAGTTTTTTATTTTCAACATTTGAGTTAAATATAAAAAAAAGCCTCTACAATAAATTGTAGAGGCCATAAAGAAAGGCGGCGACCTACTCTTCCACAATAGTAGTACCATCGGCGCTATCGGACTTTACTTCTCTGTTCGGAATGGTAAGAGGTGATCCCCGACGCTATAACCGCCCTAGACTTTTAATATCATAACATATTGAAAAAAATACATGCACAAAAATACTTGCTAAATAAGCTTATGGGTAATTAGTACTACTCGGCTATGACATTACTGCCTTTACACCTGTAGCCTATCAACGTGGTCATCTTCCACGACCCTTTAAAGAAATCTCATCTTGTGGTAGGTTTCGCGCTTATATGCTTTCAGCGCTTATCCTTTCCCAACATAGCTACTCTGCAATGCTCCTGGCGGAACAACAGATACACCAGAGGTTAGTCCAACTCGGTCCTCTCGTACTAGAGTCAGATCCACTCAAATTTCTAACGCCCACAGTAGATAGAGACCGAACTGTCTCACGACGTTCTGAACCCAGCTCGCGTGCCACTTTAATGGGCGAACAGCCCAACCCTTGGGACCTTCTCCAGCCCCAGGATGTGACGAGCCGACATCGAGGTGCCAAACCCCCCCGTCGATATGAGCTCTTGGGGGAGATCAGCCTGTTATCCCCGGAGTACCTTTTATCCTTTGAGCGATGGCCCTTCCATGCGGAACCACCGGATCACTATGCTCTACTTTCGTACCTGATCGACTTGTCAGTCTCTCAGTCAAGCTCCCTTATGCCATTGCACTCTACGCACGGTTACCAAGCGTGCTGAGGGAACCTTTAGAAGCCTCCGTTACTCTTTTGGAGGCGACCACCCCAGTCAAACTACCCACCAAGCACTGTCCCTCGTTAGAGGTTAGACTTCAGATAAGCAAAGGGTGGTATTTCACAGGTCGACTCCACAACACCTAGCGATGTCGCTTCAAAGTCTTCCACCTATGCTACACATTACTTATCCAAAGCCAATACTAAGCTATAGTAAAGGTTCACGGGGTCTTTTCGTCCCACTGCGGGTAATCGGCATCTTCACCGATACTACAATTTCACCGAGCTCATGGCCGAGACAGTGTCCAGATCGTTGCACCATTCGTGCAGGTCGGAACTTACCCGACAAGGAATTTCGCTACCTTAGGACCGTTATAGTTACGGCCGCCGTTTACTGGGGCTTCATTTCAGATCTTCGCCGAAGCTAAACCCTCCATTTAACCTTCCAGCACCGGGCAGGTGTCAGGCCATATACATCATCTTTCGATTTAGCATAGCCCTGTGTTTTTGATAAACAGTCGCCTGGACCTTTTCACTGCGGCCCATCCGAAGATGGGCGACCCTTCTCCCGAAGTTACGGGTCTATTTTGCCTAGTTCCTTAGCCATGAATCACTCGAGCACCTTAGAATTCTCATCCCGACTACCTGTGTCGGTTTAGGGTACGGGCTGCTTCACTCGTTTTTCTTGGAAGTCGCTATTCTGGATTATCACATCCACCGAAGTTTCAGTGTACTATTGCCGTGTTACCACTGGCTTCAACGTACTATTCCGTCAGTACGCACCAAATTCACGCCTCCGTCACTTTTATTGTGAGCAGGTACAGGAATATTAACCTGTTGTCCATCCACTACCCCTTTCGGGTTCGCGTTAGGTCCCGACTAACCCTCAGCTGATTAGCATAGCTGAGGAAACCTTAGTCTTTCGGTGTGCGGGTTTCTCGCCCGCATTATCGTTACTTATGCCTACATTTTCTTTTGTAGCTTCTCCAGGGAAGCTTACGCTTCCCCTTCGGCGACACTACAATGCTCCCCTACCACTTTTACAAGTCCATAGCTTCGGTAGTATGTTTATGCCCGATTATTATCCATGCCGAACCGCTCGACTAGTGAGCTGTTACGCACTCTTTAAATGAATGGCTGCTTCCAAGCCAACATCCTAGCTGTCTGGGCAGTTCAACCTCGTTTATTCAACTTAACATACATTTTGGGACCTTAGCTGATGGTCTGGGTTCTTTCCCTCTCGGACATGGACCTTAGCACCCATGCCCTCACTGCTGATCATCATTTTATAGCATTCGGAGTTTGTCAAGAATTGGTAGGTGGTGAAACCCCCGCATCCAATCAGTAGCTCTACCTCTATAAAACTAAATCAACGCTGCACCTAAATGCATTTCGGGGAGTACGAGCTATTTCCGAGTTTGATTGGCCTTTCACCCCTACCCACAGGTCATCCCAAGACTTTTCAACGTCAACGGGTTCGGGCCTCCACTATATGTTACTATAGCTTCACCCTGCCCATGGGTAGATCACACGGTTTCGCGTCTACCGCCACTAACTAAAGCGCCCTATTCAGACTCGCTTTCGCTACGGATCCATACCTTAAGTACTTAACCTTGCTAGAAACGGTAACTCGTAGGCTCATTATGCAAAAGGCACGCCGTCACCACGAATGGCTCCGACCGCTTGTAAGCGTAAGGTTTCAGGGTCTATTTCACTCCTTTATTCAAGGTTCTTTTCACCTTTCCCTCACGGTACTAGTTCACTATCGGTCTCTCAGGAGTATTTAGCCTTAGCGGATGGTCCCGCCAGATTCACACAGGATTACACGTGTCCCGCGCTACTCAGGATACCACTATGAATAATTCTCTTTACTTATACGGGACTATCACCCTCTATGGTTTCTTTTTCCAAAGAATTCTAATTCATTAAACATTCAATATCGTGGTCCTACAACCCCAAAATTGCCGAAACAATTTTGGTTTGGGCTGTTCCGCGTTCGCTCGCCACTACTAGCGGAATCACTTTTGTTTTCTATTCCTCCAGGTACTTAGATGTTTCAGTTCCCTGGGTTTGCTTCCTTAACGGATACTATATCTTCAATATAGTGGGTTTCCCCATTCGGAAATCTACGGATCAAATTGTGTGTGCCAATCCCCGTAGCTTATCGCAGCTTATCACGTCCTTCATCGCCTCTGAGAGCCAAGGCATCCACCTTACGCTCTTAATTAGCTTATTGTAACTTTTGTATTTTTATGAGTTATAAATTATATTGCTCGTAAACCTGATTAATTAATTAATCAAATTTAGATTTGTTTAGAAATTTTCTAATTTCATGTATTTTTTTCAATATGTCAAAGAACTTATTCAGCATAAAGCTGATTGTGGAGGATATCGGAGTCGAACCGACGACCTCTTCGGTGCAAGCGAAGCGCTCTAGCCAGCTGAGCTAATCCCCCATATAATGAGTTTTAAGAATCATCTCAGCTACTAAAATCCTCATTTTATTTAGTTTTAAAACTAAACGTAGTAGTCTCAGGCAGACTTGAACTGCCGACCTCTACATTATCAGTGTAGCGCTCTAACCAGCTGAGCTATGAGACTCCACTTTATGTAATTATAATTAACAGCGTTGAGAATAAACTATATGATTAGATAGTTTAAGAAACTTTAGTCGTCTTTCTCTAGAAAGGAGGTGTTCCAGCCGCACCTTCCGGTACGGCTACCTTGTTACGACTTAGCCCTAGTTATCGATTTTACCCTAGGCCGATCCTTGCGGAAACGGACTTCAGGCACTCCCAACTTCCATGGCTTGACGGGCGGTGTGTACAAGGCCCGGGAACGTATTCACCGGATCATGGCTGATATCCGATTACTAGCGATTCCAGCTTCACGGAGTCGAGTTGCAGACTCCGATCCGAACTGAGATAGGTTTTATAGATTTGCTCATGCTCGCGCATTGGCTGCTCTCTGTACCTACCATTGTAGCACGTGTGTAGCCCAGGACGTAAGGGCCGTGATGATTTGACGTCATCCCCACCTTCCTCACAGTTTGCACTGGCAGTCTTGCTAGAGTTCCCGACATTACTCGCTGGCAACTAACAACAGGGGTTGCGCTCGTTATAGGACTTAACCTGACACCTCACGGCACGAGCTGACGACAACCATGCAGCACCTTGTTAAGTGTCCGAAGAAAAATCTATTTCTAGATCTGTCACCTAACATTTAAGCCCTGGTAAGGTTCCTCGCGTATCATCGAATTAAACCACATGCTCCACCGCTTGTGCGGGCCCCCGTCAATTCCTTTGAGTTTCATTCTTGCGAACGTACTCCCCAGGTGGGTCACTTATCACTTTCGCTTAGCCACTCAGACCGAAGTCCAAACAGCTAGTGACCATCGTTTACGGCGTGGACTACCAGGGTATCTAATCCTGTTCGCTACCCACGCTTTCGTCCCTCAGTGTCAGTTAATTATTAGTGATCTGCCTTCGCAATCGGTATTCTGTGTAATATCTATGCATTTCACCGCTACACTACACATTCTAACCACTTCATAATAACTCAAGACAAACAGTATCAAAGGCAGTTCTACAGTTGAGCTGCAGGATTTCACCTCTGACTTATTTGTCCACCTACGGACCCTTTAAACCCAATGATTCCGGATAACGCTTGGATCCTCCGTATTACCGCGGCTGCTGGCACGGAGTTAGCCGATCCTTATTCTTATAGTACCGTCAAGTTTTCTCACGAGAAAATTTTTCTTCCTATATAAAAGCAGTTTACAACCCATAGGGCAGTCATCCTGCACGCGGCATGGCTGGATCAGGCTTTCGCCCATTGTCCAATATTCCTTACTGCTGCCTCCCGTAGGAGTCTGGTCCGTGTCTCAGTACCAGTGTGGGGGATCCCCCTCTCAGGGCCCCTATCTATCGTAGCCTAGGTGTGCCGTTACCACACCTACTAGCTAATAGAACGCATACTCATCTCATACCGTAACCTTTAATCTTAATAAGATGCCTTAAAAAGATACTATAGGGCATTAATCCAAATTTCTTCGGGCTATTCCCTAGTATGAGGCAGATTGTATACGCGATACTCACCCGTGCGCCGGTCGTCAGCGAAGTGCAAGCACTTCCTGTTACCCCTCGACTTGCATGTATTAGGCCTGCCGCTAGCGTTCATCCTGAGCCAGGATCAAACTCTTCATTGTTAAATTTTAAATACTATTTAACAACTAAAGAAATTAAATTCTATCTGCTCATGATGGTTTATTCTCTGAAATTAAAATAAATTTTAATTTACGCTGTCAATCAATTTCAATATTTTAATGAACATAAATTTTTCTCTGCTTTCGAGAAAGCAGGGGTGCAAATATAAAACCCTTTTTTTTGCTAGCAAAAGAATCTAACCTGAAATAAAGAACTATTTATCAACAAGTTAAACCATATACAATGACCTTTTGCTTTATAGCGCGTGCAAATATAGTATCTTTTTGAGATGTACAAAACATTTTACAGATATTTTTCAGAGAATATTCAGATATAGTTTATTATCAGCAACTTAACTACATGAAAAAATTCCAAACTAAACCAAATCTAAAGGAGAAATCCCTGTAGGGGTAATTTGGGGCTGAATAATAATTATAACCAGTAAATGAGGAATTAAAATGCTCAAATTTAAAATAAAGCCTTGTTTGTTGAATTTTTGCATTTATAAAAAAATCGATGATAGGAAATTCCCCAATTTCTTTTTCATTCTGAATATATAATTCTGATAATAATGGATCGTAACCATTCATGTAAAATTTTGAAAAGTATTTTAAACCAAATCCAGTTTGTAAAAACAATGCTTTTTTAAACATATCAGTACTAAAATAAACCGTATTTCTAGATACAATTTGGGGTAAGTTAATTATATCATCAGAAAGTGATTTTTGAAATAGCAATTTTGAATCAATTGAAAATTTGCCAAAATTTATTTTTCTACCTAACTGAAGTTTTAAAATATCAAGATTTCCGTTATGCTGAATTGGAATAATTGAGTATTCACTTGAATCTGCGAAATCATTAATTATTTTTTCAAATTGAATATGTTTTTTAACCGAAATTAAGTCCAAATCTAAATCAATAATTTCATTTAATTTTAACCCTAATGATATTGAGTTTGTAATAGAGTTGTCAAATTGATTATTCCAGTTATAATTTTCATAATTACTTCTATATAATAGAAAATTATAGTTTGGGGTAGATGAAAACAATTTATAGTTAGCAGTAAAAGAATTATTGTTTTTTAGTTTTAGAATAACGGAAGAACTAAACATGTTTGATTTATTATCACCAAAAATGAAATTTTCTGTTTTTGCCTTTAATTCAATTTTTGAAAATGTTTTCAAATACTCAGCTGTAATAAATGTAGTTTTAGAATTTACCATTTGAGTGTTGTCAATATATTGGTCTATTTGATAATTTTCTAAAGAATACTTGTCACTGACATAGCGTAAACCCAAATTAATTTTTCCAAATATTTCAGAGTTATAAATCAAACCAGCTTGCAAATTCAGAGAATTGAGTAGTATTTTGTCGTTAATTTCCTGAGAAACAAAAGAATCACCAAAAAATTCGTCACTGGAAGATTGTTGAAATTTATATTTTTTTTCTTCAAGATAAATTGCATTAAATAATTCTAAGCTGCTATCACTTATTGAGTCTTTTTCACTCAGAATATAAGATTGATCCAAATAGAACCTTTTTCCCAAAAACTCATTATGTGCATTTTCAAAGTTTGGATCAAAGACTCCCCTATCTTGAAATTGACTGTTACCATTTTCAAAATTTGAGATATCAGAATTATTGATGCCTCCATTTTGTTCTGAGAAAAGCTTTTGATTGGTATAGTGAGTTCTAAATCTATATTTCTTGTTTTTTGAAAAATAATTTGTACTAATCTTGAAATTTGAGCTACTGCTTATAAAATTTTGATAATTCCCAAGTGATCTTAGACCTTTTCTAGAAATTGAAAAATTAAATTGACGAGATGTATTAACGGAATAAACAGCATCAAGTAATTGCCCTTGTTCAAACACCGATCTGTACATAAGTTCTGTAAAAGGAGTTGGTAAGTCGTAATAAACAACATCATCTACAGAATCATAAGAATAATATTTATTAGAAGCTCCCATTTTTGGATTGATTGAATTTATACCAGAAAAAGATAATGTATTATAAGCTACACCTGTATTAGAAAATGGAATCAAATCAAAATTATCTTTTCTTAAAAAATTTATTTTATGATATTTTTCAATAGTTAGTGAAGTATCGACGGCAATAGTGTCATTTGTCCTTGAAATAATTAAATAATCCTGAATTTTAGCATCTGGATTCTTGTTAAGCTTCGTGCTTCTATTCCCAAATTTAGTCATCAATGAATCTGAAATTGAGGAATTTTGTAAATTACCTCCGCGGTCAAGTTCTTGGGAAGGGGCTTTGGGCATCTGAAAATCCTGACCAAAATGTGGAATGGAGTATGAAATAACCAAAATTAAAAACAAGTAATATTTCATTTTTTCGAATATCGTCACAAAGTTAATCAGAAACCAATTAACTAATGATAATTAACAAATATTTATGCTGAAATCTAAATACAGTACATACATGCTTGAGTGTGGTATTGATGAGGCAGGCAGAGGGTGTCTAGCTGGTCCAGTTACAGCGGCTGCTGTTATTTTAAATCCTGATTTTAATCACGAATTAATTGATGATTCAAAGAAACTTTCAATCATTGACAGAGAAAAATTGTCAAAAATTATTGTTCAAAATTCAATTTGTTACAGCGTTCAGAATGTATATCCAAACAAAATTGATGAAGTAAATATTCTTAATGCGTCAATTTTAGCCATGCACAAATGCATTAAAAATCTAACTGTCAAGCCTGAGTTTTTGATAATCGATGGAAATAAATTTAAAAAATATAGCAATATTCCTCATGAAACAATAGTCAAGGGGGATGCTAAATACTTAAGTATTGCTTCAGCTTCAATTCTAGCTAAACATTCAAGAGATATTTATATGAAAAAAATTTCTAAAAAGTTTCCAAAGTATTTTTGGTTTAAAAATAAGGGATATCCAACTAAGGAGCACAAGGAGGCTTTAAAAAAATATGGAATCACAAAACACCACAGAAAAAGTTTCAAGCTTTTTGATGAACAATTAACAATTGATTTTTAATTTAGTGAATAATTAATATGTCTATGAGAAACAAAGTATTAATTATTCTAATAGTGTTTATTTTTTCTTCTTGTGAAAAAATTATAAAAAAAGAAATAAATTCTTATGACCTATTGCCCGAAAATTCAAAAGTTGTCATTTCAGTAAAGAACCTAGGGAAGTTTAAAAATAGCATAGATAATAATGGCTACTTGAATTCGATTGTAAACTCAAATTTGACAATAAAGAATCTGGTTTCACAAATATCTATGATAAATGATGATAAAGAGATTTTGATTGGACTATACGAATTTGAAGATATTCTTCATTATGATATAATTGGCTTAGAGATTCTAAATGATAGTATTACAGATAAAAAATCGAGTTATGAAAAAATTGATATTATTTCAAGCAATAACAATCACGAACCTATGATTAACAATAATTATTTTGGAGGGAAATTTCAAAAAGTTAATCAAACAAATATCAATTTTAGTATAACATTGGACAGACTATGCACTGATAAACTATTAAATAAACTTTTCAATATAGAATCGAATGATTCGAATAGAAATTTAATTTTAAATATTGACGCCTCAAGCAAGCTGATATCTGTAAATGGTGTAATTGATGATTATTCTTTCGAAATTCAGGGAAATGATGAAAAATTAGCCATTCAAGAGATAATTAGTTCAGAAAAAGAACCATATTTTGATTATAAAAATGATTTAATTGAGGATTATGATCTAATCAGCTCAAATCTAGAAAATAACATAAACATCTTTGACTTTGAGTCTTCAGATTCAAAGTCAGAATACTATAAAATATTCCAATTAAAAAAAGGGGATAAAATTGTGAATATAAATGGATTTATATCAGATTTTAAAAATGAACCTTCAAACTCAATGATTGACTTAAAATTTGAATCAATTATTCCTAACGATATTATTCTTGGCCCTATCATCGTAAAAAATCATATAAATAATAGTAATGAAATTATTATTCAAGATTCCAAAAATATATTGTACCTAATAAATAATATTGGTCAAGTTGAATGGACTAAAGAAATTGATGATGAAATTATTAAAGAAGTCAATCAAATTGATAGCTATAAAAATGGGAAACTTCAATATGTTTTTACAACGGCAAAATCATTGTACTTATTAGACAGAAAAGGACGCGATGTAGGCAGATTTCCATTGAAATTTAATGATAAGATAACAAGTCCTGTTTCAATATTTGATTATGACAAGAATAAAAACTATAGACTGCTAATAACACAAAACGATGAGTTATTTATGTTTGATTCAAAAGGAAACAGGGTAAGAGGCTTTGATTATAACAAAAAAAACAAAATAGTAACAACACCAAAACATTTTAGAATTGATAATAAAGACATAATTGTATTTAAAACAATTGACAAATTAACTATTTTAAATCGAAGAGGTGCTGTTAGAATTAATGTGAAAACTGAACATAACTATTCTAGTTATGATGTATTTCAATATCAAAATTTTCTTATAACCAGTACGGTGAAAAATGAAATTGTCAGAATCGATATGAGAGGAAACACAAAACTAGAAGATCCAATGCCTATTAATAGTAAGGTAATAAGTGATAAAGAAACAACTTTTACGTTACAAAAAAATATTTTATCAAATTCAAAAATCAACGTTGAAATCCCATTTGGAAAATATGATCATTTTAAAATTTTCTCTGGAAATAATAAAACTTATGTAAATATATTTGATTCACAAAACAACAAAATTTATTTATTTGACAAGGAATTAAACTTGATTAAAGGTTTCCCAATTTCATCAAAAGAAAATGCCCATTTTATAATAGAAAAAAAGGGGATTGAATTTTCAGCGATAACAGAAAATAAAAAAATCCAATACAAATCTGTTAAATAAATTCTGAATTAAAGGTTTTTGAAAAACAACTTTTTAAGATGTCTTTTATCTCCGTAATATCCATTTGAGATTGATTTAATTCTTTATTTATTGATGTTACGATATTATCAGTAAGACCACAAGGGATAATATTATTGAAATAATCTAAGTCAACATTTACATTTAGTGCGAAACCATGCATTGTCACCCATCTACTGGCACGAACACCCATTGCACAAATCTTTTTAGGGAATGGTGTATTAATATCTATCCAAACACCTGTTTTACCATGATTCCTTTCACCTTTAAGACCAAAATTATCTAATGTCTCTATAACAGTCTGCTCCAAAAAACGTAAATACTTATGAATATCTGTAAAAAAATTTTCTAGATCCAAAATTGGATAACCAACAATTTGACCGGGACCATGATAGGTAATATCACCTCCCCTATTAATTTTGTAAAAACTGGCATTTTTATTTTTCAACTGATTTTCATCTATTAATAAATTTGAATGATTACCGCTTTTTCCTAGAGTATATACATGCGGGTGTTCAACTAATAAAAAATAGTTGGGTGTTTTTAGATTTGTATTATTTTTTCGATTTTCTTTCTTTATTTCGACTATTTGATTAAATAAATTTTGTTGAAAATCCCACGCTTCCTTATAATCCATAGTACCTAAATCAATAAATTTAATTTGCCTATTCATTATTGATTTTTTGGATTATTTAATATGACAAGAGCAGCAATAACTCCGGGTACCCATCCGCATATCCAGAGAATAAAAACAATTAATATAGATCCAAAACCTTTATCAATTACAGTAAATGGCGGACACAAAATGGATAAAAAAACTCTGAATAAACTCATAAAAAAGAATTAACGTAAATATAGTTATCTTTTAAAAATTAATCGGTTATTCATTTTTATTTCAATTAAAAGTATATTTGTAGAATAACAACTTTCAATAGATGGAATTTAGCGAACAGGAATCAGTAAGAAGAGATAAATTAAAAAAAATTAGAGATTTAGGCATAGACCCGTATCCAGCGGAATTATTCCCAGTTTCTGACTACTCTTCTGAAATTAAAAATAACTTTAAAATTGATAAAAAAGTTGTTGTTTCAGGACGTTTAATGTCAAGAAGAATTCAAGGAAATGCAAGCTTTGCAGAGCTTCAAGACAGTAAAGGCAAAATTCAACTTTACTTCAACAGAGACGAGATTTGCCCTGGTCATGACAAAGTTTTATATAATGAACTATATAAAAAATTACTTGATATTGGTGATATTATAGGAGTTGAAGGAAATTTATTTAAAACCAAAGTTGGAGAAAAAACAGTTTTAGTTAAAAATTTCAAATTACTTTCAAAATCTCTAAGGCCATTACCGTTACCAAAGGAAGACAGTGAAGGTAATTTATATGACGAATTCAATGACCCTGAGCTTAGATATCGTCAGAGGTATGTTGATTTAATAGTCAATTCAGATGTTAAAGAAACATTTATTAAGAGAACCTTAATTACAAATAGTATTCGTGATTTTTTGAATAAGAGAGAATACCTTGAGGTAGAAACGCCAATATTACAACCAATTCCAGGTGGAGCTACTGCAAGACCATTTTTAACTCACCACAACGCGTTAAATATTCCTCTTTATCTTAGAATTGCAAACGAATTATATCTTAAAAGACTAATTGTTGGTGGGTTTGATGGAGTTTATGAATTTGCCAAGGATTTTAGAAATGAAGGTATGGACAGAACTCATAATCCAGAATTTACAATTCTTGAGCTATATGTTTCATACAAAGATTACAATTGGATGATGGAAATGACTGAGCAGTTACTGGAAAAAGTATCAATTGATTCAACTGGTGACACAAAAGTAAAAGTTGGTAATAATAATATAGATTTTAAAGCACCTTATGAGAGAATTTCAATTTATGAAGCAATCAAAAAATTTACTGGAATTGACATATCTGAAATGGAGGAATCAATGCTTAGAAAAACTGCAAAGGATTTAAATATTGAAATAGACGATACCATGGGTAAAGGGAAAATCATTGACTCCATATTTGGTGACAAGTGTGAACCAAATTTTATACAACCCACATTTATTATAGACTACCCGAAAGAAATGAGCCCACTTACCAAGGTTCATAGAAAAAATAAAGACCTTACCGAAAGATTTGAGTTAATCGTAAATGGAAAGGAAATAGCGAATGCATATAGTGAGTTAAATGATCCCATAGACCAAAAAGAAAGATTTGAGAAACAACTTGAATTATCTAAAAAAGGTGATCAAGAAGCTGGTGAGTTTATTGATTATGATTTCTTAAGGGCTCTTGAATATGGGATGCCCCCCACTTCAGGAATTGGAATCGGAATCGACAGATTGGTGATGCTTATGACTAATAATTCATCCATTCAAGAGGTGTTGTTTTTTCCTCAAATGAGACCTGAGAAAAAGAAAATTTCAATGAATGAAACTGAAAAATTAGTTTATGAAAATATCTTTAAGGAAAATCAATTGATTGGAGAGGTAAAAGATAAAATTGAAATTAGCAATAAAGCATGGGATAAGGCAATTAAGTCGCTAAGAAAATTGGAGCTTATCAAAGTTGAAAAAATTGAAAATGATATTTATATTTCAAAAATAAATTAGCTATATTTAGAAAAATTCATGATCATGAAAAAAATTTTTTTAAGCCTTTTCCTATTTCTTTTTTTTTGTTAGCTCTTCTTATTCAGTTAATGATTACAAATCCATAGAAGAAGTTAAAACTTTAAACTATGAACTTTTTGAAGAAATAGGCTTTGATGAAAATAAAATAAATTATGTGAGTCGTGTTATTTACTCAACTTATAAAAAAGCCAATTACATGGCTTCAAATGGAGTTTCACCACAAAAAGCATTAACCCTTGACAAAGAGGCTGAAGAAATGTTGTTAAGAGTTTTAACTCAGGCTGAATTAAAAAGCTTTAACTCTATAAAACATAAACTAAAATAGGAGTTTTTGTTGAAAATTGATCTTCACGGATATACTTATTCAAAAGTAAAAGATATACTACCCAACTGGTTAATTACCAATTATAACAACGGAGTTGATGATTTTGAGGTCATAACCGGAAACAGTGAACAAATGAAGCAAATTGTCAAATTAATTTGTTCAGAAAACGGATTTAGAGCTGAAGATAATTGGAATGGAAACTCAGGATCTCTAATGGTTACTATTAATAGACTTTAAAAATACTTTATTAACAAAGGACTGTTAATTTGTTCTATTAACCTTAAGTTTTTTCGACTAATTTTTAAAGTAATTTTGGATTCAATATTTAATATTCAAGATCATCAACAAGGTTTTGGTTCAGGCTATAATCAAACAATCCTCACTGGTCCACTACATTGATTACACCAAAACGTTGATGACTTGAATATTATTTTTTTATGATAATTACTTGTCCAACAATTAAGTTGTCTCCTTCCAAATTATTTAATTCTATTATTGCATCTACAGGCATATTGAATTTTTCAGAAATTGAAAATAAAGTATCCCCTTTTTTGATCTTGTAAGGCTTGTTTTTTTTCTTTAGAACTATATTGTCATATTTGTAAAGCTGATATCTCTGGATCAAATCAATCAACTTTTGAGGGTATTTTGGATCTGTAGCATAACCTGCTTTTTTTAATCCTTTCGCCCACTGCTTATAATCATCTTTTTTTAAATCAAATAAAAAAGAATATCTACCCCTATTAGATAAGAATAACGAATGGTCCCTATAAGAATATTCAGGGTTGTCATATTTTCTAAAACACTCTTGTTCTTCATCATCATCATGATATATTTTTTTACCATTCCAATCATGACACTTAATTCCGAAATGATTATTGGCTTGGACTGCTAACCTTCCTTTGCCAGCTCCAGATTCAAGTATACCTTGAGCTAAAGTAATACTAGCAGGAATGCCAAACTGGATCATTTCATCCATTGCAATATTTGAGTAAAATTTAACATAGTCCTCAGTATTTATAATCTTTGGGACAATAGCAATCTGTTTTGTTTTTTTGTTTTTTGGCTTTTTCTTTTTGGCTTTAACCTCTTTTTTGGGTTCCTCTGTTTTATTATTGTAGATTACTCTTTTAGTTCCACAACTAAAGGTTAGAATTAAAATAATTAAGTAGATAGGAACTTTTTTCATTATAATAACCTATAACAAAGATAATCGAAATTATTGTGTTTTAATTTATCTTTGGTATTACTATTGTTATTTAATTATGGATAATGAAGATTTTTACATAACTGTTGATGGATATAAATGTTTTACCGAAAAATATCACCTCAAGAGAGGGTATTGTTGTAAAAGTAATTGTAAACATTGTCCTTACGGGTTTAACCCAAATATTAATTAAATGAATTTCAAAAAAGAAATTTTAAAAGGTATTCCAAGTGAATTGCCGTCTAAAAAAAGTTGCGACACTAAAGTAAATCATGCGCCAATAAGAGAGAGTGTACTTTCACCTGATGAAAAAAAACTTGCCATAAGAAATGCTCTAAGATACTTTGAAAAAAAGTTTCATAAAGATTTGATTGATGAGTTTAGCTCAGAACTTGAAAAATTTGGCAGAATTTATATGTATAGATTCAGACCTGATTATGAAATTTATGCAAGGCCAATTGAAGATTACCCTCATAATTCTAAAGCAGCTGCTGGAATTATGTTGATGATTCAAAATAACCTTGACAAGAATGTTGCTCAACATCCACATGAACTTATAACTTATGGTGGAAACGGAGCTGTTTTTCAAAATTGGGCTCAATATCTTTTAACTATGAAGTATCTGGCTGAAATGACTGACGAGCAAACCCTTGTTATGTATTCTGGTCATCCAATGGGTTTATTTCCTTCACATACTAACGCCCCAAGAGTAGTAGTGACTAATGGAATGGTGATTCCCAACTACTCTAAGAAGATTGACCTTGAAAAATTTAATGCTCTTGGAGTTAGTCAATATGGTCAAATGACGGCTGGAAGTTATATGTATATTGGACCGCAAGGCATTGTTCATGGGACTACAATTACAGTACTTAATGCATTTAGAAAAATCGACAAAGAACCAAGAGGAAAAATTTTTGTTACATCTGGCTTGGGTGGTATGAGTGGAGCTCAACCAAAAGCTGGAAATATCTCAGGATGTATTACAGTATGTGCTGAGGTTAATATTAAAGCAATTGAAATAAGGCATTCACAAAATTGGGTAGATGAAGTTATAAAAGACAAAGGTAAACTTGTAGATAGGGTTAAATCTGCACAAAAAAATAAAGAGGTCGTATCAATTGCATATCATGGAAATATTGTTGATGTATGGGAATCATTTTATGAAAACAATATTCTAGTTGATATAGGAAGTGATCAAACTTCTCTTCATAATCCTTGGTCTGGAGGTTATTATCCTGTCGGGTATTCATTTGAAGATGCCAATAAATTAATCTATGAAAACCCAGAAAAATTCAAAACCGAAGTAAAATCAACATTAAAAAAACACGTTGAGATTATAAATAAACATGTAAATAAGGGAACATATTTCTTTGATTATGGAAATGCATTTTTACTTGAAGCATCTAAAGCAAATGCAGAAATTATAAATGAAGATGGCAGCTTTAAATATCCTAGCTATGTTCAAGATATCATGGGGCCGATGTGTTTTGATTATGGTTTTGGTCCATTTAGGTGGGTTTGCTCATCTTGCAAGCAAGAAGATTTAGATATAACCGACTCAATTGCATGCGAAGTTTTAGAAAAATTAAGAAAAAAAGCTCCTCATGATACTAAACAACAAATGAAGGATAATATTCAGTGGATTAAATCAGCAAAGGAAAATGATTTAGTTGTTGGGTCTAAAGCAAGGATTCTTTACGCTGATTCAACCGGTAGAATTGAAATTGCTAAAGCATTTAACAAGGCAATTAAAGAAGGAAAAATTGGTCCAGTTATACTAGGTAGAGATCATCATGATGTTTCTGGAACTGATTCACCATATAGGGAAACTTCTAATATTTATGATGGTTCCCAGTTTACAGCTGATATGGCAATTCAAAATGTTATAGGAGATAGCTTTAGAGGTGCTACATGGGTTAGTATACATAATGGTGGTGGCGTTGGTTGGGGTGAAGTAATTAACGGAGGGTTTGGTATGCTTATTGACGGTACTGAAAAAAGTGAAAAGAATATTGAATCAATGTTATTTTGGGATGTTAATAATGGTATTGCAAGAAGAAATTGGGCAAGAAATAAGGGTGCAATAGATCAAATTTCAAGAGCCATGGAAAAAAATCCAAAACTTAATATAACTTTACCTAACTTAGTAGATGATAATCTTTTAGAAAATTTATAGTATGAAAAAAATAACATCATTAATCTTAGTCTTTTCTGTTTTTATTTCTTGTGATACAATTAGAGTTAGTGCAGATTTTAATGAAAATGTAGATTTTTCAAATCTTCAAACCTATGCTTTTTCAAAACAAGGAATCGACAAGGTAAAGATTAATGATATTGACAAAAAAAGAATTTTAAAAGCAATTGATGTTGAATTATATGATAAAGGTTTCAGAAAAAGTTCAATTGACCCTGACTTTATTATAAATTTCTTCACAAAAACTAATCAAAAGGTTGATTATTACCCATCAACTAATTATTATGGTTCAATGATTCAGAGTCCATACAGCGGCATAGGGCACTATGCGGAAAGCTGGTATCTAAACTCGTTTAAATACAATGAAGGAGTATTATTTATTGATATAGTTGATAACAAAAAAAATGAATTAGTATGGCAAGGTATAGGTAAGGGTTATATTTATTCTGACAGACCTGAAAAAAAGAGTGAAAAAATTAATGCAATGGTTGGAAAAATTTTACTTCAGTTTCCCCCTTCAGAGAATTAATTTTTTACATCTAACACATCCCTTAGAGAATTACCTAATATCATAAATGAACATACAAGAAGCATAATACATATTCCAGGGATTATTGCTAGAAAAGGCTCACCGAGAATAATATAGTTATAATGGTCTTTAATCATTAGCCCCCAACTGGTCATTGGAGGTTGAGCACCAAGACCTAAAAAACTAAGTCCACTCTCTATTAATATTGAAGCTGCAAAGTTTGCTGCTGATATTACAATTAACGGAGAAATTATATTTGGTAAAATATGCTTAGTAATAATTCTAAAATCATTAAAACCAAGAACCTTAGCAGCAATTACAAATTGTCTTTCCTTATATTGTTTAACCTGTCCTCTAACAATTCTCGCAACCTCTACCCACATGGTTAATCCAACTGCTATAAAAACCTGCCAAAAACCTTTACCTAGTGCAAGAGTAATAGCAATAACTAATAAAAGTGTTGGTATAGACCAAGTTACATTTATCAACCACATTATGATTTTATCTGGAAGTCCCGAATAATAACCTGAAATAGATCCTAAAATAACTCCAATGAATAATGAAATAAAAACGGAAACAAAACCAATATAAAATGATATTCTTGAACCAACTACTATCCTACTTAACACATCTCTTCCAAACTTATCAGTTCCGAAATGATATTTTTTCTCATTTATTTCTGCCTTATGTAATTCAATTGTTTGAAACTGGTTTTCAGAAACAGCATAAGGTAAATAATATATTATTCCGTCCTTAATTTCATATTTGACAATTGGAATTTGATTAATCTGTTCTTTTGAACCAAAAAAAATAGAACTCAAGGAAATCTTTTTAGATTTTTCTCCCTTAAAAGTAATCATTTCGGTTTTAAATCCTGGTTTTTTTGAATGAATCGAAAGATTCATTGTATTTGCATTTTCAGTACTATCTGGAGCAATAACATAAGCAAAAAGAGAAATAAAAAAAACAAATAAGATAAAAGTAAAGCTGAGTATTCCCAAAAAGTTCTTCCTTATGTCAAAAAACTTTTTGGAGATAGAATTCATAAATTAGTTGTTAGTTCTCAAGATACGAAAATCTTAAATCAGAAAGAACATTTAAGGCTTCGTCAATATAAACATCCTTATTTAAACTTTTATGCCACCTTTTTCTTTTAATTCCAAGAACAGAATCTTTTTCGATTAAATCAACCTCATAGGGTAAAGACTTAAAATTAAAATCCATGGAAAAATCATTTAGAGCATCAAATTTTTTGGTTTCAGAAAAGTTTTCTTCAAGTTCTTTTTTGAAATTATCATAATTCAAATTTATGAGTTTATCATCTCTGACCGTTTTAATCCATTTCGCATTTTCATCAACTAGTTTTAAATACTCATTATTGGACATTCTATCTTTACTTTTTTGAATGGCTTGATCAAAATCAAAATTACTTTGCCAAGTAGTATAATCAACATCATCAATCTCATCCCATTCAAGAGGATTTTCAGAATCTTTCTCACCAAAGTCTAAATATTTATATCTGTAAGGAACATTAATGTCACTCTTTACACCTTCTAATTGTACAGATCCTCCGTTAATCCTGTAGTATTTTTGAGTTGTATATCTCAATGCACCTAAATCACCGTTAGTATTACCTCTTACCATTCTGTTAAGCGGAAATACATTTTGAACAGTTCCTTTACCCCAAGTTTGATTACCTCCAATAATTATTGCTCTTTTATAATCTTGCATCGCAGCAGCTAAAATTTCCGATGCAGAAGCTGAGCCTTCATTTACTAGTATAACTAAGGGGCCGGTCCATAAAATTGATCTATCCCTGTCACTAAGTACTTGCTTCTCCTTGTCATAATATTTTACCTGAACTACTGGTCCATTCTTTATAAACATACCCGCCATGTCAACCACGGTTTTTAGAGCTCCTCCTCCGTTATTTCTTAAATCAATAACCAAACCTTTGATGCCCTGTTCTTTCAATCTTTCAATCTCAGTTTTCAAGTCCTTTGCTGCATCCCTATTACTTTGATTATCAAAGTCAATGTAAAATTTTGGTATATTAATTATTCCATAATTGTTATTATCTTTCTTAACAATTGAAGACTTAATATATGTTTCTTCTAACTGAACAATATCCCTTTTTACAGTTACTTCAGAAATTGAACCATCTACTTTTTTGACAGTTAAATGAACTTTCGTTCCTTTCTCGCCTTTAATCAGTTTTACAGCTTCACTTAGCCTCATAGTTAAAATACTAACAGGTTCTTCTTCATCATCTTGCCTCACCTTTAATATTGCATCACCTTTCTCTAGGGTATTATCTCTCCAAGCAGGGCCGCCAGAAATAACTTCAGTTATCTCAACTTTATCTATTTTTTTTTGTAAACGGGCTCCAATACCTGCATAATTTCCAGACATATCAACATCGAACCTATCTTTTGACTCCGGATCAAGATATGAGGTGTTTGGGTCATATTGAGACACAAAAGAATTAATATATACAGAAAACCAATCTGATCTTTGCATTTCCTCAGAAACAAATTTATAGTTCTGAATCATAGTTTCAGATAATGATTCTCTGGTTTCTTTTTCAATTAAGTCAATATTTCTTATCTGAAAAAGACTATCTTTTTCAAGCTTTCTTAAATCATCCTCAATTTCATTATGATAGTTCTCAATAACGTATATTTTGAGAAGTTTTCTCCACCTATCGTACAATTCTTCATTGGTTTGAACATAATCTAGAACTTCAAAATCACACTCACAAACTTCGTCCTTGGAAAAATCAAAAGGGTTTAAAAGAATATTGTTAAATATTTTTTCAGATTCTGACATCCTCTTTTTATATCTTTCATAAACCAAATCAAAGAAATCTAAATTTGGGATTTTAAAAGCATCATCAATTGAATATTTATATTCTGAAAACTCTTCAATGTCAGACGCATAAAAATATCTCTTATAAGGGTCTAAATTTTCAAGAAATGTATTAAATACCTTTTCGGAAAAGTCATCATCAATTTCTTTATCAAGGTAATGAGCTTGATCTAATACATAGGTAATTAATTGAATAACAAGACTGTCTTTATCACTTGTATCAAAATCCTTTGAAACGAAACTGCAGGAAGCCAAGCACATTATAAATGCAATCAGTGAAGTAAAAAGATTTTTCTTCATAATCGTTAAAAATAATCAAATTCTAAGCCAAAAAATATGAGCTTATTTATAATTTTTTGTTAAAGTAGTTAAATATTTATTTGTGTAATTTTGTGTTTATATATTTAAATATGAAAAAACCTCTAATTCTTGTAACAAATGATGACGGAATAACAGCTCCAGGCCTAAGAACACTTATCCATGTCATGAATAAACTTGGTGAAGTTGTAGTAGTCGCTCCAGATAGCCCGCAAAGTGGAATGGGTCATGCTATTACAATCAGTGATACACTTTATTCAAAAAAGGAAAAAATTGACGATGGCCCTCAGACAGAGTATAGTATTTCTGGAACTCCCGCTGATTGTGTGAAGTTTGCAATTCGTGAAATCTTAGAAAGGAAGCCTGATCTATGTGTCTCTGGTATTAATCACGGAGCTAACTCATCAATCAATGTTATTTACTCAGGAACAATGAGTGCTGCCATAGAGGCGGGTATTGAAGGAATTAAATCGATAGGCTTTTCTCTACTTGATTATAGTTGGGATGCAGATTTTGAGCCATGCAAAGATTATATTGAAAAAATTTCTCACAATGTTTTAAATCAGAAAAAATCAAATCTAATCTTAAATGTAAATTTCCCATCAAAAATAAAACAGTTTAAAGGAATAAAAATTTGCAGACAAGCAAAAGGATATTGGCAAGACACATATGATAAAAGAACAAGTCCACTTGGAAAAGAATATTACTGGTTAACTGGAAGCTTTATAAATCAAGATAATAGTGAAGAAACCGATGAGTGGGCTCTTGAAAAAGGGTATGTTTCTGTTGTACCTATTAGTTATGATATGACATCACACGGAGATTTGGATGAACTAAAAAAATGGAAATTCAATTGAATAAAAAAGAAGTTTTTTTTGGATTTTTTAGTGGTTTTTTAGCAAACCTCTTCGGAGTGATTATTACAATAATTGTTTTATTTCAGGAAACTAATAGTTCAAATATTTTTAAAATTATTAATGATTCATTTCTAGATAATTCAATAACTAAATTGATTAGTCTTGGTGCTATTTTAAACTTAATTGTATTTTTTATTTTTTTAAAATATGATTATGAAGAAAGAGCTAGAGGGGTTTTATTAGCTACATTTATAATTGCAATATTAACCATATATATAAATAATTTTTAGTGAGATATTATATAATAGCAGGCGAAGCCTCGGGTGATTTACACGGTTCAAATCTAGTTAAAGAGATAAAAAAGTTAGACCCCAACTCAAAATTTAGATGCTGGGGAGGTAATCTACTAAAAGAACAAAGTGATAATCTTGTAAAACATTACAAGAACTATTCTTACATGGGTTTTTATGAAGTATTTATGAACCTTGGGAAAATATTAAATAACATTTCAATTTGTAAGAAAGATATTTTAGAGTATAAACCAGATGCAATTATTTATGTTGATTTCCCCGGCTTTAATATGAGGATTGCAAAATGGGCAAAATCTAAAAACTTTATTAATCATTTTTACATATCTCCTCAACTTTGGGCTTGGAAGGAAAATAGAATTAAAACTATAAGAAAAGTTATTGATCAGATGTTTGTAATTCTTCCATTTGAAAAAGATTATTATAAAAAATTGAAATATGATGTTATTTATGTTGGACATCCTTTATTAGATGTTTTGAAAAAAAATGTAAAAGAAAATTCAAATAGGGAAAAATTAATAGCTCTTCTGCCCGGAAGTAGAGATCAAGAGATTAGTAAAATATTACCACTGATGCTTAGCGTTACAAAATTTTTTAAAAACTACCAATTTACAATCTGTGCTGCTCCGTCAAAAAACAAATCATTTTATGAAAAATTTATTAGAAGCAGTGATTATGAAAATGTTAATATTGTTGAAGATCAAACCTACAATGTACTTGAAAGATCTTCAGCCGCTTTAGTTACATCTGGAACTGCAACTCTTGAAGCTGCACTGATTAAAACACCTCAAATTGTTTGCTATAAGTCAAGCTGGATTTCAATTCTAATCGGAAAATTTTTATTAAGGAACCTAAAATTTATTTCACTAGTTAATTTGATACTAAACAAAGGAGCAGTAAAGGAGCTAATTCAATATGATTTAAACACTAAAAACATACTAGAAGAACTTGAAGTAATCCTCAGCAAAGATGGAAGAGATAAAGTAATTGGATATTATAATGAGTTAGAAAATTTATTAAATAAAAAAGGAGCTAGCAGAGAAACAGCAAAAAAAATTATCAATTATCACTTAGAGTCAAATTCATAAACAAAAGACTCAAAAAACTTATTAAATTCTTCTTGAGAATTATAGTTTTTATAATTTTCATCAGTGAATAATTTTAAATAAACCTCCAACTGTTTTGGAGTTTTGTAACCCCTAAGCTTGTGTAATAAATTAGATGATTTATCTAAAAATACAATTGTAGGAAAAGCTTGAATTCTAAATGCTTGACTTAGTTGATGACTACTATTTCTTCTATTTGCTTTTGCAGGATCATAATTAGGATTCGTAAATGTAAAATCTTTAAAATTTACTATATCATTTCCTTCGGCATTAAATTTAACAGCATAAAAGTTGTCATTAATGTATTTTGCTACATCTTTGTTTGCAAATGTATTTCTGTCAAGCAATTTACATGGTCCACACCAGTTAGTATACATATCAATAATTATATTTCTGGGAGCAGCTTCTTGAAGATAAACAGCGTCTTCTAATGATATCCACTTTATTTCCTGTGAAAGAAGAGAATCAACAGAAAAAAAACAAACTATTATGATTTTTATATATAATGCTAATCTCATACAATTATAATATTTGACAAAAATAAGAAAAGATATTTATCTAATTCCGTGCATTGATTTTTTAATCAATGGATGTAATAACAGTGAAACAACTCCAAGACCTATTGGAATTATAGTAAATATTAAAAAGAAGCCAGATAAACTATACTCTTGAGTAATTTTGTCAATATCTCCGCCGATATAATGAGCCAACTTATTTCCAATAGCAACTGCTAGATAATATACCCCAAACATAAAAGCTATCATCCTTGCAGGAATTAGTTTACTTAAATAGGAAAGCCCCATAGGAGATAAACATAATTCACCCAGGGTATGAAACAAATATGCTAAAACTAACCAAATCATACTTAAACTAGCACTATCAGCACCTGATGGTACATTTCTAGCTCCAAATGCTAAAAATCCAAATCCAACTCCTAAAAGGGCTAAACCTAAAAAATATTTAACCGATGCTGGAGGGTTATAGCTACTGTCCCACCACTTAGCAAATAGTGGTGCAAATACAATTATAAAAAGAGAGTTTAGAATTGCAAACCAAGTAATTGGAACCTCAGTTGATGTAGACTGTGACTCAGTATATATTTTAAAGATTATGATTCCCCATACGATGACAAAACTAATACCAAGGACTATATTTGAAAATAGAATTTCACTAAAGGTTTTCTTAAACAAGCTTATTAATACATATGTAATTATCAAAAGCGGAATAACTGTTACCGAAATATCCACAATTTTAAAAATTAGAGCTGAGTTTCCTTCAAGAAAACGGTCAGTGAAATCCCTAGTGTATAAGGGCAAAGAACCTGCCCCTTGCTCAAATGCAGCCCAAAAGAAAACAGTAAAAATGCAGAATATTGTAAACACAATCATTCTATCTCGAACGATTGGTGTATATCTTGGGATTCGCACTAGCAATAAAGCTACAAATGCAACAAATGCAACAAGTGCAAAAAACAATGAGTTTTCCATTCCAAAATAAGTGAAATTTAAAATATCAACTCCACCAATTTTACTAAGAGGATCATTTATTATGAATATAAGTGCACTAATAATAAAAGTTAAAATCAACAAAATATCTATTGGTAAAAAAGGGTTGAGTTTCTCTTTTGTATTTTTTTTAATAACCAACTTTTCATCAGATTTAGAAGGGGCATCACCAATTTTACCAAATAATGGTTGAGCAAAATAAAACTGGATCATGCCTAAAAGCATAAATATTCCAGCTAATCCAAATCCGAATGACCAACCTATTTTCTCACCAACCCATCCACATAGCATAATACCCAGAAAAGCTCCAGCGTTAACACCCATATAAAATATATTAAAAGCTCCGTCTTTTTTATCATCTCTTCCTTCATACATTTTTGAAATTATGGAGGTGATGTTTGGTTTAAAAAAACCCGTTCCAATAACAAGTAATGATATCCCTAAATAAAGAAAAGTTGGAGTTTCAAAAGCCATTGATGCATGACCTAATGTCATTAGTAATGCACCAATAACAACCGCATTTCTATAACCTATTTTTTCGTCTCCTAACCACCCACCTGCAAGGGGGGCTAGATAAGCAAACATAGCATATGTTCCAAGTAAAGATAATGCAGCAGATGAACTCCAACCCCAACCTGGGTTGTCACCAAGAATAGCTCCTGTAAGAAATATGACTAGAATGGCTCTCATTCCATAATAAGAGAATCTTTCCCACATTTCGGTGAAAAATAAAACGAATAATGCAGCAGGGTGTCCTATTACTGTTTTACTAAAAAATTGATCATTATTATTCATGATTAGCTGTCCATTTCCTCAGCCCCGTGAGTTAGTCTTTTCAGAGGCTTTAATAATAATAAAACCAGGATTCCGAATAATGTACAGAAAATAGCAATACCCGTAAATACCTGAAATTCTCCAGCACCTTCTGAAAGCTGTCCAACAAATCCTGCAACTTTGTTACCAAGACCTGTCGCTGCAAAATATGCCCCCATCATAAAAGCAGCATATTTTACAGGTGCTAGTTTTGTTATAAAGGATAAAGCAACTGGTGAGGCACATAATTCGCCAATTGTATGGAACAAATATGCTAATACTAACCATATCATTGCAGATTTTTGTACAACTTCATCGCCTTCCATAACAACCTCTGTTGAAGCTTTAGTCATAAAGAAAAAACCAAAAGCCATAATAATTAATCCTATAGCCATTTTAAACAAAGAAGAAGATTCCTTACCCTTTTTTGCCCAATCACTCCAAAACTTTGCTACTATTGTTGCAAATATTATTATAAAGAAGGCATTTATTGATTGAAATATTGCTGCAGGTACTTCATTCCCAATGAATGGTAATGAAAAAGAAAGCACTCTGTCAGTTTTTTGTTCAGTATAAAGACTCATCAATCCACCGGCCTGCTCAAATGCTCCCCAAAAAACAATAATAATTAAGAATGATAAAAACATTACAAGCATTCTGTCTTTTTCAACGCTATTTAAAGGTTTATTCATTAAATCTTTATCTGGGGATTTATCACTTCCAATGAATTCACCAACTCCTTCTAAGTATTTCAAACCATACATGTAGACTACTTGTCCTATTGCCATTCCAATACCAGCTAATCCAAATCCATAGTGCCAACCATATTTTGCAGCAACTGCACCAACAGTTAATGCACCAAGAAATGCACCAATATTTATACCCATATAGAAAATATAAAAACCAGTATCCCTCTTATTATCACCTTTCTTATATAAACCACCAACCATTGTGGATATATTTGGTTTTAAAAAACCAACACCCACTACAATCAGAATAAGACCAGTAAAAAATGCCCATTCAGCATCTACTGCTAAAATTCCGTGACCGAAACAGAGTAATAATCCGCCTAGCATAACTGCCTTTTTTTGACCTATGAATTTATCAGCTATCCATCCACCAGGTATTGACATCAAGTAGACAAACATTGTGTAAGTACCATAGAATGAAAGTGTTTCGGCATTTGTCCATCCATAACCTGATTGAGGATCGTCCATTATTATGGGAGCCGCTAAAAATAGGGTTAGGATTGCTCTCATTCCGTAATAAGAAAATCTTTCCCACATTTCGACGAAGAATAAAATATACAATCCTGCTGGATGTCCAAAAATTGTTTTTTCCTGTGTTAATGAATTGGTTGTCATAATTTATTTTTTAGATTACACTAAAATATTATATTTTACCTAATTATATTAATTTAATCATTAATAAATTATTGATAATAATTTAAAGTCAAGTATATTATCTTTGATTTGTAAATAATCCTATAATGTCTGAAGAAATAAAAGGTTTTTCAAAACTATCAAAAGACGAAAAAATTGAATGGCTAACCAAAACATGCTTTCAAGACGGTAATTCAGCAAAAAAAATACTTACTCAATATTGGAACACTGATAGCAACCTTCAAAAGTTACATGATGAGTTTTCTGAAAATACAATTTCAAATTATTATTTACCATTTGCAATTGCCCCTAATTTCCTAATTAATGAAAAAATTTATTCGGTACCCATGACCATTGAGGAAAGCTCAGTAGTTGCAGCTGCAAGTAAAGCTGCAAAATTTTGGATGAAGCATGGTGGCTTTAAAGCTGAAGTCATTGATGAAGAAAAAATTGGTCAGGTACATTTCATTTTTCAAGGAGAAAAAAAAATAATTAGTGAATACTTTGATTTTGTAAAGCCATTATTATTTAAAAACTCTATGGAGTTAACCAAAAAGATGGAATCTAGAGGTGGAGGTATTAATGACATACAATTAATCGATAAAACATCAGATCTACATGGGTATTATCAACTTTTTGCCACATTTAATACTGTTGATGCCATGGGTGCAAACTTTATAAATTCTTGCTTAGAAGATTTTTCAAAAACTTTTTGCAATTCAATTTCAAAATTTAACAGTAAAGAATTGAAAATGGAAGATATTGAAATTATTATGAGTATTTTATCAAATTATGTCCCAAACTGCATTGTCAAATCCTCTTTGAGCTGTAGTGTTTCAGAACTAAACAACCTTGAACCTGAAACCAAAAATTTCGCCAACAGATTGGTTAAAGCAATAGAAATTGCAAATAATGATATACACAGAGCTGTAACACATAATAAAGGAATTATGAATGGGGTTGATTCTGTTGCAATAGCCACTGGAAATGACTTTAGAGCAATTGAAGCAGGGGCACACGCATATGCATCAATCGGAAAATACAAAAGCTTGACAAATGCTTATATAGAGAATGAAATATTTTATTTTGAATTAAAATTGCCGTTAGCGATAGGAACTGTAGGCGGTGTCACTAATTTACACCCTTTAGTTAAGTTAGCTCTAAACATATTAGAAAACCCAAATGCCAAGGATTTAATGAATATAATAGCCTCCGTTGGACTTGCGCAAAATTTTGGAGCATTAAGATCTTTGGTTACATCTGGAATACAGAAAGGGCATATGAAAATGCATTTGACAAATTTATTAAACAAGCATAAAGCATCTGAAAACGAAAAAAAGCAATCCTATATATATTTTAAAGATAACTTAGTGAGTAGCTCAAGCGTTGAAAATTTTATAAAAAAAATCCGATAAATGTTATTTAAAAGTAACGGTAAAATCCTGTTAAGTTCCGAATATTTAGTCATTGACGGAGCAAAATCAATTGCTTTACCTGCAAAATTAACCCAAGATTTATCGGTTTCTAAATGTGATGAAAATACGATTGAATGGCAAAGTTTTGATAAGTATGACAATTTATGGTATGAAGAGAGATTTATATTAGATAATAATAATCTTTTAAGTCTGGGTAAAAAAAATATAATTTCTGAAAAAATTATATCGCTATTCAATCACATTAGTAAAACAAATGAACCGAAAAGTATTTTAGGAAATAAATTTGTTACAAAACTCAATTTTGAAAAAGAATGGGGATTAGGATCATCCTCAACTTTTGTAAATAATCTTGCTAAATGGGCAAATGTAGATCCTTATAAATTATTGTTCTCGACATTTAAAGGTAGTGGTTATGACATTGCATGCTGTGATGTGGATCATCCGATTATTTATAATAAAATGGGAAATTCTATAAATGTAAAAAAGGTGGATTTTAACCCACCCTTTATTGAGTATCTATTTCTGATTTACCTTGGAAAAAAACAAAACACACAAACTTCCATTGAAAATTATTCAAAAAGTCAATTCAATAAAGATGACCTAATAAAAAAAATAAACAGAATTTCAGATGAATTTTTGAAGTGTAGTGATTTAATTCACTTTGAAGAACTCATGCAAGAACACGAGTCAATAATTTCCAAAGCTATTTCGATTAACCCCATTCAAAAATCAACTTTTATGGGATATAAAGGTGGTAAAATTAAAAGTCTTGGATCCTGGGGCGGTGATTTTATTTTAGTAACAACTAAAAATAAAGACCTAACTTATTTTAAAAATAGAGGATTAAATACAATATTTCCCCTTAGAGAAATAGTTTATATAGATTAGTAAAAAGTTCCCCTGAAGTCTTCAATTTCAGCTTTTACTTTTAATGCAGTATAGGCTTTATTTCTGACATTACTTGATCTAGTAGAACTTATAATATTAATCATATTCTGATAATTAGCCAAAGAAGATGCTTTTCTTCTATCAGTAACATATATATAAAATACTCCACTGTTTCCGATAATTGCTGCAGATGTAATATCTCTATTTATACCCATTGCATATCCAACAACAGCTGGTTCATTTCCAACTCCAGAAATAACAGGATTATTAATATTAACAGACAATGCCGTTTGAACCTCAGCATTATTCTGAGTTGCAATTTCATCAAGTGTTGATGATTTTATACTTTGAATGATTTTTTGAGCTTTCTTTTGATTTTTTACTTTAGGCAAAGCAGTAATTGATGATTTCTCATATGACATCATTCCTTTGTCATTGATGGAAGTTAACATAGCAATTACATAACCTCCGTTTTTTTAAACTAAATCTTTTAATATCACCTTTGTCAGTATTTTCGTCATAAGCCCACCTTACAATACTTCTTTGTTGGCCTAACATAGGAATATTCTCATCCAATTCACCGATATTGTTAACTGGGTTGATTTTAATATTATTTTCTTTTGAATATTCTCTAAAGTCTTCCTCGTTTACAGCAATTTCAAATTTGGAGGTAATGTTGTATATGCTATCTCTTGTTCTCTCCGTGGGTTCGACCTTAACTGCAAGATTTCCAACCTTGACTGCCTTTTGCTTTTTACCCTGAGATAGAATTTCAATTACATGAAATCCGAAGTCAGTCTCGACTACATCAATAGATCCAACTCTTTTTTCAAAAGAGAAATCCCTAAATTCAGGCGCAAATCCATCAATATAAGCAAACTCAATAATTCCTTCATTTTCATTGCTGAACTGATCAGAAGATAAACTTAGTAAAGAATTAAATTTACCTCTATTTGATTTTAAAACCCTAGAAATACTATCTGCAGTCTTTTTTGCTTGATCTTTTGCTTTAGAAACATCGGAACCGCTTCTAAAAGATCCCATGTAAGGTATTAATATGTGTCTAACCTTAGCAGAGTCCGCTATAAATTTTGAATCAATTAACTTAGTTGCTTTAACAAATCCATTTTCGTTATAAGGTCCATAAACCTCCCCTTTTCTAAGGTTGTAGATATTTTCAGCAACAGACTGGGATAAAGATGATTTAAATACATATGAATCAAAAAATTTGATAGCAGAATTAATATTTAAAAACTCTTCGTTATTATTTGTGTTTTTAAAACCTCTATAGGTTATGTTTTTTTTGGGAATTTGGGTCATACTCTTCTCTATCCTGTAAAAGTAAATTAAGACTTGACTTTGCCTCAGATTTATCTAATCCCGATGGGTTTTCTTCAAACTTTACAAAGATTAAATCTCTTGAAGGATCAGAAGAATAATTATTTTCGTTTTCATTAATGTATTTGGTTACCTCAGATTTTGAAACTTTAATGTCATTGTCTGAAACTTTTGTAAAAGGAATTTTTACATATTTAAAGTCTACTACATCATTTGAATTAAAATAATCTTCTTCGCCTTCAAATAATGCGGTATTAATTCCTGCATCAACTAATCTGTAATAGATTTCTTCTATTCCAATTGTTCCAATATTTTCTTCAAAGTTATTCCAAGACTCGTAATTTACCAATGACCCTTGTAATTCCATCGTCTCAGGAGATATCTCCTTAAGATTAGAAATAAATTGGTTTAACTTCGATTCGTCAAATTCACCATTCTTGTCTTGAAAGTCTTCAAAAGCTATTAGATTAGTCTTTAAAAAATCCCTCATCATTTCTCTTTCAATTTGAATACCAATTTTTTGATATTCAGATTGTAAAACAAGTTTTTTTAGCTCCGAATTCCATATTGAATTCATTGCTTGTATTGATGAACTAGAACCTCTATTCTGCTTTTCGAGATTATCAACCTTTTGCATAAAATCTGATCTATCCATCTCAATTCCGTTGACAACTGCCACACGACTCTGATTAAATTCATCTGCTTTAAAGACATCAGTAACGGTACCTGAACCTGTTGAAAATACAAATGCAAATAAAGCTAAACCTATAACACTTATTAATGCTACAGGTCCAAGTGCTCGAATTTTTCCTAAAACTGCCATATTTTTTGAATAAAAGTAGTGGCCAAAAGTAGTATTTTATTATCAATTATAAAAAATAATTTTATGATAGTATTATAGAATAGATTTATAATTAATATAAGTTATAAAGTAAATAGAATAATTAATATTAATCTTCAAGGGATACATATCCGTTAACCTTCAAAAACTTTATTTTGTCAAAAGACTTGTCCGAATCAAAGCCTTTGCCATAAATATCTTTATCTGATGAAACATATCTAAAGTCAAAATTTGTAAATAACCATTCTTCAGCTCTATCGTAGTATAGTTGATCTGAAATTAATGTATCCATCAAATGAGTTGATACAATAACATTACCTCTTAAATCTATCAAATCACTGTTTGAATAAGAAATTGCATAATCTGCAATAATTTTAGTTTGATTATTGTTCTCATCAAATAAAATTACTTCAATATTTGTAGGAAATTCAAAATATGGAAAATTAGCATTAGTAAAATTTAACATCTTAGGACTGTTTAAAATACTACTAACGATTCCAGAATCAGTATGAACGGTGTTTATTTCCAAAGCTGAGGAAACTGGTATGTCTGCAGTCCTTAAAAAAGACGTTAAATCTTTTTCTCCATTACAGGAAAAAAATAACATAAGAAAAACTGAAATTAAATATTTCAACTATTAAAGATTAGGTACTTTTACAGATCTATTAATCCAACAAGAAATTTTGATTACTTCACCCTCTCTGCCTGACGAAAATATTTCAGATTTCTGAGGTGCCTTTGCTTCGTAATTTCTAGAACTCTTGAGAGCAGCGCTTTTTAAAGTACCATCAACTCTAGATGCCTTCATAGCCTCCTGTGATGCAAGCCAATAAACAGCTCTTTGACTAAAGTTATCTGCCCCGCAATTTTTTGCACTAGATGCATACATTTGAGCAATTGCTAAATATGACCTTCCCATTGATGGATTAAAGCCTAGTGCTTGCATGTAATATGATCTTGCCCTAGAGTAGAGTCCGTTTTTTCTAAAATTTGTGGCTATTCTAAATAATATTTTGGCTTTTTCATAGGAGTCAGTTTCTAATTCAATTGCTTGATTATAGTATGCTATAGCTTCTGATGAATTTCCTTGTTTATCTTTAATAGTACCTAAATAATAAGCTGTTGATGCATTTGGTTCTAATTCATTTTTTTTCTGAACAATTTTGACAAAAAGTTGAGATTCATCACACTCCTTTCCGTATAATCTATTCATAGCTCTACTTAACCATTTTCCATCGTTCTGATTTGCATCAAAATTATTTTCATAGAGCGGGATTAAATTATCACAGTTACCCCGATCACCTAGATCTTTTTCCATACCCTTTGATATCTGATCATATGCCTTTAAAAAACTATTATATGATTTGATACGTCTCTGATCTTTAGCTGAAATAGAAACTTCTTCATCTGATGCATTGACAAATTTATTAACCTTGTTCGTATAATTCTTTATTTCTTTTTCAACTTTTTCAGAAATCTCATCATATTTAGTGAATAAATCCTCCGCACTTTTTAGATTCTCATCATAAAGCTTAACAATAAGTTTAAAGTATGTATATAAATTTTTAGGATTATTAAATGAACTTAAGTCTTCATTATATGCTCTGTCAAAATTTGAATAAATTTCAGAATTACTCAAGCCTAAATCATTTTTATTATCATATTGTAATTGTGCTGATTTTGCTAGAATATCACCTTGGGGAGTTTTACTGGGAAAAAATTCTCTTTTCTCCTCCCATAATTTCAATAAATCATTTAAATAATTAACTTTTTCCTGAGAAGTTGAATTTTTAATTTTGTGTTTTAATATCCTCTCTCCATATACATAAATAGCACTATTAAACTTTGGACTTCTTTCTCTTAGCTCCATCCAGGGATCAAATGCAGCATCATAATTTTTAGCTTTAACATATTCGCTAAAAATTGATAATGCATTAATATCATCCTCATTGGCTTGTGAAAATGAATTAGCCGAAATCAGTAACAACAATAAAAATCCAAAAAACTTCTTCATAATTAATTATATTTCCTCTTTATAAACCACCTATCATTAAGTGATAAACTTAATTGAAAATTAATAAAATTTTCCTCAACTAAATTTTCATTTGTGGTTCCTCTTTTACCAAATTCAACGGTTGTATTAACATTTGAGAATAAACCGCCTGCAGGGATACCCAGTCCAAATGATATGCCAAATTCATTTATTGATTCGTTATTGATAACTAATCCCGTTTTTTCAGAGTACAATCCAGCCCTGTAAACAACTCTATTCCAAAATTTACTAAATGAAGCATAATCAGGAATATAAAATCCACCAAAAGATATTTTTGATGAATCTTCAAATTCACTATTTTCAATGTTAATCAAATCATTTGAAAAGACACTACTGGTAATAGTAGTATATTCAGCTCCTAAAAACCATTTTTTTGGTTTACTAATCCCGAAACCAAAACTTGTAATGGATGGCATAGACAAATCAGTCTTATCTAACCCCAAAGATTCTAAATCTACATTAATTTCGTTTACAGGAAACTCAATCTGTGTATTAGGATTAATTACAACAGAAGCAAATGTTCTGCTATTCCTTGAACTTAGATTATAATCTGGCGAGTGTGTAAGGGAAGCATGTAATTCAAGGTTTTCAGAAAAACCTCTTATAAATGTTAAACCAAAATTAAAATTAACTCCACTCAAATCAGACCTATTTTGTTCTCTAGCTTGGTAATCTAGAGGTAAAGATTCATCATCATATAAATATTCAAGAGCTGAATTTTGAATATTACCAAAATTATATTTTGCATCAAAACCAATAGCTATATTATCTGATAGTTGGTAAGCAAATCCCAAAAAAGCTTTGTTTAGACCTCCGTTGCCAGAGTATTTGTATTGAAGTTGGTTGTCAAGATTTGATGATTGTAATTTATAGCCAACAGATGAATAAGGAATTAATCCAAAACCAAAACCAAATTTCCCCATTGGAACATTTAAGCCGAGATATTCAAAACTGGTATTTGTGGTTTCAGAACTATTTGTTGAAGTTTTAAGGTCAGTTTCTGAATGACCTAATCCAACAGTAAATTTTACAAGTCTTCCTTCATTATTAAATGAAAACATATTTTTTCCAGTGTATGAAGCAGGATTTCTAAAATTCATATGAATACTATCATTGTATACACTTACACCCCCCATTGCTCTACTTTCAGATGTACCCTTAAAATCAAGTGATCCAATTCCATAAAAAGAATAAGGTGAGGATGTGTTATTTTGTGATTTTACCGTTAAACACGCAAAAAACAAGGAAAATAGTATAGCTAATATTCTGTCCAATTAATTTTTATTTAGATTTAGAATGCAATTGAGGCCTTCTAAGATAAAATTTTGATTCGCAAATATGGTGATTTTTAATGTTTTTGACAAAATTTTAGCATCTCCACCTGTTAATATCACATTCACCTTTTCATATCTTGAATTTATTTTATTAATAAATCCCATGATTTCATTAGATACTCCACCAATAATACCAGCATGTATTGAAGCATTAGTTGAATTACCAGGAAAATCAAAATTATTTTCATTTTTTAGCATTGGAAGGTTTGCGGTATAATGATGTAATGAATCATATCTCATTTTAACTCCTGGAGAAATTGACCCACCCATAAAATTATTATTATTATCTATAAAATCAATTGTAATACATGTTCCTGCATCTATAACTAAATTATTAGAATTGGGAAATAAAATTGTAGCAGCAGCTGCTAATGCAAGCCTATCATTACCTAGCGTTTCAGGGGTCTTATAATTTAACTTAAAAGGAAAAACAAAAGTTGAATCTAATTCATAGTTCTTAATATTAAATCTATCCAGTGTATCTCTAATTTTTAGAGAAGAAACATTTGAGATCAGAGCATTATTTAACTCCATGTGCTTGCAAATAATTTTCTCAATTTCAATATCAATTCTGTCGTTTTTATCAGAAAAGCTAAAGATCAAATTAGAATTTTCAAAAATTCCAAGTTTAAAAAAATTATTACCAATGTCTACTACTAAGTTCATGCAATCTTGTAACACCTCAAATTTACAAAAGCATTTTTATAAAATAATTTTGGGAATAACAAAATTGAATCTATCTTTGACGCGCTTAAAAGGTACCTTAGCTCAGTTGGTAGAGCAACGGACTGAAAATCCGTGTGTCCCTGGTTCGATTCCTGGAGGTACCACATAAAGCCCTCACTCTAATGAGGGCTTTTGTTTTTTTAATTCGGTCTTATAAATTTACTATATTTACTACTCTAC